>CAYVKZ010000009.1:0-48563 GCA_964452295.1 uncultured Acidiphilium sp.
CGTCGTCCGCGCCGTGGCTTCCCTCGCGTTTTTACGACGAAGCGGTAAGCGAAGGACAGCGCCGCTTTATGGGCACGCTGTGGAACACGTACGCGTTTTTCGTACTTTACGCCGAAATAGACAAATACAATCCCGCCGAACATTCTTTAAAAGATTGCAAGTTAAGCCTTATGGATAAGTGGGTGCTTTCCAAGCTGAACACGCTCGTAAAAGAGGTCGACGCGGGCTTGAACGAGTATAAAATATTCGAAACGGCACGTCAAATCGAGGCTTACGTAGACGAGCTTTCGAATTGGTACGTTCGTCGCGGCAGAGAGCGCTATTGGAGTAGCGACATGACCGAGGATAAAATCGCCGCTTACACCGTATTATGGACGGTTTTGGTAACGCTTTCCAAGCTTCTCGCGCCCTTTACGCCCTTTATGGCGGAGAGCATATATTTAAATTTAGTTCCCGAGTTTTTCAAAGAGGCACCCAAGTCCGTGCATTTATGCGATTTCCCCGTTTGCAACGAGAGTTTTGTAGACTCCGAGCTCGAAGCGGGAATGGAAGACGTTTTAAGCATAGTAATATTGGGCAGAAGCGCGCGAAACTCTGCGAATATAAAAAACAGACAGCCCTTAAACAAGCTTTACGTTGCGACCGACAGAGCGGTTAAACTTACCGAGGGGCTTTACGCCATCGCGCGTGACGAGCTAAACGTAAAACATGTCGAAATATTAAGCGACGCCTCGCGTTTCGTAAACTACAAAATCAAACCTCAGCTTAAAACTTTAGGTCCCAAATACGGCAAAAAGTTAGGCGCTATTCGCGCGTTTTTAGATAATTGTAACGCAAGCGAAGTCGTGGCTACCGTAAAATCGGGCAAACCTTATGTAACCGAAATCGACGGAGAAAACGTCGAATTTTCGCTTGACGACTTGCTCGTTTCGAGCGAGAGTGCCGAGGGGTTCGTTTCCGCAAGCGAAAACGGCTTAACCGTCGTTTTGGACGCGCACGTCACCGAAGAGTTATTGCTCGAGGGCGTATTGCGCGAACTCGTTTCTAAAATTCAGACCATGCGTAAAGAGGCGGGGTTCGAGGTTACCGACAGAATAATCATAAGATATTCGGCAGAGGGTAACGCACTCAGGGTTCTTGGCGAAAAAACAGCCGATTTAAAAGCCGCGGTTTTAGCCGAAGAAGTGCTCTGTACTTCACCCGAAGAGGGCGGATTTAAAAAAGAACTCGATATTTGCGGCGAAAAAGTAGTTTTATCCGTACAAAAAACGCGTTAAAAGGGCTTTTATATGAATTGTGCCGATAATTGGAAAGATTTTTCCGTCATAGCCACGGGCGACGGTTACAAATTGGAGCGGTGGGGCAACGTGGTGCTTTTGC
Organism: uncultured Acidiphilium sp.; assembly: GCA_964452295.1. Taxonomy (GTDB): domain Bacteria; phylum Bacillota; class Clostridia; order Christensenellales; family Borkfalkiaceae; genus HGM11416. The sequence continues at coordinate 1,381 of CAYVKZ010000009.1, forward strand.
GCCCCGATCCGCAAGTTATATGGCCCGCCTCCGTCGATATGGATAGCTACAAAGGGCTAAACGCGAAATACGTGCGCAGTTCGTCGGGTGGCGGCGCGTGGGAATATCTTAAAAAAATTCCCGACGATTGGACCGTAAGTTACGGCGATTTAACCTTTAAAATTAAGCCCATGGGCTTTAAGCACACGGGGTTGTTCCCCGAGCAAGCGGTAAATTGGGATAAAATGTCCGCGCTTATAAAAGGGGCGGGCAGACCTATAAGCGTGCTTAACTTATTCGCGTATACGGGCGGGGCTACGGTTGCGTGCCTAAAAGCGGGCGCAAGCGTGTGCCACGTAGACGCAAGCAAAGGTATGGTCGAGCGCGCGGGTGAAAACGTGCGGCTTTCCGGGCTTGAAAACGCGCCTGTCAGATATATAATAGACGACTGTAAAAAGTTCGTTCAGCGCGAAATTAAGCGCGGTCGTCGTTACGACGCTATAATTATGGATCCGCCTAGCTACGGCAGAGGTCCTAACGGCGAAATGTGGAAAATAGAAAGCGAGCTATATTCGCTTGTAACGCTCTGCCGCGACGTTTTATCCGACAATCCGCTTTTCTTTTTGATAAACAGCTACACCACGGGGCTTCAGCCGCAAGTTTTAAAAAACGTGCTCGCGCTCGCCTTAAAGGGTATAAACGGAAAAATCGAAGCGTATGAAGTAGGCTTGCCTACCGAAGAAGGAATAGTGCTTCCGTGCGGCGCAAGCGGATTATTCTATTTAAAAAACTAGCGTTTATTAAAAGATTATTTATCGCGAAAATGCCGATAACGGGCTTATAGCCCCACTTATTTAACAAAAGGAGCTACGATTATGATTAACATGACGAGCGACGATTTAATAATTTTATACGAAGACAACCACGTGATAGTCGTTTTAAAACCGCAAAACGTACCTTGTTGCGAAGACCAAACCAAGGATATCGATTTGCTCACGGTGGTTAAAGATTACGTACGCAAAAAATACGATAAAAAGGGCAACGTATACGTAGGGCTCGTGCATCGTTTGGATAGGGTTACCGGCGGAGTTATGGTGTTTGCAAAAAGCACGAAAGCCGCGTCGCGTTTATCCGATCAAATGGCAAACGGCGATTTCGAAAAAAAGTATTTAGCCGTTTTAACTAAGCGCCCGACCGAAGACAGAGCGATTTTAACGCACTACTTAAAAAAGAATCCTATAAACAATATGGTATACGCATGCCCGCCCACCGTAGAGGGCGCGAAGTTTTGCGAGCTGGAATACAACGTTTTGCAAGAGCAAAAAGGTTTAACGCTCGTAAAAGTAGTGCTTCACACGGGCAGAACGCATCAAATTCGCGTGCAGATGTCCGCAATAGGCTGTCCGCTTTACGGCGACATGCGCTACGGCGGCGAAAATGCAAAAAAAGGCAACATTGCGCTTTGGGCAACGTCGCTTGCGTTTTCGCACCCTGTTTCTAAAGAGCGTTTGGTGTTTAAAATCGAGTCTCCGATAGACGGTACTCCGTGGAATTTATTCGATATATCGCCCGTAATCGAAAGGTTTTAGGGCGTCGAGCCTTTATTTTAAGCAAGAAAAAAACATTATTTGCTTTTTGATTGCAAAAAATTCGCCATTAAGCGCTTATTTAATTGACAAAATTCAAGCGTTAGTTTACAATATAGTAAGTTATAATGATAATATGCGCTAGTTGCCGTTAAAGGCGGCGGGCGCGTAGGATAACGGGAGTTTTACTTTTATGAAGATTAAAAAAATATCTTTGTTTTTCGCTGCGGCCATGGCAGTTTTGTGCGTAATGCCCGCAACGCTCGGTTTAGCGTTTGCCGCTACCGATACCGCAGACAGAGCAATCATCGAAAAGGTTGCCGACGCGCGCTTTGCAAGCGGATATGAATACAAAGCCGACTACGTGGCGGAAAAAGTCATCGTAGCCAACGGTCTTGTTCTCGACGAAAAAGATGCCGACGGCAATTCCATATCTTACTATTTCGATTATGCTAAAAGCGGCGCTAAAGAAGAAGATTATAGCGACGAAATGAGCACTTCTTCCTCAACCGCGTTTACCTTTAAGCAAGTTCCTGCAAAATACGACGCAATCGAAATGACTATGCGCGTGTTCACCAAGAAGGATAGCGAACGCGAGTATAAGAGCAAAACGCTCGTCTTTTACGTGATAAATTCTTCTAACAACGCAAACAGCGTAAGATACACCGACGATATCGAAGTTATCAAGGCTTATCAAAAAGCCGTTACCGACAAAGCTGAAGCAAAGGGCAACCAAGGAGAAAGCTTCTATTATCCCGATTTAACCGTGGAAGTTGCCGAAGGCGACTCAACCGCTAAAAAGGATCTTATCGTTTCTGATATTTACGACTTAAGCGACCTTAAAAAGACCGTTTATTACGCAAAACCCGATTCTACTTCGTTCACGAGCACAACGAGCGCATACTTCAAACTTTCCGAGGTAGGAACGTATAAATTCTATATCACTTTTGAAGATTACGCTGAAACGAGCGCGTTTATAGACGTAAGCGAAAAGGACGACGACGGCAACGCTTTGTATGAACTCAAAATAATCGATGGAATCGAAGGTTATTACAATAACGACGATGTATTGGCAGTTCCCGTATTTTCATTCGAAGTTAAATCCGATAAAGCTCCCGAAATAACGATAGGCACCTCGCCTAAGGGATATTTCGGTTTGGAATACGAAGTCGAATCGTTTACCGTAAATCAATACGGCAACAACTCTTCCAAAAAGTATACGCTTTATTTCAGCAAAATAAATCTTTCCGAAGGTATTACTAACTGGAGAGACGTCGGCGTTGATATAATCGAAAATGCCGTAAAGGGCGGCACCGCTTTCGACATTACCGAAGAAGAAGCTTACGAGTTCGATTCTTCCGAGCTAACCTTCACTCCCAACGGCACCGCGGGTTATTATTATGTAATTTGCCGCGCTGCCGACGATAACGGAACAAACGCTAAGGTTTGCGACGCTATCGCGGTAAGCGAAGGGTTCAGCGAGGTTAAGCGCGCGTTCGACGTAGGCGCGTTCTTCAAGAACAACTACTTATCGATTATATTCCTTTCGATAGCCGTGCTTTCCGCAATAGGCATCGTGTTGCTTATCTTCATTAAGCCCAAGGAAAAAACTGCCGACGAGGAAGTAACTCCCGTTGCTAAAAAGTAATTAAAAACTATCGTTGAGATAAATTTTCGGGCGGGAGCAAAAACACGGCTCCCGCTCTTTTTTACACTTTGGCTTCCTTACGCAATGTGAACTGTCGGTAAATCCGACCGAGGGAGTGTTAAGCCGTCATCCTGAGCGAGCGTAGCGAGTCGAAGGATCTCGCTTAAGCTACCTCATCCCCTTAACACGTCATCCTGAGCGAGCCTAGCGAGTCGAAGGATCTCGCTAAAACACCATCGTCATCCCCAGCAAAACTTGCTAAAATCAACATTTAAATCATGAAAGAAATACATTTAAACGAATTAAAAACAAAAGCAATAATAGGCAACGGAGTTATTTCCCGCTTGCCCGATTTTATAGAAAAAAACGCCAAAGTCGCGCTCATATATTCAAAAAACATAAATGTGCAAACCGAAAAAGAGCTGCTTAACGCTTTAAGCGAGCGTGATTTATATTCCTTTAAGCTTTCCGACGGCGAGGCAGTAAAAAGCGTTGAATGGGCGTGTTTAATAACCGAATTTTTAGCCGTCAATCGCTTTAATCGCGGCGACGTAATCGTAGCCGCGGGCGGCGGTACCGTGTGCGATTTATGCGGTTTTATCGCGAGCGTTTATATGCGCGGAATTAAATATATAAACGTTCCCACAACGCTTTTATGCGCCGTAGACGCCTGTATCGGCGGTAAAACGGCAATAGACATACCTCGCGTAAAGAACGGCTGGGGCAGTTTTTATCAGCCCGCCGCAACGGTTATCGACGTAAACGTGATATTTTCCTTGCAAGGCGAAGCGTTTTACGGCGGCGTATCCGAAATAGTAAAATACGCCGCGATTTCGCCCGAGTTTTTCGATTATTTAGATACGTTTAGCTCCGCCGACGACTTGCGCTCCGATTTAGAAAACGTTATATACGCTTGCCTAAAAATCAAAGCGGAGCTTGTTTGTAAAGACGAGCGCGACGAGGGAAATCGGCGCAAATTAAACCTAGGACACACCGTCGCCCACGCGATAGAAGAAGCGAGCAATTATATGGTAACGCACGGCGAGGCGGTTGCGAAAGGAGTGTTTGCCGAAAGTTCCGTCGCGTACATTCTGCGGCTTTTATCCGAGACCGAGTTTAATCGCATAGTCGGCGCGCTAAAGCGTTTTATCGAGGATTTTAGCCCGCAAAAGAACGTAAGCGAGCTTATTCCGTATATGCGCTTAGACAAAAAGAACGCCGCTACAGGCATCACGTTTGCTCTTCCCGTAAGCGGCGGTGTAAAGATATACAATTTTTCGGAGAAAGAATTAAAAACGCTTTTGCGTTGAACGAATAATCGATAATTATGAAAGACTTTATTATAAACTTAGAAAAAAAATATCCGCGTCTTTTTGAAATCATAAGATTTTTATTTATCGGCGGAATAGCGACACTGCTCGACATGTGCGTAATGGCGGCGGTCATATATTTTCCGAACGCCGCGCTTTTCGACTATAAATTTTACAACGTATTTTTATCTAAAGAAGTAGCAAGCGGATTAAACGTCGCGCTCGGCAACGTCGCGGGTTTTATAACCGGGCTTATTTTCAATTACGTTTTCTCGGTTATATTCGTTTACAAAGGCGACAATTCGTCTGCGAAAATGGGCAAGGGTTTTTTATCCTTCGTGTTATTGTCGCTCGCGGGGCTTACGATACAAACCGTCGGCGTATACGTCGGCTACGAGGTTTTCGACATAAACGAGTGGATTGTAAAAATAATATTCGTATTCATAGTTTTGATTTTTAATTATTTTACCAGAAAAAAATTCATTTTCAACGATAAAACAAAAAGCGAAAAAGACTAAGAAGAATAATCTTTTTATAAGGTTTCGATTAATCGCACGACAATAAAAAATCCCGAAGGAATTAAACCTTTCGGGATTTTTTTGCGTTATAAAACGCTATATTTTAAGTGAAATATTTAAAATTACTGAGCGTCGCCGTCGTTGTTTTCAGGCTTAACTTCTTCGGCAGGAGCCGCATTTTCTTCAGCGGGAACAGCGGGAGCTTCAACTTCGGCAGGAGTCGCATTTTCTTCAACGGGAGCTTCGACTTCTGCGGAAGTTTCGGCAGAAACTTCGGCGTTATCTGCGTTTACGTCCGCATCTACAGGTTCGTCGTTCGAGCCGTCGGATTCGATATTATTTTCCATATTATCGTAATCGTAAGGTTTAACTTCGGCGGGTTCTTCGCTTACTTCATCCACTGCGGGAGCTTCGACTTTTTTCGCGGCTTTTTTGTTTTTCAAAATTTGAGCGTTAGTTCTATCGCGGCTATCGCGGTCGTAGTAAGTTTTAACGACGGCTTTATTTTTGCCGGATTTTTTAACGAGCATTCTGATGAACACGACTACGAGAAGAACGATAAGTACTGCGGCGATGATAATCGAGGTGATTTGAAGCGCCCAGCTAAAGCCTGCTTCGTCCTCTTCTTCGTCTTCGTCCGAAGAGGAATCGTCGTCGACGACGTCTCCGCTGGTTCTGTCATCGATTTCGTGAGTTACGTCGATATTAGCGTAGCTACCGATTACAGCCTTACTGTTTTCGTAAACGGAGAAAACGGTTTCTTCGTTATAGTAAATAGTTTCTTTCGAGTATTTCTTATCGGTAAGAGCGTTAGTAAGTTCGCTGTCCTCGTCGTCCACTAGGTGTGTGGTGGGCATACGAGTATATTTGGTAAGTTTAGCGGTTTCGTCGGTATCGCCGTAAGTAGCCTTAATATCGGCTTTAAAGCCGTCTAAAGTAACGGTTGTTTTGGATACGGCTCCGAAGAGAACTGCGCCTTCCGATTTAGTTGAACCGTCGCGCGAACCGTTCCAAAGCTCGACGCGAACGTTTTTAGAATCGTCACCGGTTTCGACGACGAAGTAAATAACGTACCAACCGTCTTGAGTTTTGGTTTGATAGCCGTTAGTAACTTGAACCGCGAATTCCTCGTCAACTTGTTTAACGTCGCCATGGGCTTCGCCGTAAACGCTTAAAACGTTAAATCCGTCGAGAGCGTTAGCGTCGGCGAGATAAACAAAAGCTTTAGCGTCGCCGAGGGGTTTAACGGTAATGGTATAAAGGGTAACGGAGTTAGCCGAAAGGGTAGCGGAGCTACCGTAGAATCCGTAGCTTGCGGCTTTGGTATTGTTAATCATAAGGGGTTGCAAGTAATTATTGCCGTCCGCCTTACCGAGTTTATTGATTTCTGCGATTTGTTCGTTGCTAAGACCTGCGTCGCCGCCGGCTACTAAGCCTTTGGTATTGATAACGCCCGCCAAAACGCCGTCTGCGGAATACACGTTATCATTGTTGCCGCCTACTGCGTGAGAGTCGCCTACAACTCCGGTATAATTCAAAACGTTAGAGGCAACGCCGCCGTTGTTAACGTTAACGGTATCGACTGTAGCGTAAGTGAAGCCGTAAGTATCCGAAGAAGAGCTATCGGATTCCACGCCGTTGGGGAGGTCTGCAGTGAGAGCGACCTTAACCGCGTCGGTGGTATTGGCAAAGTTGTATTCGGTTTCGGAAAGTTGTTTGCATTCGAGTCCTGCGATAACGACGTATCCCTTAGCCTTATCCCAGTTATCGCCGTCGTCGTTACCGAAGGTGAAGGTGAGGCTGAAGTTTCTATCCGTATCGCCCGCGCCTACGTCCACGGTATTGCCGATTAAAACGGTATATTTACGCCAGTTGTTATAGCTTTCGTTTTCGTAATCGTTAGTGCAAAGATTGCTTACGAGCGAAGTCGTCGCGTGATCGTCTTCCGAAGTTCCCTCTTTACCCAAATCGTTAACGGTAATCGTAAGACCGGTTCTGGTAGTTCTTTCGAGGTAGGATTTAACGAAGAAAGTATAAGCGAAATATTCGCCCGCGCCTACCGTGAAAGAAGAGGTGGTGTATTCGAAGTCGCCTTTAGTATTGTCTTTGGCGTCGTTTTTGATAGCGTAAACGGCTTTGCCGTCCGAGATGCCGGCAACGGGAGCAACGATTTTGTCGTCGTCGGAAACGAAAGCGGAACTGTTAACGGCGTTTATAGCGTCCGAAACGGAAACGTCCGCGCCGTTTTTATCTGCTATGCCGCTAGTTACGTTGCCTCCGAAATCGACGGAAGAATAATCGCCGCCGAGGTGGCTGATAGCGTAAACTTCGTGAGAAAACGCTTTATTTTCGTTTTTAACCGCGCCGTTTTTTGCCGTAACGATAAGGTTGTCTTCGTCAACACTTTCGCCGCCGTCGAACAAGCAAAGTTTGTCGATGGTTTCGGCGTTTTCGTAATCGCTTGCCGAAATTTCGGTAAAGGTAACGTCGTCGAAATAAGCGAAGCCTTGAACGAATTCGTTTTTAAATTTGTTGGAGTCGCCGATACCTAAGCCCAAAACAATTTTGAAAGAAGAATCGGTAAGGTCGTTAGCGGCAAGATAGAAAGAATACTTAACCCAATTGCCGTCGGTATTGATACCTTTAACGATAACGGGAGAAAGCGAGCTCGAAACGGTGTTTTCGATAGCTACGTAAGCGCCGAAGTCATCTCTATCGTAAGCGGAGCTTAAACCGTAGGTTTTAACCCAAAGCGAAATTTTACCGTAAGTACCTTTGGTAAGGCTGAGACTCGAGTTAGAGGTAAACTTTTGCGCGAGACCTTCGCCGTCGTCGGTTTCGTTGTGGATCATAAGGATTTTGCTGCCCTTCATGGGGAGTTTGTCCTCGTTAACGAATTCTTCGTCTCCGTCGGGGCGCACGACGTAATCGTAGTCGACTAAGCCGTCGTCGTAAGGCGTGCCGGGGTTGTAATATTCGTCGCCGTCTTTAGCGAATCCCGCTTTTTCGGCAATTTGTTCGTAAGCTGTCTTTTCGGTATTGATGATACCCGAAGAATACTTAGAAGATAAATTGCTAGGCTTCGAAGAAGTCCAACCGATAGAAGACGAAACGGGAAAACTCTTATCCTCGGTCTTAAAGGTCGAGAATTCGAAGTCGCCGTTGGTTACCGACTGATAATCGGTGGGGTAAACGGTTTCGTCCGCAGAAGAGGAGCTACTGCTGCTAGAGCCGGTGCTCCCCGAACCGCACGCCGCCGTAAGGGCAAGCGAGCAGCAAAGAACGAGCGAAAGAATGAGAACCGTCAGAGTTTTGAAGTTAAACTTGGTTACTGTTTTCATATTTCACCTTTTGATGTTTTTGTGTATCCGCTTTTGCGGATAACTTTACCTTGTTTGTTTTCTCGTGCAATAAGCACTTTGATTATTATACTATAATTGCGAAGATAATGCAAAGATTTTTCAAGCTTTTTTGCTAATTAACCATAATATTTTTGCGTGCGCGCACATGCGCGCACGCAAAAAGGGCAATTTCGGCTTGTTTTTCGTCTGTGCTGTTTTTTTTAAGGCGCATATCGAATTTAATTTTGCGCAAACTGCCTTTATGGGCAGAAAGACGGATAGCAAGAACGGTGCGGAAGTAAAAAGCGGTTTAAGCTTTGCGAAAATCTTCGGCGAAATAGGAGTCGGCGCGTTAGGCGGATTTTTAAACGGATTTTTCGGCGGCGGGGGTGGCATGGTGATAGTTCCCATGCTCATAAAGCTTTTAAAATACGAGCGCAAAGCGGCGCATGCGAGTTGCATAGCCGTAATTTTACCGGCTGCGCTTACCAGCGGTTTGATATATGCGTTTTCGGGAGAGGTCGATTTTGTGGTTTTGCCCGCGGTGGCGGCGGGGGTTTTAATAGGCGGAATAATCGGAGCGGTATTGCTTAAAAAAATAAAAAGCAAATGGCTCGGATATATTTTTTGCGGAATAATGGCGATTGCGGGAATAAAAATGATATTTTAAAAGTGCGAATTCGCAAAAAAACTAAACGATTTCTTTGCCGAAAGTGCCGATAATCGACTTATAGAGGAGCTTTTGGAGTGAAAAATGAAGAATGAAGAGTGAAGAGTGAAGAGAGAAGAGAGAAGAGCGTAAAAAGCCTTCCCCCGCAACGTAACGCCGTACCTTGACGGAGAATTGTGCAAATGGGGGAAGGTGTCTGCGATAGCAGACGGATGAGGGGGGGCGCGATAAATCGAGTCGAATCCCGAAGGGGCGCGGCACTGCCGCGGGATCTCGCTCGAGCTACCGTCTTCCAAACAAGCGCACTTTTCTCCGTCATCCTGAGCGAGCGTAGCGAGTCGAACCCCGAAGGGGCGCGGCACTGCCGCGGGATCTCGCTTGAGTTGCCGCCAATCCAAATAAAAAATACATATATGTTATTCGTATTATTATTCATAGCGGGGGCGGTAAGCGGAGTCATCGGCGGAATGGGCATGGGCGGCGGCACCTTACTTATTCCCGTTCTAACGATTTTTTTTAAAATGCCGCAAGCGAGCGCGGGCGGAATAAACCTTTTAAGTTTCGTGCCTATGGCGATAGTCGCGGTCGTATTGCATGCGAAAAACGGTTTTATAAATTTCAAAAGCGTGTTAGGGGTAGCGTTGCCCGCCGTTGTTTTTTCTATCGCGGGCAGTTTCGTCACGCAGCTAATCGGCGGGCAAATTCAAACTAAGCTATTCGGCGGATTTTTAATATTGCTTGCGATTTGGCAATTCGTTTTGCTTTGCAAAAACGAAAATTAAAAAAATATTCATAACAAAATTTACTTTTTGTGCAAAACGCACAATCGAAAAAATGATTTTAAATTTGTAAAAAACGCGCGTTTTAAGCGCGATTTTGCAGTTTTTAAAAAGAAGAACGGGCAAAAAAGGTTGGTGTGTTTTTGCTTTTTGCGTTAAAAGATAAAAAAAATCGAAAAAGTTGCACAAATTTCCCAAAAAGTCTTTAAAAATCGGCGGTTTTATGATATAATGGCGGCAAAGCAAAAACGTCGGCAAAAGTAAACTTTTAAAAAGCGAAAAATGCAAAAAATTACTTTCGCCGCTTTACGGGAGTTAGAAAAAAGTGGAAAAAATAGGAATTATCGATTTAGGCTCGAATACCGCAAGGCTGGTTATCGTGCAGCTATTGGGCGACGGGCACTTTTTCGTAGTAGATCAGCTTAAAGAAAGCGTTCGTTTGGGCAAGGATATGGAGCGCGACGGATTTTTAAAAGTCGCCAGAATACAAGAAACGCTAAAAACTCTGAAAATGTTCCGTCGCTTGTGCGACGCTCACGGGATAGACAGAATAATCGCCGTAGCCACGGCAGCCGTTCGTCGCGCGAAAAATCAGCGCAGTTTTTTAGACGAAGTAGCCACTACTTGCGGCATAAAACTTAAGGTTTTATCTGCCGAAGAAGAAGCGATGTACGTTTATCGCGGCGTTATAAACACTATGGACGTACCTAAGGGAGTAATAGTCGAAATCGGCGGCGGCTCTACCAAAATCGTATATTACAATCGCCGCAATCTTTTGCATTTCGAAACACTTCCCTTCGGCGCGGTAACTTTGACCGAGCTTTTTGCCGGCGACGGGCTTTCTCCCGAAGAACAAACCGAAAAAATCGAAGAATTTTTCACCGAGCAGCTCAAAAGAATCGAATGGCTTAAAGAAATCGATCCCGAAGCTCAGCTCATAGGCGTAGGCGGTTCGTGCAGAAGTTTGGCTCGCATAAGCAAAGTCATGAAAAAGAGTCAGTACCCTCTCGTTCACAACTATCGCATGACGAAAGATGATTTTACAACCATTTACGATACCGTCAGGGTTTTAGATTTAGACAAGAAAAAACGCATAAAAGGCGTTTCGCCCGCTCGTGCGGACATATTGCCGGGTGCGCTCGCCGCGCTTTCGTCGATCGTTAAATATTGCGGCTTTAACGAAATGGCAATTTCGGGTTGTGGTTTGCGCGAGGGGATAATGTTTAATTACGCAATGCCCACGACGATCGACAAACCCATAACCGACGTTTTAACTTACAGTTTAAAAACGCTCAACAAGTTTTACGGTTGTAACGAAAGGCACATAGATCAAGTTTTAAACTTATGCGTTCAGCTCTTTAAACAGCTCCGCGTGCTTCACAAATTCCCGAGGCAATATCTGCGTATTTTAAAAATCGCGGCATACATGCACGATGCGGGTACGAGCATAAGATATTACGATTATCAAAAACACAGCAGTTACGTAATTTTAAACGCTTCGATTTACGGCGTATCGCATAGAGAAATAGTCCTTGCCGCGATGGTCGTATCTTCTCATAAAAACGACGATTTTTCTATCAGCGAACTCGTAAAATACAAAGAATTTTTAACCGAATCCGACGTAGAGGTTATAAGGAAGCTCGGAATAATTCTTCGCATTGCCGAAAGTTTGGATAGAAGTATGGCAAGTTGCATAAGCGGTCTTAACTGCGACGTTTTAGGCGACGCCGTCATTATGAAAACCGAAGTCGTTGCCGATGCCACGCTCGAAATTAAAAACGCAATGAACGCTCAGTTCGACTTCAGAAGAATCTTCAAAAAGAACTTAGACATACTGTAATCGTTAAAAAAGTAAAAAAAAAATCGCGATTTTAAAACTTTAAATAACATTAAAAGGGTAGTTTTCTCATATATTATCGTATGAAAAAGCTACTCTTTTTTTTCGCGCTTTTTTTCGTAGTTGCGGTAAGCTGTTTTTCGCTGTTTTTCGCCAAAGGTTTTTTAAAAAGCTCGGCAAAAACCGAAGAGGACGTTTGTTTAGAGCTTTGGCATGTCGATTGTTTCGAAGGTGGAACGGGTTCGCGCAGAGCGTATTTGGAAAAGCTTGGCAAAAAATTTTGCGAAAGCTTAAACGGCGCGGGGAAAGGTCGAATAAGCGTTGCCGTAAAGCAAGTAACTCCGCTTGCGCTCGGCGAATTTTTTAAAAGGGGTATTTATCCCGACCTTTTGTCTTACGGCGCGGGCGTGCAAATTCCTTACGACCGCTTGGTAAAACTCGATTTTTCGGCAGGGCAAGTCGGCGTTCATAGCGGCGAATGTTACGCTGCCGTTTGGGCTCAGGGCGGGTACGTTAGCATAAAGCGCGCAGAATGTGAAAAAATCGAGGGCGTTATAATTTGCGAGCAAGAAAACGCCAATCCGCTTTTATGCTACGAACTTTCTGTCGAAGACAAGTGCGAACAAAAAATAATGTTGCCTTCAAAAGAGGGCGTTTACGAATTTTATCGTCGCAAAAACTACGCGCTCGTAGGCACTCAGCGCGATTTATATCGGCTAGAGGGAAAAATGCAAATAGTAGCCGAACCTTTAGAAGGTTATAACGATTTATATTGTTGCGTTTCGGTAATAAACGCGGGCAAACAAAAAAGCGAAAATAAAGAAAGCGACGAAATTAGCGAAAATGCCGAAAAAATTAAAAAGTCTTTGCTTTTGGCTCGCTATCTTTGTTTTTCCGAAAACGCCGCTCCGTCTAATGTTGGACTGCTTAATCACGAGGGGGTAGCGATTGACAAAAGTACCCCTATAGGTCGATTAACGGCATATTCGCCTAAATATGCGCTTAGCGTTTTTACGACGAGCGAGCAAATTTTGAAGTTGAAAGAGTTAACTTCCGACTTTAAAGCAAACGAGCAAATTATCAAAAATATGCTCAAACGATTGAAATAAAATAAAAGATGGTGTAAAATAGATGTGTCGAACGAATTTTGACGAATACGTCGATAGCTTAAAAGAAGTCGGCGTCGAATATCGGTTAAACGAGCCGCTTTCGGGGTATACCTCTTACGGTAGCGGCGGCGCGGCGCGAATTATGGTTTTTCCAAAAAGCGTCGAGCAGTTAACTTTTGCGTTAAGCGTCAACGGACAAGTTTTTGTTTTAGGGCGCGGAACTAACGTTTTGTGCTCGGACGGCGGTTTTAACGGAGTAGTGATAAACACCGCGGGGGTTAATAAAATAACGGTCAGCGGGGTAAGCGTTATCGCGGAATGTGGAGCAAGCCTTTCCAAGGTGCGCGAACTTGCCGAGCTTAACTGTTTAAGCGGATTAGAATTTACCGAGGGCATTCCCGCTTCGATAGGCGGCGCTATTAGTATGAACGCGGGCTGTTTTTCGAAAACGGTGGGCGATAAAGTCGCTTACGTAAAGGCGGCAAGCGGAGTATACAATCGCGCGGCGTGCGCTTTCGATTATCGCAAAAGCAGATTTTCTTGCGGAGCGGACGTAGTTTTAAGCGTATGTTTTTTGCTAAAACCTAGCGAGGGCGATTTAATCGCCGCCAAGCGCGAAAAATATCGCAGAATGCGCAAAAACAGTCAACCGCACGGCAAAACATGCGGCTCGGTTTTTCAAAACGACGGCTATTTTGCGGGTAAGCTCATTGATACCGCCGGGCTTAAAGGTTGCCGAATAGGCGGTGCGCGCGTTTCCGAAAAACACGCTAATTTTATAATAAACGAAGGCGGCTCGTCGCAAGACGTATACGAGCTGATTTCGCTTGTAAAACAGAGAGTTTTAAGCGCTCACGGCGTTTCGTTAAAAGAAGAAGTTAAATACTTAGGCGATTTTTAAAGCTTGTCGCAAAATTTTCGCAATAAGCAAAATAAGTAAAAATCGCGTGATAAAATGATAGAAAAAGATTTTCACACGCACACCGTATACAGTCACGGTAGCGGCACTATAGTCGAAAACGCCCGCACGGCGAAGCAAAAAGGAATAACACTCATCGGAATTACCGATCACGGCTTTAACCATCCGTTTTATAAAATGAAGCGCAAAAACCTCCCTGTCATGAAGGAGGAATGCGATTCGGCTCAAAAAGAAACGGGCGTTAAAGTTTTGCTCGGGGTAGAGGCTAATATCATAGGCGTTTCGGGCAAAACCGACGTAAAAGAAAGCGATTATCCGTTGCTCGATTTATATCTGGCGGGGGTTCATCGTATGGTTTTAAGCGATAAATTCTCCGATTATTTTAAGCTCTTTTTGCCCGACCTTTCCGTTTCGTTTTTTAAAGCCAAGCCTTCTAAACGGCTTATAAAAAACTGCACGGCGGCGTATATCGAAGCAATAAAAACTCAGCCGATAGATATTATTACGCATTTGAATTATTATTGTTTCGCAAATGCGATAGAGGTTGCCAAATGTTGCGCCGATTACGGCACTTATTTGGAAATAAACACCAAAAAAACGCATTTATCCGACGAAGAATGGCAAAATATCATAGATAAAACCGACGTAAAATTCGTGATAAATTCAGATGCGCACTCGCCGTCGCGCGTGGGCGATTGCACTTTGGCGGACGAGCTTTTCAAAAGGGTTAAATTCCCCGAAAAGCGAATTCTCAACGCCTTCGGCAACGAGCCGATTTTAAGATTTTCGGAATACAAAAGGAGAAAAGGATGAACTTCAGCGCGAACGCAAAGGCGGAACTTTGCGACAAAAAATTCGATTCAAGCTGTTGCAAGCTAGCCGCGCTTTCCGCGTTTGTGCGAACCGCGGGCAGCATAATTTCCGAAAACGACGTTTACGGCTTTTGCGTAAGCGCGCAAACGGAATGTGTAAAATACTTCGCGGATATAATTAAAGAGTTGTTTTCGCAAACGGTCGAGTTTACTTATTCGCAAAAATCGGGCGCGCGCGGCAAAGAACCTATCGGTTTTACGCTTATAAGTTCACGCTCCGCCGAAATACTCATAGAGCTAGGCATTTTTAAAATTAAAGAAAACGAGCTGGTTATCTCGCTCGAACCCGACGAATATCTCACCGAAAACGAATGTTGTAAAAAAGCGTACGTATCGGGCGCGTTTATGGGCGGCGGAAGCGTCACCGTGCCTGCCGCAACCGAAGAGCGCGCTTCCAGCACGGGCTATCATTTAGAGTTCGTGTTTTCAAAATATTTAACCGCGCTAAGTTTTACGCAACTTTTGTGCGAGCAAGGATTTTTGCCTAAGCTCATAAATCGCAAGGGCAGTTTTGTGGTTTATTTCAAACAAAACGAAGAAATCAAAGACGTTTTAGCTTATATCGGCGCGTCCGCGTCGGTTTTAAAACTTTCCGATTTAGTGGTTTTGCGCAACGTCAAAAACAACATAAATCGCACCAACAACTGCGAATATCATAATATTTCACGCCAAATCGACGCAAGTATTCGCTCGTGCGCCGCCGTAAAGACAATCGAGAGTACCGTAGGCTTAGACGCGCTTCCCGAAGAGCTCAAAGAAACGGCGCTCGCAAGACTTAATAAAAGCGATTTAACGCTTGCCGAACTCGCCGCCGATATGGGCGTTTCGAAAAGTTGTTTAAATCACCGCTTGCGCAAACTTAACGAAATCGCCGAAAATTTAAAATAAAAAGAGCAAGAATTTTTTGAGCTTTCCGATCGATAAAAACTTATAAAAAGCATTTTATAAAAAGTTATAAAAAAATAAAAAACGGACTTGTTTTTTGCCTTAAAAACGAGCCGTTTTTTTACTTCTTATACGTTTTTTAATTGTTTTCGACGTGTTTTTTATCGTTTTTTATGTTTTTTTTATCGTTTTGCATGGCAAAAAAATCAAAAAAAGTTAAAATTTAATTCATTCCGATATACAAAAGCATGAGAGCCAAAGTGTTTTTAATTCCGTCAAAATGAGTGCGTTCCATTCCGTGCGAAGCGTGAACTCCCGTGCCCACGAGCGCGGCGGGAACGTCGTATCCTGCGGTCCACATAGCGTCTGCGTCCGAGCCGTAGTGCGGGTAAACGTCTACCGCGAAATCGAGCGAATTTTGTTTGGCGAGGGCTATCAGTTTGCTCGTTAGTTCGTAGTCGTAAGGTCCGTGCGAATCTTTCGCGCAAATGCTGACCATATGCTCGGTGCAGCTGAGGTCTTTGCCTATGCACCCCATATCCACGCACAAAAGGCTTTCGATTTCGGGCGGAACCCAGCTTGCGCCGTGCCCGACTTCTTCGTACATCGTGACCAAAAATTTTAGCGTAAATTCGGGGACGAAGTTTGCGTCTTTAATGATTTTAATAGCGGTCAAAAAGGCGGCAACGCTTGCTTTATCGTCTATAAAACGCGATTTTAAAAATCCGCTTTCGGTAACTTCGGTTTTCGGATCTAAGGCGATATAATCGCCGTTTTCTATGCCTAAAGCCTTAAAATCCTCGGTTTTTTTAACGTTTTCGTCGAGTCGCACGTACATATTGTTTTCGTTATGCGGGGTAACGTCGCAGTCTTCGTAAACGTGAACGGAGGGCGTTTGCGATAAAAAAGTGCCGCCGTATTTTTTGCCGTCGCGGGTTATAACGGTGCAATATTCGCCGTCGAAAGTCGAAAGAATGGGTCCGCCTATTTTCGTAAAGAAAATTTTATCGCCTAAAGTCGAGCGAACCATTGCGCCCAGCGTATCCGCGTGAGCCGAAAGCCCGAGTGCGCGCGGTGATTTGCCTTCTAAAGTTAAAACGAAGCACCCTTTTTTAGTGCGCTCGAATTTAACGTTTAAGTTTTCGGCGTATTTTTTTAAAACCTCGCCTATTTCTCGGTGATATCCGCTCGGCGAGGGCGCCGCGAAAATATCCTTCGCCGCTTTGAAATAATAATCCTTATAATCGCTGATATTAACTTGCATTTTTGGCTATGATTCCTTTATTTTTCGATTATTTTCTAAATGACATTATATAACTTAAGCGCGCATTTGTCAATCGGATATTTCGCATTTTAACGTAAAAACGCTTTACTCGTTTTATAACTTGTGGTAAAATATATCGGTAAAAACGAGAAAAAACGGAAGTCGATATTATGAATTCTATCGAAAAATTAAAAACGGCAAAAAAACAAAAAAAATTAACGCTTAAACAAATATCCGAAGCTTCGGGAATTTCGCTCGGAACGGTCAACAAAATATTTTCGGGCGGAATAAAAAGCGTAAAAACGGATACCTATCAAAAGCTTTGCTTCGCGCTCGGCATAACCGAAGCGGGCGGCTTCGATTCGGCGGACGAAAAAAACGCTAAAATTTTAAGTTCTTTCGACGAAAAAGGCGAAAACGCTTTAAACGCTTCGGATTACGGGTTCGTGCGGTGCGCGGCGTTTTCGGGCAGAGTGCGCGTTGCCGACGTAAATCAAAACGTTAAAAACATCATAGAAGACATTGCCGAAGCGGACGATGCCGGGGCGACGCTCGCGGTGTTTGCGGAGCTTTGCATAACCGCCTATAGCGTGGGCGATTTGGTTTTTCAGGAAACGCTTTTAAACGCAGCTAAAGAGGGCTTGCAAAAAATAGCGGAAAGCACCGCTCGGCGCGAAATTTTGGTGCTCGTGGGGTTGCCGCTTAGGGTGGCGGGCAGAGTGTATAATTGCGCCGCCGCCGTTTGCAAAGGCGAGATTTTGGGGTTCGTGCCCAAGGTTAATTTGCCGAACTATAACGAATTTTATGAAAAACGCACTTTTTGTGAAGGCGAAAGAACCGTTAAATACATCGATTTTTGCGGCAAAAGCGTGCCTTTCGGCGCAAATATTATATTTAAAAACGATTTAATGCCCGAAATGCGCGTTGCATGCGAAATTTGCGAGGATATTTGGGTGCCGAATTCCCCCTCGATAGAGCATTGTTCGGCGGGAGCTACGATAATTGCCAATCTTTCCGCCAGCAACGAAAGCGCGGGCAAGGCGGATTATCGCAGAGATATGGTCCGTATGGCTTCGTCTAAGCAGCTTTGCGCGTACGTTTATACCTCGTGCGGGTACGGAGAATCCACCGGCGACGTGGTTTTCGGCGGTCATAATATTGTTTACGAGGCGGGCAGAAAAATTGCCGAAAGTCTTCCGTTTAAAGAAGGAAAGCTTTTAGCCGACTTGGATTGCGGATTTTTGGAGTTCGAGCGCAGTAAAAAATTTCACGGAAAAAAAGCCGAGCAAGAATATTTAACGGTAAATTTTGCGGTAAAAAAGCAATTCGGTTTAAAACGAGAATACGCAAAAACGCCGTTCGTGCCTTATGACAGAGTTCGCTTGTTATCGCGCATAGACGAGGTATTTGCAATACAAACGGCGGGGCTTATGCGCAGAGTCGAACACGTGGGCGCGAAAAAATTGGTAATCGGTTTGTCCGGCGGGTTGGATAGCACGCTTGCGTTGCTTGTTTGCGTGCAGGCGCTTAAAAACGCGGGGCGTCCGCTTTCGGATATACTCGCCGTTACGATGCCGTGTTTCGGAACTACCGCTCGCACTAAATCGAACGCTTGCGCTTTAGCCGAGGCGTTCGGGTGCGACTTTAAAGAAATAAATATAAAAAACAGCGTGCTGAGCCATTTTAAGGATATAGGACAGGACGAAAAAGTTACGGACGTAGTTTACGAAAACGCGCAAGCGCGCGAACGTACGCAAGTTTTAACCGACCTTGCAAATAAGATCGACGGGTTGGTTATCGGTACGGGCGATATGTCCGAATTGGCACTCGGTTGGTGCACTTACGGCGGCGATCATCTTTCGATGTACGGAGTAAACGCGGGCGTGCCTAAAACACTCGTTAAGCAAATGGTCGCGGAGCTTGCTTCGAATTATAGCGTAGAGGTTAGAAAAATCCTTTGGGATATAGTCGCAACCCCCATAAGCCCCGAGCTTACACCCGCAAGCGGCGAAAAAATCGCGCAGATTACCGAAGATATCGTAGGACCTTACGAACTGCATGACTTCTTTTTGTATTATTTAATAAAGCACGGATTTTCGCCCGAGAAGGTTTATTACCTTGCCCGTCATGCGTTTTTAAACGAATATTCGCCCGAAACGCTTCAAAAATGGCTGTTTAATTTTATAAATCGCTTTTTCAATCAGCAATTTAAACGCTCGTGTTTGCCCGAAGGACCTAAAACGGGCGCGTTGTGTTTGAGCCCTCGCGGCGATTGGCGCATGCCTTCCGACGCGGTTAAATCGCTTTGGTTAGACAGTTTGAAATCGGCTGTAGAGCGTGAAAAAAATTACGGGCTGATTTAGTTTTTAATCGACGCAAAAAAGTTTATAAAATAAAAAAAGTACCGCTATAGGTCGATTAACGGCACTTTCGATTGTTTTTTGCGTGGGTGATTACATGACTATCGGGGCGCGGGAAGAAGCTTTTTTGCATTTTAAAAACGAGTGTTCGCATCTTTCGCGTGTGGGAAAGCCCGCGCTCGTGCAGAGTAGTCTGTTGGCGGTCGAAAAAACTTTGAAATAAAATTCGCCGCTTTGATTTACGTTTATAGCGTAATTTTCGGAGTGTAAATTGTTTTTAAGCGTATCGATTCCGCTTTTTACGCCCGAAAGCGACGAATATCCGCTAGTCAAAAGTAAAATCTCTTCGCCGTAAACAAGCGAAGCGAAAAAGACGCCGCTTTGCTCGGTGATTTTCCAACAGCTTTCAAGCTCGTCCGAACTTTTTTCGTTCTCTTGATTTTCGAGTTGTTTTTGCGGCTCGCTTGCGACAAGGCTCGAAGTTTGCGTTTTCGACGAAGAAAGCGTTTGTTCTTTCGCTTTCTCGAGTTCTTGATATTGCTCTTGCGCGGATTCTTGCTCGTTTTTTGCGAGCGAAAAATCGTCCGTTTGATTTTTTTCGGGCGCAAAATCGTCGTTTTGATTTTGCGCGGCGGCGTTTCGTTTTTCGTTAACGACTACGCGCAGTATGAAAATCGCGGAGATTATTACGACTAAAACCGCAAAACATATAACTAAGACCTTAGTATAATAGGGGTATTGTTTAAGATAATCGATTATAACATTCATTTTTCAAACCTTAGTTTGTGTTTTTTAATATTTTTTCTATTGTAATACATTTTTATCGTTTAGTCAAGTTTAAAGGGGTAACGGCATGAAAATTTACTCGGTCGCCGTAATCGGCGGAGGTTTTTCGGGAATGTGCGTGGCGAATCTGCTGATAAAAAAAGGCGTTCCGGCTACGGATATAGTCATTTTAGAGGGCGCAAAGCGCGTCGGTAAAAAAATCCTCGCAACGGGCAACGGCAGAGGAAATATTACCAACGCCGAGGTTTCGCCCGAATTTTACCACGGCGACAGACAGTTTGCCGCCGTCGCGCTCGAAAAATATTCAAACGCCGAGCTTTTGGACTTTTTTTCGTCTTTAGGGCTTTTAACTTGCGAAGAAAACGGAAGAATTTATCCCGCTTCGCTTTGCGCGGGCGCAGTTTGCGACGTTTTGCGGTTTTCGTTAGAAGACAACAAGGTAAATGTTCTTACCGAATTTTACGTTAGCGAGCTTAGTAAAAATTCGCAAGGTTTTTTTGTCGCGAAAACCGACGACGGTCGCGAAATTTTCGCTAAAAACGTCATACTCGCAACGGGCGGAAAAAGCGGTTCGGGCTTTTTGACCGACGGAAAAAGTTATTCGCTCGCGCTGGGGTTCGGGCATAAACTTACCGAGCTTAGCCCGTCGTTAGTGCAAATTAAAACGGAGCGCGAAATTTTAAAAGGGTTAAAGGGTATTAAGCAAGAGGCTTGCGTAAGCCTTTTCGGCTCGTATAAAAAGGGCGAAGAGCGGCGTTTTATAAAAAGCTTCCGCGGGGATTTGCTGTTTTGCGATTACGGAGTGAGCGGCAATTCGATTTTTTCGCTTTCGGCATATTTAAAGGGAGTGGTTTCGCCTATTTTGAAAATAGAATTTTTACCCGATTTTACTTTAAGCGAGCTAAACAAAAAACTAATAAAAATAACGGACGGAGCAAGTAAAAGCGGGGGCGTTTCGCTCGAGCGCGCGTACCTTTCGGTTTTACCCGCAAGGCTTTCGGCGGCGCTTATAAAAAGGGCGGGATATTCGCCTTTAGACGTTGCGGATAAAAATTCCCTAAGTGCCGTTAACGGGCTTATAAAGGCACTTATGCTAAAAATAGAGGGCACTTTGGGGTTCGATGCGGCGCAAGTTACGGCGGGAGGAATAGCTTTAAAAGATATCGGACTCGATATGCAAAGCAAGCTTGAAAAAGGACTGTATATTATAGGCGAGGCACTCGACGTAGACGGCGATTGCGGCGGCTATAATTTACAATGGGCGTTTACTTCGGCGGCGGTTTGCGCCGAATCGCTAGCACTCGAAGAGGTTTAAAACTTTATGGAAAAAATCAGCGGAATAAAACTTAAAATAGGCGAAAGCGAGGAGCTTTTACTCAATCGTTGCGCGAATGCGGCGGGCGTTAAGGTTAAAGACATAAAGCACTTTAAAATTCTTAAAAAATCGCTTGACGCGCGAGATAAGGGCAATATTTTTTACGTTTACAACGTCGAGTATTCGCTTTTCGATTATTGCGAAGAACCCGAAAAATATCCTAGCGCGCGGGGGACGGTCGCGGTTGTCGGCGCGGGCCCTTGTGGGTTTTTTTGCGCGTTGTATCTTGCCAAATGCGGAATAAAACCTATTTTATTCGAGCGGGGCGAGAGCGTTGAAAATCGCGCTAAAACTTGCAAAAACTTCGTTAAAACCGCTATTTTAAACGAAAACAGCAACGTGCAGTTTGGCGAGGGCGGGGCGGGTGCTTTTTCGGATGGCAAGCTCAACACCCAGGTCAACAACGAGCGCGTAACGCGCGTGATACGCGATTTGGCGAGTTTCGGCGCGCCGCAAGAAATAACATATCTTTCAAAACCGCATGTCGGAAGCGATAAGTTGCCGCAAACGGTTAAAAATTTGCGACAAGAAATAATCGCTTTAGGCGGCGAGGTTTTATTCAACGCGAAAGTCAGCGGTTTCGATATAAAAAACGGCGAATTAAAGGGCGTTTTTTACGAAAAAGAGGGGAAGAAGGATTTTTTAAAGTGCGAAAATTGCGTGGTCGCTTGCGGGCATAGCGCTCGCGATTTATTTGACGTTTTGCAAAAATCGGGCGTGGTGATGGAGCAAAAACCTTTTGCCGTCGGGTTTAGAATAGAGCATTTGCAACGCGAAATAAGCAAGGCTCAATACGGCGAGGAGTATAAAAAACTTCCCGCGGCGGATTATAAACTCGTTTCTCACTCGGGCGAGCGGGACGTTTTTACCTTTTGCATGTGCCCCGGGGGGTACGTTATGCCTGCCTCTAGCGAGAAAAACATGCTTGCGGTTAACGGAATGAGCGAGTATGCGCGTGACGGCGTAAACGCAAACAGCGCTATAGTTTGCGCGGTTACTCCCGCGGATTTCGAGGGTGACGACGCGCTAGCGGGCGTGCGTTTTCAGCGTGAGCTAGAAGCAAAAGCGTTTAATTTCGGCGGCGGGAAATATCGCGCTCCGGTGCAAAAGGTCGGCGATTTTTTGAAAAATAAAGAAAGTTTTAAATTCGGAGAAGTGCTTCCTACTTACCCGCTCGGCATAAGTTTTAATAACTTGCACGAATTTTACAAAAAAAGCATGACAGATTCGATAAAGTGTGCTATAATCGATATGAATAAAAGGCTGAAAGGCTTTTTAAACGACGATGCGATTCTTACCGGAGTTGAAAGCAGAACGTCTTCTCCGCTCCGCATTTTGCGCGGAGAAAATTGCGAAAGTCTTAATATTAAAGGACTGTTCCCTGCGGGCGAGGGCGCGGGCTACGCCGGCGGAATTACAAGCGCCGCGGCGGACGGAATTAAAGTCGCCCTTTCAATCGCGCAAAAACTTTCGGTTTAATTCGAAAGCGGTTTTTAAAGGTTTTAAAGGTCGTTTTTTTGCCGATTTCGATTCGTTTTGCGATTTCGGGTTATTTTATTTGAGGTAATTATGAAGATTAAATATTTGGGACATTCCGCCTTTTATATTTCGTGCGGGCAGTTTACGGCTTGTATCGATCCTTTCGACGGCATAGGCTACCCTTTAGAGCGCCGGAGAGCGGAATACGCGCTTAGCACTCATTCGCATTTCGATCACAACGCGCTGTCGTTAATCGAATTCGATAAAAAAGTAAGCAGCGAAAAACAAGCCGAGGGTACTCCGTTTAGGGCGGTGCGACTTTTTCACGACGAGGTTTGCGGAAGATTGCGGGGTGAAAATCTGGCTTACGTATTTAAAGCGGACGGTTTGACCGTTTGTCATTTGGGCGACGCGGGTGAAAAATTTTCTTCGGATATAAAAAAGAAAATAGGTAAAATAGACGTTTTGCTTTTGCCTGTCGGCGGAAATTACACGATAGACGCCTTAGAGGCAAAAAAATACGTGGACGGATTGTCGCCTAAAATAGTTATTCCGATGCATTATAAAACCGCGCGCTCGAATATAGACATCGACGGCAAGGGCGAGTTTTTAAGCTTGTTTTCGCGAGTTTTAAAAGTTCCTGCCGAAATAGAACTTTGCCATGCCGATTTGGAAAACGATTTTGCCGTGCTCGATTTAAACGACGACGCGTTTTGATTTTTTTGTTTATAAGTGCTAATTTTGCGGCTTTTAGCCGATTTTCGGGCTTTGTAGTCGTGTTTTACGAGGTGTTTTATGAAGGAAATGAGTGATAAAAGAAAGATACGGACATATTCGATATTGTCCGCGGCGCTGTTTTTGGCGTTTTTGGTTTTGATAGTTTTTTTGAAAACGATAGACGTCGGGCGAGTGGCGTTTTTAAACGCCGAGGGCGGCAAACCCGTTTCGGTCGAGGTCGGGTTTAGTTCGTTTAACGAATCGGTCGCGAAAAAACTCGTTTTTAACAAGGTTTGGTACGATTTAAGCGAGGTTTTCGGCATAATTTGTCTGCTTGCCGCGGGCGGGTTCGCTCTTTTGGGAATAGTTCAGATTATAACCAGAAAAAGCTTAAAAAGTGTAGATAAAAAGCTTTATTTATTGGGCTCGTTCTTCGTGCTCGTTATCGTTTTTTACGTGTTTTTCGAAATGGTCGTGATAAATTATCGTCCGGCTCATAACTCTAGCGAAGGAGAGGCTTCGTTCCCCTCTTCGCATACGGTTTTGTCAATCTGCGTTTGCTTCGCCGCGGCTACTGTTTTGCCCGATTACGTAAAAAATAAAAAACTTTCTGTCGGCATGCGCGTTGCATTGGGCGCTATTGCCGCGTTTACGGTCCTGGCAAGAACGCTTTCCGGCGTGCATTGGGCTACCGATATAATCGGCGGAATTCTGTTGTCGTTTTCGCTTTGCTTTTTGTTCAAAGCCGCCACGGTGTTTTTGTCTGCGGCTGAAAAAGAAAAAAATTGACGGTAACAAATCGATAAAACTTAAGGCTTCTTTCGTTTCTTCGGAAGGGGCTTTTTTTGTTGCCGTTTTTTTGCGCATTGTACGTCATTTTTGGCGGAAAACCGCTCGGGATTACAAAGAAAAAATGACGGTTAGATGAAACTTTTTAAAGATGATAAAAAAGTCCAATGCCTCGGGTATATTTTTGTTAAATTTGCTTGACACGCGGGGGGGGGGGGGTATTATCATAATATATAATGAAAGAGTGTCTGCGGCCGATAAAAAAGTCGAGTGAATTATTTGCGGAGGAGCCTTAATTGCGTTGCTTGCGCGCTGTACCGTCGTCATATTGAGCGGGGTGTGTCAGTAAGCCCGAGCGCGGTCGAGGGGGCTCGTCGGAATAATCCGTAGGTAATCTAACAAGATCCTTCGGCGCGCACGTAAAACGTGCTTGCTCAGGATGACTTAAACCTAGAATACGTAAAACGTGCTTGCTCGGAATGACTTGTAGATCTAGAACTAACTGTCATCTTGAGCGGGGTGACCGAGATTGCTTAGAAGAAAATATTCAAAATTACGGTAAACGGAAAGAAAAAGCTTAAAAATTAAAATTTTAAAGCCGATTCTTTCTGAAAAATAAATATCATTTTAAAGGAGTAGAATGATGAAAAAGTTTGGAACAAAGCTGAAAAAGGCGTTCGCGTTGCCGCTTCTCGGCATAATTTGCGCGGCGTCGCTTTTCGGCGGATTAGTCTCCCTTAACGCTCTGCCTACGGCGGCAGCCGAGGGAACGACTGCGGAAGGCTCTGCTACTAACGATCAAGCTACTACGTATAAAAACCTTGCGCTAGGCAAAACGTATACCGCGCCTACGGCGTGGGGAAATTACACCGCCGATCTTACCGACGGCGTTGCCGACAATACTTTTAACTACGGCAACGATTGGTACGGCGTAAACGACGGCGGCGGTTCGGGGTATGCAAACCTCGTTGAAAACGGATGGATCGAAAGTGATACGGCGGTTTACGGCTATCAAAGTGATATCGTTATCGACCTTAGCTCCGTTCAGCTTTTTTCAAAGGTCAGAATGCACGTTTGCAATCAAGCAGATAACGCTTATCTGTCGGGCGCGAGCCTCAGCACTTCGTTCGACGGCGTTACTTACACGCTTTTAGATAAATTCGAAGTTAACGCGTGGTCGGGTAGCATGGAAAAGTATTGGACGGAAATCGTTTTATCCGAGTCTACGCCCGCAAGATACGTGAAAATTACCGTAGCTACCGTTAAACGCTTCTTCTTAAACGAAATCGAGGTTTTGCAAAAGGCTGAAGCAATTACCGAAAATTTAGCGCTCGGAAAAACCGTCACCGGCGACGACGGTCAGTGGAGCGCTACGCGCGAAAGTTTGACAGACGGTCTTACTCCCGGCGGTTGGCAATACGGCTTTAATCACTCGGACGAGGAAAAATACAACCGTTATTTAATCGTCGACCTCGGCGAAAAGAAAAACTGGAATAACGTTAGACTCCACGGAAATATCGACACGGGGTCGGGAATTTTAGTTGCCGACGGCATTTCGGTTTTTGCTTCTAACGACGCTAGCTCTTGGACGACAATAGGCTCGCTTACGATAGGTGAAACAGTCGATAACGGCTATTGGGCAGGCACCGACGACGTGTTTAATACCGTTACTTCGCGCTACGTTCGCATTCAAATTACCAGATATGGTGCGTTTACTTCCTTCGACGAAATCGAGGTTAACGGAACCGCTTACGGCGATAGTTTGGAATCTTGCGACTCCGTCGTTATCGGCGAAGAAGAGTTCGTTTCGAATAACAATATCGCACTCGGAAAACCGATCAGCGGCGACGACGGTTTGTGGAGCGCTACGCGCGAAAGCTTGACGGACGGTCTTACCCCCGGCGGTTGGCAATACGGCTTTAATCACCCGAACGCGGAAAAATACAACCGTTATTTAATCGTCGACCTCGGCGAAAAGAAAAACTGGAATAACGTTAGACTCCACGGAAATATCGACACGGGGTCGGGAATTTTAGTTGCCGACGGCATTTCGGTTTTTGCTTCTAACGACGCTATTTCTTGGACCTCGGTAGGCTCGCTTACGATCGGCGAAACGGTCGATAACGGCTATTGGGCAGGTGCCGACGACGTGTTTAATACCGTTACTTCGCGCTACGTTCGTATCGTAATTACCAGATACGGCGCGTTTACTTCTTTCGACGAAATCGAGGTCTACGAGCCTTCGAGCGAAGTAATATATACTCCGTTTGAAAACAACGTTGCGGGTTACGCTACTATTTCGGCGGACGCTAGCTTAGACGATACTAAATACAGCGCGGTTACTTTAAACGACGGAAATACTCGCGCGGGCGTCGCTACGAATAAAACGATTTACGTCGTAAACGGTTCGAGCGCTACTAAATATGCGACTTTCGCGTTCGATAAAGATATTAAATGGAATTCCGTCCGCGTTCATTGCGTAGAAGAGTCGAGTTGGGGTATTAAAGTTCCTACGGGCATCGTGGTTGCTTACTCTACCGACGGAACGACTTTTACCGATTGGGCAAATATCGATATGTCTGCCATCGAGGATTACTGGGTGGCGGCTGTCGGCGAAGCAGTTACTTCTAAATACGTGCGCGTAGGTTTAATCGGCGGAATTATCGCAATCGACGAAGTCGAAATTTTTGCAGATACGGCTTACGGCGTAAACGAGCCTGTCGAATGTTTCTTGTCTCGCGAAGCTAGCGTAAGCGGCGAGGATAACGCCTTGGGCGATAAAAAAGATATTTCTACTTTGGTCGACGGCGATAAACCTACCGGTTACTCCGCATCTTACGGAAAATTGGGCGCTTTCGTCGATATCACTTTAGATTTAGGCACCGTTAAAAATTGGAAGTCTATAAGCGTTCACGGCGTTGTGAGTTCGAGCGCAGGCGTAAATTTCATACAACACGCTTTTGTTTATTCTTCCGTCGACGGCGAAACTTGGACAGACCTCGGCGGACTTACCGTTCTTACCGAAACGGACGAGTATAATTGCTACGAGGTAAAACGCGATTTTAATCATGGCAATAACTACGCGCGTTATATCAAACTCAACGTCGGCAGAGATTCGGGCTGGTGGGCTATCAACGAAATCGAAATCGGCGGAAAACATTCGATTAAATCGGTTGCCGAAGTTCCCGCTACTACCGAAAAAACCGGCATGAAGGCGCACTACGCGTGCGAAAACTGCAAAACCAAATATACTTTAAACGACGATAACGAATACGTCGTCGCTGAAGAAAGCGATTTGATTATAGAAAAAATAGTGATTGCCGTGCCCGACGGATGTCCTAATCTCGCGGTTGGCAAAACGGTCACCGGTCCCGACAGCACTTGGGGCGACGTAGAAGTTTCTACTTTGACCGACGGATTAACTCCCGGCGGTAAGCAATACGGCAGATACGGCGCGGGAGCAGCCGAATATCTCGTAGTCGACTTAGGCGAAGTTAAAGATTGGAGTTTCGTAAAATTCCACGGCATTTTAGATGAGAGCATAGGCATTTTAAAGTCCGAATGGACTACGATATCCGTATCCGACGATAATGCTACTTGGACGGATATCGGTCAATATACCGTCGAAAACGAAACGAGTACCGATTATTGGGGCGTTTTAAATTACAACGGTCACTCTCGTTACGTGCGCATTGCCTTCGGGCGCTGGGGTTCGGGTACGGTTTGGTGCCTCGACGAAATTCAAATAGGCGGCAAGCACTCGCTCGAAGAAGTCGCGGAAAAGGCTGCCACTAAATTGACGACCGGCACTAAAGCTCACTACAAATGTTCGGCTTGCGGCGTAAAGTACCTTTTAAACGATACCGTTTACGCTTACGAAGAGGTTAGCGACGCAGATTTGGTTATTTCTCGTTTGACCGGATTCTACGCGGCGAGCATGACGATTAACAATAACTTCGACGTTAATTTCCAAGCATACGTTGCGGGTAATCCTCAAAGCGTTCAAGCAAAATGCACCTTAAACGGCAACGAAACGATTATCGACGGAATTGCCGTCGGAAACGACTATAAGTTCGTATTTAAAAAACTCGGTCCGCAAAACTTGGGCAAAACCATTACTGTTTGCCTCATCGTGGACGGCGTTGAAAAAGAGTCGAAAGAATTCGTCGCGACCGATTACTTAAAACAAGTGTTCGACCAAGGCGATAGCGCGCAGCAACAACTTATCGCCGATATCTTCGAATACGGCGCTGCCGCTCAAGATTACGTCGGCGACAGCGATACTCGCATCAATACGCTTCATTCGGACATATCCGCTAAAAAGAGTAGCTTTACCGCTCCCGAGGTAACGAAAAAATCCATCGTTGAAAACGCTACGGTAGACGGATTCGAATTCGTAGGCGCAAAATTAAGACTTTCCAGCGAAATGAAGGTCGTATTCCAATTCAACGCGGGCGCAGGGTTCAAATTGACCGTGAACGACGTCGACGTTACTTCAGACGTTATCTCCGTAGGCGGAGTGTACGAATATTGCACGAACGGCATTAGCGTGGTTTCGTTCGACGACGAAGTAGTCGCGCGTTTGTATTCGGGCAGTACGCTTGTTCAAACGGTAACGTATAGCGTAAATTCTTATGTTTACTCGAAATATTCGTCTTCTAACACAGCTTTGGCGGCGCTCGTGAAAAGTATTCATAACTACGGTTTAAGCGCTGTAGGAGCTAAGCCCATAGACAGAACTTTAGACCGCGTTAACGTCGCTAAAAACGAAAGTTACACTTCTAGCTTAACTTCCGCAACCGACGCGGATTTAACCGACGGCGTTATTTATTTAGACTCCTCGCGCATTACTACCGTAGACGAATACGCGGCTTATACCGCCGGACAAGAACTTTCCGTCGTTTTAAATTTAGGCAAGCAAGTAAGCGATTTGGGCGCGTTCGAACTTTACGCTTATAAAGGCGCGCTTACTCAAAAAAACGTTACTTATAACGGCGTGTTGCCCTCTTGCGTAACCGTTTATATCTCTTCGGACAACTCCGCTTGGCAAAAAGTAGGCGAAAGTTACGCAACTACCAAAAATCAAAGCGAGTTCTGCTATATCGTCGAACTTCCTTACGCGCTCGGCGGCACTTACGTTAAATTCGTCGCTACGGCGACCGGTTCTTCTTCGGATTATTATTTGATAAGCGAAGCGCGCGCACTCGTTTATTCAAACGACGTCGAAGAAAACGACGTTTATTCGGGCGGGGCACAGTTCTTTGCGGTAACCGAGGAAGTTTATTACGGTTCTAAGGAAACGCTTAACACAAACTTAATCGAGGGTAAGCTCGCTAAAATCGAAGCTTCGGGCAAGGTCGAGAAAAACTATCAAGCTTTAACCGGGTATATGTATAACACTCCCGCTTCGGAGTCCGGCATTATGACCGACGGAACGGAAGTTACCGGCTCTGGTACGCTCGGCACTTGGACCGACGAAGATCGACTTTTTAACACCAACGATAAGTATTTTAAATTCTACGCTCAAGATTATCGCAGAATCTCTTACGACTTAGGCTCGATTTGCGATATTAAATCGGTTACTTTCAGAGCTTTCCGTCACGATAGTTCGTATTGTATGGTTCCCGACCAAGTATTCGTTTGCCTATCTATGGATGGCGTTACTTGGTATAACTTCGGCACGATAGAATACACTTCTACGACCGATAAAAAATTAAACGAAAAAACTTTAACGGTCGAACGTACCGCGCGCTTCGTCGCTTTTGAATTCGAAGTTGACAAATGGGTGGCAATCGACGAATTGGAAGTTAAGGGTAAGCATCTTAAAAACGCAAGCAACGCCAGCTATACGAGAATAGACCAATCTTCTAGCAGTATCGTCGCAAAGGATGAGCCTATAGGCTATCCTTCTTCGGAAGGCTACGCAAGCAACGTATATCTTGCATATCACAGTCCGAGCGCTAGCGGTTGGGGTAACGCAACTCAATCCGAAATCGAAAAGGTCGTCGCTTATCACGACGTAAACGGCAATATGACGGCTCCTATGTTCGACGGCGTTATGTTCCTGTTAAACGGCGCTTTGACCGAAGGAACTTATTCACCCGGCGAGGCTATGAAAATGACGGCTAATTCGTTAGTTCAATTAAAAGATTCGCTATACGGTACGGGCGATTTTAGCGATACTCCCGTAAACGTTTTGGCACTTAATAACGCAGTTCAAAAGATGAAAGACCTAAACGTCGTAGGCTCCGATTATAAGGTTAAGGTTTACTTCTCGCTGTATTATCCCGAAGACGTTACGGACGGTTATAGTTTTGGCACGTACAGCTACGGCGACGAAAGCGTTTCGGATATTTCGACTACGGCTGATAAGTTGCAACTTTTAAAACTATTCATCAAGAATATGGAAGCCGACTTCGCGTTCGATAACCTCGAAATCGGCGGGTATTACTGGTATACCGAAACTATCGAAAATAGCGACCAAGCTACGGTCGTTCAGGGCGTTTCGGATTATTTGGAAAGCATTAACAGAAACTTCTTATGGATTCCGTATTACGACGCTTCGGGTTTAGTCGATTGGCAAACCAACGGCTTCGATATCGCGATCTATCAGCCTAACTACGCGTTCGATTTGAACATTCAGTCCAGCCGTATAGATACCGCCGCCGCTATTGCTAAAAAATACGGCATGGCTATCGAATTCGAAATGGATAGCTCGGCGCTTACCGACGCTCGCTATCGCGCAAGATATTTCGAATATTTGTCGCGCGCTAAAGAACTCGGTTATGCCGATACCGTTCACTTCTATTATTTCGGCACTAAACTTTCTACTTGCCTTGCCGATACTACCGGCGCGGGCAGAGAAATTTACGATGCTACCTACGATTTCATTCAAGACGGCGTGATTTCTAAGCCGCAAACCAAGCCGATGATCAGCGTTACCGCGCAAAAGGGCACTACTACCGATATTACCGTTTTGTCCGGCATCGGCGGTTCTGCTTCGATTTTGTTGCGCGAACCGCCTAAACGCGGTTGCGTTACCGTCAATGCAGACGGCACCTTGACCTACCATGCCGAAGCCGATTATTCGGGTAGCGTTACGTTTACTTACTCTTACGCGTACGGCGGGGTGTATTCGGATCCTTGCACCGTGACGATTAACGTTCTATAAGGAGATATTGTTATGAAAAAAGAATATTTGATACCTATAGTGGAAATCACTCGCTTTAACGGCGACGACGTTATCTTAACCAGCGACGTCGATACCGAGCTCGATCCTTTCAACCTTAAACTCTTCGACGCTAGCGGATATCCCACTAAATAACTTGAGTTTTGTTTTTCTGCGTTCTTTACCGCTAAAACGCCGAAAAGGCGGAATTTGCTTTCGTTTTTCGGCGCTTTGGCGGGCTTTAGGGCGGTCGGCTGCTTTGCGTTGCATTGCTCGGGCGGTGTTAGGGTGTTACTCGCGCGATGTTTGGGCGGTGCCGAGGCATTGCCGAGGCGGCGTTTAAGTGCGTTGTTTTCGATGATTAAACGCGGATTTTTTAAGGATGATAAATTTATGAAATATAGTAAAAGACTCGCTTTTTTCGCTTTGATTTTTGCATTGATTTTAACGTTTTGTTTTGCGAACGCGTGCTTCGAGGGCGGCGATAATTTGCCGAAAGTTTCGTCAAATTCTATATCCGATAGCGGAGACAGTTCGGGCGGCTTAGACGGTTTTAGCGACTCGAATAGTTGCTCGAATAGCGACTCGGATAGCGGCGAGGGATGCGAAGAAAATCCCGATGAGAGCGGAAACTCCGAACCTAACGATAAAGGCGAGGGTAACGAAAGCTCGAGCGGCGGAAACAATTCCGAAAATTCCGGCAATGAGGGTAATGCCGACGGTAGTCCCGACGGCGGCTCGGACAGTAGTTCGGGCAGTGGCTCCGATAGCGGCTCCGACAGTGGCTCAAGTGGTGGTTCGGATAGTGGTTCCGACGGTGATTTTGGCGGCGGCAGTAATTCAAGCAGTGGCGAGAATTCTAGTAGCTCCGAAAACCCTGACGGCGGCAGTATCGATTTCCCCACAATTCCTTGGTGAAAAAATAAAATATAACAAAAAACCCGCCTATAGGTCGATTAACGGCTACTTCGGCGGGTTTTTTCGTGGTTTTTTATAGGCGCGTCATCTTGAGCGAGCGTTAGCGAGTCGAAAGATCTCGTCGGAATAATCCGTAAGTGCTTAAGCGAGATTTTGACCCCGACTGCGCGAATAAATTCGCTCCGCTCAGAATGACGATGTTAAAAATGCGACAATCCTTCAGTCAACTTCGTTGACAGCTTCCTTTACACAAGGAAGCCTTAATTTGCCTCTGCGCTCAGAATGACTTGTAAACAAAGCAAGATTCTTCGGCACGCTACGCTTATGTGTTTGCTCGGAACGACTTATAATCGGAGGATGGGCTTAGTTTGGCTTGGGGAGATTGCAAAAAAAGATAGAAAAGGTTTTTAAATTACAAAATATTTCATACTCGCGTGTAATATAATATATTGAACGGAGCAAGGCGTTTATGGGCGTGGTTTGCAAGCGAACTCTAATTTTAAAGGAGATCGACGAAAATTTTTCAAGCGGACAAGTGCTTGGCGGAAAACTTGTTTCGGGCGCGGCTCGCGCTTTTTTAAATTTTTATTCCGATACGAGCGGCGCTCGTTTTAAGCTTTCGTTTATCGGCGAGCGAGATTTTTTAAAAGGCGCGCTGTGCTTTTTTATCGGAGACAGAGCTTACTTTTTTAGGCTCGACGATGCCGAAAAAGCGGCGGACGGCACTTTTTTATTTAAACTTTCGCTAACGCAAAAAACGCAAAGTTACGAAAAAGAAGCTTTGGCGGCGTTTGTCGTTTTTTCGTCAAGCGAGTTCTCGCTTTTCGGAAGTGCCGCTTGCCTAGACGAACTTAAAATTTTTAGGGAGCTTAAAAATCTTTATGAGAAGAATAATACGAAAAACAACGACGAGTTCGGCGAGGAACAAAAGGGCGTTTTTCGTCAAGAACAAGACAAGTCCGAATTTTTCGAGCGAGAAAGTTTGCAAAACGGTCGACTCGAGCGAAAAAACGAGGACTGCGAAATCCGATACGACGACGAAGCTTTAGCATTAGATAACTACTTTGAAAAAAATGAAAATTCGGCGATTATAAACGCTCGAAAAAAAGCCGAAAGAGGGCAAACAACTCCGCTATACACGGCGGATAATTATATTTCTTGCGGCGAAAACTTAAATACGGAGGAGCAAAATGACCTATCGATTGACGAAAATGCGCGAACTTACGGCGGCGATAACTCGGCGCAATCGCAAACACAAAATGACTGTGAGTTTAGTGGCGATAAAAGCGGGTATGGCGGCGGCGAAACGACAAACTTTATCGAAAAAATAAAAGAAGAGATAGACCGACTTTTCGAAAATTATCCGACTTGCCGCGAACTTTGCGAATTGGTGCCCGAAAGTAAATGGGTAAAAATTCGTTATAAAAACGACAAATATTACGCGGTCGGAGTGATTTATTCGGGTAAAAAGCCGAAATTTATCGCTTACGGAGTTAAAGGCTCTCGTCTTTTTAAGCCGCAGGAGTTTGACAATTCCGCCGTATTTTTGCCCGCCTCGCTTTTCGAGCGCTCGAACGACGGATATTGGTGCTTGCTTCAAAACGCTCAAAACGGGAAAACCGAAAAATTCCCTTGAAAAAACGGCAAAATTGAAAAATCTGCAAAAGGCATGGTTTAATTCCGCAAAAAAATCGGCTTTTACTCGCGCTTTTTAAAAAGGGGCTAAAATAAATTGATTTTTATTTTGCATTGTGTTAAAATGCGTTTATCCGATTTTGTTTTTAAAATCGCGAGGAGGAAACGATATGGTCAAGCTTTGGGCGCGCGTCGTTAAGGAACATAAAACGATTAAAAAATACGATTTTTGCAAAGACGAAATTTTAGAATGGGCTGCTTTTTACGATTACGTGCGCGAAATTTGCCACGAAATGGATTTATCGACTCCCGTCATAACTAAAACTCACCTTTTCAATTTTGCGAAATTCAACTTCGTCAGGTTTTTAAAAAGCGATTTTATCGAAAGCGTAGACTTCGATTATCTAATGATAGAAAACGTCAATAAATAATATTTTCGAGGCAAAAAAAGCGCTAAAAAAACTATTAAAAAAGGCGATAAAAGTTCGCCGAAAGAATATATAAAAAAACAAAAAAGTCCGCCTATAGGTCGATTAACGGCTATTTGGCGGACTTTTGTCATGCTGTTTTCAGCTTATAAACTTATTTTGATTGCGGGGACGACCCCGGTTGCGGTGTTGTAAACGTAATTGTTGGTATCCAGTTCTCCGCTAGCCATAACGCACCTTGCCAAAGAACTCGTTTTGTTGTAGGGCGTTCTGAGCCACCAGCGGCAAGCGCCGTTATCGTTTTCGATTTTGCAACCTTGACATTTTGCGTAGTCCGTAGCGGTAATCGCGCGGAATTCGTCTTTTTCGCTTTGCGATTTTTTAAAGCCGTAAGCGGGGTTGTTCGCTTCTGACTCGCAAAGCAAAAATACTTTATCTTCGGTGTCGGGGCAAAGGTATTTTTCTTCGTCCTGATTATCCCAAGTATTCATAGTGACCTGATTCGAAGAAGTTTTGCCGTTATTCACGGTCGTAATCAAAACGGCGGATTTTTCTTCGTCTGAAAAAGCGGTTTCGTAAAAATTCGCGTTAAGCCAAGCGCGCACGTCGCTTTTTTCGTAGTTGTTGGCGTAAACGATATCCACGCCGCCGACGATTTCTTTATTGCCGGTATAGCGGAACTGCATCGCGTCGATTGCAAACGAGCAACACAAAAACGCAGTGTTATCCGATTTTTCCAAAACGCGCCACTTTAAGGGCTCGAACTTAAACAAATAAATTTTGCCCGACGAATAACCGTTTTCGGTCTGTCTGCTTAAGCTGTCCGCGTCCATCGAGTTATAGGGACGATTTTGCTTGAAATAAACGCCTCGATATTTTGCGTTTTCGAGCGTTACGTCTTTATACCAAGCGTAATCGACCGAATTTGTCGAATTCAAATAATAGCCGTAGCTAGTCCAATTTTCGGCTCCGCTTTCTTCGGGGAGAGCGCCTAAAAGCTCGCAAAGATCGTTATATAAAGTTTCGTCGGTCACGCGCGATTGCGGATAGCTACCGAATTCTTTATATTCCAAAACGTAGCTGTATTCTTCTTCGGACGGAGCGTTTTGCGAAGGATCGGAAGGCGAGCCGATAGAATCGCGGGGTTCGGGAGAGCCGCACGCCGCCGAAAAGGCGAGCGTAAAAGAAAGTAGAGCGGCACCGAGCATTGCTAAAAATTTTTTTGTTTTTTTCATACAAATTCTCCTTATCTACGGAATTTTCGCGTTTTCGGCGAAGAATTTTTCAATTTTATCGAAAAAATTTTAATTCCGTTTTTTACGTTTTTTTGCGCTATTGAATTTTTGCGTTTTCAGCGCTTCTTATTTTCAGTTTACCACAAAATCGCGTTCGGCGCAAGCGAAAAGATAAGTCGTTTCGGTTTTAATAAATAGTTTCGGTAAATAATTTCTATAAAGAGCAAAAAATTCCGTTTTTAGTTCTCGCTTGCAAAAAACACCAACCAATATAATTTACAAACGGAGTAAAAAGTGGTATAATAGTTTAGTATGAACGATTATTTGAACGGACTTAACGATAAACAGCGCGCCGCCGTATTGGATACCGAAGGCTACGTTTTGGTGTTCGCGGGGGCGGGGAGCGGAAAAACGAAAGTGCTTACCACGCGCGTTGCGCATTTGGTAAACGGACTCGGAGTGCCGCCCCAAAATATTTTGGCTATAACCTTTACGAATAAAGCCGCCGACGAAATGCGCGAAAGACTTGCCGCTTTAGACGTAAACGTGAGCGAAGCGTGGGTTTGCACCATTCACAGCATGTGCGTAAAGATACTCCGCGCCAGCATCGGGCGGCTTGCGGGGTATAACAAAAACTTTTCGATATACAGCGACGTAGATAAAACGAACGTGTTAAAGCGCATTATCGCAGATATGAAGTTAGACGGCGATAAATATTTAAAAAACGCGCGTTTTTATATTTCTGACGCAAAAAACGCAGACGAATCGCCTACGGCATTTCGTCGTCGCACGGACATTCGCGATATCGAAACCTACGCGCAGATTTACGTTGCTTACGAAGAAGTGCTTAAAAAATCCAACGCGCTCGATTTCGACGACCTTTTGGTTAAAACCTATCATCTTTTAGACGACGACGAAGAGGTTTTAGACTATTACGCGAATAAATTCCGCTACGTGCACATCGACGAGTTTCAGGATACCAACAAAATTCAGCTCGAAATTGCCAGACTTTTGTGCTCCGCGCATAAAAATCTTTTTGCGGTG
Organism: uncultured Acidiphilium sp.; assembly: GCA_964452295.1. Classification (GTDB taxonomy): domain Bacteria; phylum Bacillota; class Clostridia; order Christensenellales; family Borkfalkiaceae; genus HGM11416. Next base: position 38,032 of record CAYVKZ010000009.1, read on the forward strand.
GGCGACGACGACCAAAGTATTTACGGTTGGCGCGGTGCCGAAATTAAGAATATTTTAGAATTCGACAAGCGATTTTCGGGTGCTAAAATACATAAACTCGAGCAAAATTACCGCTCCACAAAAACCATTTTGGACCTTGCAAACACCATAATCAAGGGGAATACCGAGCGCGTTAGCAAAACGCTGTGGACCGAAAACGACGGCGGCGAACGCCCCGAAGTTCAAATTGCAGCCGACGAAGCCGAAGAGGCAAGATTCGTCGCGACGAAGATAAAATCGGCAATTTCCGGCGGGGCGAAAGCAAGTGATTTTGCCGTTTTGATGCGAATAAACGCGCTTTCGCGTTCCTTCGAACAAGAGTTTAACACCTACGGTATTCCGTATAAAGTTTTCGGTGGCTTTAAGTTCTTCGAGCGTAAAGAAATCAAAGATTTAACCGCGTATATGCGCATTATGATAAACCCGCTCGACGACGAAAGCATTTTAAGAATAATCAACGTGCCTAAGCGCGGCATCGGCGACAAAACGGTCGAGGCACTTACCGCTTACGCCAAAAATTACGGACTTTCGGTGTTTGACGGATTGGTGGATTGCGACAAGCTCGGACTTTCGGCTTCGGCTAGAGGAAGGCTCGAAGAATTTAAAAAAATCATATCGTCGCTTATGATTTCCGCGCAAGACGAAACCAAAAGTTTGGCGGATATTTTTACCGAAGTCGTGCAAAAAACGGCGTTTATGTCGCAGTTCGAGGTCGAAAACGAAGAAAACTACTCTAAGCGCATGAACGTAAACGAATATCAAAGCGCGATAGAAGAATTCGCAAAGCACAACTCGGGCGCAACGCTCGCCGACTTTTTAAACTCTATAACCTTAAGTTCGGATACGGACGATTTGGAATCGGGCAACTTCGTTTCGGTCGCGACCATTCACTCCGTTAAGGGTCTGGAATTTAAAAACGTTTTCATCTGCGGACTCGACGAAACGGTGTTCCCTGTCGCTCGCGCCACGGAAGGGCTTTCCGAAATGGAAGAAGAACGCAGACTTATGTACGTCGCACTCACTCGTGCCGAAAAAAAACTATATTTAACTCGTGCGCGCAGTCGTTATCTTTACGGCAATAGGCAGTTTACCGCGCAAAGTACTTTTTTAAACGAACTCGCGCCCAAGCTCGGGCTTAAAAGTCAGCGTCGCGATTTTTCTTATGCGGAAGATCGATTCGAGGGCGGCTACGGCTCTAGTTACGGCGGTCGCGGCTTTAGTTACGGCGGCGGATACGGCGGTCGCGGCTCCGATTACGGAAGTTCGAGCTATGGCGGCTCGAATTACGGGTATTCTCGTTCGGGCGGAGTCGAAGAATTCGAGCCCTCCGTTTCTATCGGATATTCAACCGCGGCGCGCTCGTTTATGCAAAGCAGAAAGACGTCGCAACCGCAATCGAATATGGCAAATCGCAACTCGGCGACTGCGGCAAAAACTTCAAAAACCTTAAATATTGCTCCGCGCACCGTCGTTAAGCACGTTAAATTCGGCGAAGGCACCGTTATTGCGGTTAAGGGCTCGGGTAAAGATATGATAATCGACGTTGCGTTTAAAGGCGTCGGCATAAAATCGCTGGTTGCCTCGCTCGCGCCGATAGAGGTCATCGGAAAAACCGACGACTAAATAAGAAAGTCGGCTGAATAAAAAAAACGACGGCTCGGTAAAAAAGATGCCGATTAGGTCGTAACGGCTATAAAAAAGAGACTAAATCGCGAACTGGCGGGCAAGCTGCCCGAAGGAATAGTAAAAATGACAGAAAAACAAAGCGCTCGAATGAACGAGCTCGTGCGGTTGCTTAACAAATACGCGCGCGAATACTACGTTTTAGACGCTCCCACCGTATCGGACAAGCAATACGACGAGCTTTACGACGAGCTTTGCACGCTCGAAAAGCTGACGGGCGAAGTTTTATTCGATTCCCCCACGAGGCGAGTCGGCGGCGATCCGATTTCGGCTTTTAAAAAGCATAAACATATAGCGCGGCTTTGCAGTTTGGATAAGGCAACTTCGAGCGAAGAACTTCGCGCGTTTTTTACGCGGGTCGAAAAATCTACCGGCAAAATGCCCGAATGTACCGTCGAATACAAATTCGACGGACTTACGATGTGCTTGACGTACGAAAACGGAAAATTCGTCCGCGCGACGACTCGCGGTAACGGCGTAGAGGGCGAGGACGTAACCGCTCAGGTTTATACGATAAAAAGCTTTCCGCTAACCATAGATTACAAGGGCGCGTTAGAGGTAAAAGGCGAGGCGATAATTCGTCTTTCGGTGTTAGAGGAATACAATCGCACCGCGCAAGAACCGCTTAAAAACGCGCGCAACGCGGCGGCGGGCGCGATTAGGAATTTAGACCCGAAAGTAACCGAAAAACGCAAGCCCGAAATATATTTTTACGACGTTAATTATATCGAGGACGATTTGATTTCGACTCAAACGCAGGCGGTCGAATTTTTAAAGAAAAACGGTTTTAAAGTTTTTAACTTTTTTAAAACGGTCGGCAGCGAAGCCGAAATTTTGTCCGCTCTTGAAGAAATCGAAGAAGAACGCAAAAAAATAGACGTTTTAACGGACGGCGCGGTCATCAAAATAAACGATTTTTCGATGCGCGAAGAATTGGGCGAAACCGAAAAATTCCCGCGCTGGGCGATAGCTTATAAGTTCGAGCCTGAAGAAACGACCACCCTTTTAAAAGGGGTTACTTGGCAAGTCGGCAGAACGGGAAAACTTACCCCGCTTGCCGATTTAGAACCCGTCGATTTATGCGGCGTGACCGTAAGAAAGGCAACGCTTAACAACTGCGACGATTTAAAGCGCAAAAAAATAACCGCGAAATGTCGCGTGCTTATTCATCGAAGCAACGAGGTCATACCCGAAATTTTGGGCGCGACCGAGTGGATAGACGACAGCGAGATTATTCCCCCTGCAGTTTGCCCCGAGTGCGGCGCTCCGATAGAAAAAATCGGAGTAAATATTTTTTGCGTTAACGAAGATTGCAAAAAGCGAGTTATATTGTCCCTTTCCAACTATGCTCAAAAAGACGCGGTCGATATTGACGGATTTTCCGAAAAGACCGCCGAGCTTTTGTTCGATAAGCTGAACGTCAGGCAGTTCGCCGATTTGTATTCGCTTAAAAAAGAACAGTTGCTCGGGTTAGAGGGGTTTAAACAAAAAAAGGCGGAAAATTTGCTTTCTTCAATCGAAAAGAGCAAGTCGCGTCCCTTAGAGCGCTTTATTTACGCGCTCGGAATAGACGGCGTAGGCAAAAAAACCGCTAAAGACTTAGCTAAAAAGTTTAAAAGTTTAGAAAAATTAAAAACCGCTTCGAAAGAAGAGCTTTTGCTCATTCAAGACGTAGGCGAGGTGATTGCCGAAAACGTCGCGGAATATTTCAAAAATCCGCTAAACCTTAAAGGGCTTGCACGCTTGGAAGAGGCGGGAGTCGCTCCTACCTTCGAAGAAACGGTTAAGGGCGAGGCGTTTTTAGGGCAAAAAGTAGTTTTAACCGGCACGCTTTTAAAATACAAACGCTCTGCGGCGCAAAAACTTATCGAACAGCAGGGCGGCGAGGTCGTAGGTTCGGTAAGCAAGCTCACCACTTTGGTTTTGGCGGGCGAAGAAGCTGGCTCTAAGCTCGAAAAAGCGCGCGCTTTAGGCGTAAAAATAATATCCGAAAGCGATTTCGACGCCGTTTTGGCGGGTAAACTCGTTTCGGAATTATAAAAACATATAAAACGCCGACATAAAATTTTATAACTTTTTATAAACAAACAATAAATTCGTTCGGATAAAAAAATGGCTAAAAAAACATTGGAACAGATATTGCCGCTCGTCGAAAAGCCTTCGCGCTATATAGGCGGCGAGTGGGGCGAACCCGTCGATAAATGGGCGGATTTTAATTATTGCATATGCTTTCCCGACGTGTACGAAGTAGGCATGAGTAACGTCGGAATAAAAATAGTTTGCGAATCGATTAGGCAGGTTAAAAACGTTTGCGTAGACAGATGTTTTGCGCCATGGCCTGATTTCGGCGCGCTTTTAAAGCAAAATGACATAAAACTTTATTCGCTCGGGCTTAGACGCCCGCTGGGCGATTTCGACATGCTCGGTTTTTCGCTCCAATACGAAATGAGCTATACCGCCGTGCTTTATATGCTCGATTTGGCGGGTATTCCGCTTAAAAGGTGGGAGCGCGACGAAAATTGCCCCATAATTCAGGCGGGCGGACCTTGCGTTTGCAATCCCGAGCCGATGGCGGATTTCGTCGATATTTTCACTATCGGCGACGGCGAGGAACTTATGGGCAAGCTTGCCGAGCTCCGCTTGCAAACGAAGTCGAAAAGCGAATTTTTGCAAAAAGCTGCTGAGCTCGACGGCGTTTACGTCCCCGCGTTTATGGAAGTCGAATACGACGAAGACGGAAAAATTAAGGCGTTTAAAGGCAAAACTTACGTCAAAAAAGCGCTCGTTAAAGATTTAAACGGCGCGATTTATCCCGAAAAATTCGGGGTAGGCAATACCGAGGCTGTTTTCGACCGCGCGATTATCGAGGTTATGCGCGGCTGCTATCGCGGATGCAGATTTTGTCAAGCGGGCTTTTTGTATCGTCCCGTTCGCAAAAGAACGCCAGAAACGCTCACCAAACAGGTCTCTTCGATTGCGAAAAACGGCGGCTTTTCGGAACTTTCGCTAAACTCGCTTTCAACGGGCGATTATCCTGAGCTTTCGAGGCTTTTGGATTGCATAAACAAAGAGCTTCCGGACGTAAAAATGTCCCTTCCGTCGCTCAGAATAGATAGTTTCGAAAGTAATTTTACTAAATTTTCGCGCCAAAGTTCGCTGACGTTTGCTCCCGAGGCGGGTACTCAGCGTTTGCGCGACGTTATAAATAAGGATATTACCGACGAAGAAATTCAGCGCGGCATAGATATAGCGTTCCGCTTGGGATATAGTAGCATTAAACTGTATTTTATGATGGGATTGCCCACCGAAACGGACGAGGATTTGTTAGGCATCGCCGATATCGTAAGGCGCATTAAAAAAAGCTATTCGCAAAGTCCGTCGCGGGCGAGAGCACTCAGAATTTCGGTCAGCGTTTCCACGTTTATTCCAAAACCCTTCACTCCTTTTCAATATGAAAAACAAGCCACGCACGAAGAGGTTTTGCGCAAAATCGAGCTTTTAAAAAAGGAATTGTTCATAAAAGGTGTAACTTTCAGCTGGAACGATTACGAGCTTTCGCAAATGGAAGCCGTTCTCGCTCGCGGTGACAGAAGGCTCGGCTCCGTTATAGAAAAAGCTTACCGCGCGGGTTGCGTTTTCGACGGTTGGCAACAGTTTTTTAAATACGACGAATGGATTAAAGCTCTTTCGGATTGCGGTTTAAGCCCCGAACTTTACACTCGCGAATGGGGCGAAAACGAAATTTTGCCTTGGGATTTTATCGATATTTTCGTGGATAAAAAGTTCCTTTTGTCCGAGAGACATAAGGCGTACGACAACGCGGTCAGCGGCGGATGTTTGGGCGGGTGTAAGGCATGCGGCATGCAAAAAGTGTTTAAGTGCGATATTCCTAAAACAAGCAAAACGAACGAGCCGTTAAGCGACCGAAACTAAAGCCGAAAAAGGGAAATAACGAAAATCATGTTAGTTTTTAAATATACCAAAACGGACGGTGCCGAATATATATCGCATCTCGATACGCTTAAACACCTCGGCAAAATAATGCGCCGCGCCGATATAGACATTGCCAAATCGCAAGGATTTAACCCGCACATGCATATTTATATGAACGCGCCGATGGGACTCGGAATTAAGTCTCTGTGCGAATATTGTTACGTAGATACCGCCGAGGACGCTGGTATTTTTATGCAAAAATTTAACGCGTTCACCGTGCGCGGACTAACTTGCGTTTTTGCGGAAAACGTCGAAAAAAAAGTTAACGTGGCGGGGGCGATAACTCGCGCGCGCTATTTAATAAAAGGTTTAAAGCCTTTTAATACGGACGAAATATTAAACTCGCAAGAATTTATCGTGACCGATAAAAAGGGCAATCAAAAAAATCTGCGCTCCAGAATTCACGGCGCGTATTTTAAGGGCGACCTTTTAAACGCAGTTTTAGGTTTCGGAAACGATACTTTAAGGGCGGACGCTTTTTGCAAAAAACTTTCCGAGTTTTACGGCGGCGAACCTTTCGAAATAACCAAAACCGAAGTTTTCGCAAACGAAACTCCTTTCGACGAATATCTTAAAACTTTTATAAAAGAAGTTTAACGCACTGCAAAAATACATATAAAATTATAAACCGGAGCAAAGTTTCAGCGTTTTTTATGCACCGAAACAAAGCTCCGCGGCCTTTGCTTTTTTGCCGCTTGTTTGCCATTGCTTTTTTTAAAAAAAACGGGTCTATAGGTCGATTATCGCATACTTTTAGAAAAAAAGTGCGCATAAAAACTTGCGCGTAAAGAAGGAATAATATGCCAAAAAACATTTTCATCGACGGTTTTTGCGGCAGCATAATAGCCGCTCTTGCAGAGGACGGAAAACTGCTCGAATATCATGTCGAAAAACACAACAGCAAGGTGATCGCCGGCAGCGTTTTTAAAGGTCGCGTTACCGCCGTGTTCGACGGAATGCAGGCGGCGTTTGTAGACGTGGGTTTGGATAAAAACGGCTATCTGTACATAGGCGATTTGTTAAGCGATAAAAACGAAGCCGCGCATATCGAACTCCCCGAAACGCTTAGCGTTAAGGCGGGTGACGAAATAATGGTTCAAGCCGCTAAAGATCCTTTCGGCAGTAAAGGCGTTCGGCTAACGAATTATTTGTCTTTCGCGGGACATTATCTCGTGTACATGCCCGATTTTAACGACGTATCCGTTTCGCGAAAAATAACCGACGAACCTTTGCGCGAAAAACTCAAGCAAGTCGTTTGCTCGCTTAAGTTGGAGGGCGGATTCGTAATTCGCACCGCGGCTGAAAACGCATTGAAAAAGGATATAGAGGCGGAAGCCAAATACTTGCGCGAACTCTATCTCGAGGCGCTAAAATCCTACGAAACCGCAAAAGTCGGCGACGTGGTCTACAGCGAAGGCGGTCTTGCGGTAAGAATGCTCCGCGACGTTTACAATTCGCAAATAGAACGCGTTTACGTAGCCGATAAAAAGCTTTACGAAGACGTTTTAGAGTCCGTAAAAAGTCGCGGCAAAGAAGTAAAAAATAAGATAGTCTTTTTCGACGGCGGGCGCGACTTGTTCGAAAGCTTCGGTTTAAGCGGCGAGGTCGAGGCGTTACTCAAAAACCGAGTGGATTTGTCGAGCGGGGCGTATCTCGTAATCGATAAAACCGAGGCGCTCACCGCGATTGACGTCAACACCGGCAGTTGTGTGGGTGATTCCGATTTGGAAAGCACCGTTTTCGAAACTAATTTGCTCGCCGCGCGCGAAATTGCAAGACAGGTGCGCCTTCGCAATATCGGCGGCATAATAATAGTCGATTTTATAAATATGGCGCTCGAAGAACACAGAAATCGCGTCGTCGAAGAACTTTCGAACGCTCTTAAAGCAGATCGAGCCAAGTGCAACGTCGTCGGAATGACTCCGCTGGGCTTAGTCGAATTTACTCGTAAAAAAAAGCGCAAAGAAAGTATTTCGCTTTTGGTCAAAAAATGCCCCTATTGTCAGGGCGACGGCGAGATTTTTTCGCCTAATTACATAATTTTGAAAATCCGTGCGGCTCTTTTGGACGTCTTTGCCGACGGTTATAAAAGCGCTATCGTCGATTTAAACGTTGAAATTATGTCTTATATTCTTCAGCGAGGCGCTTTAAGTCGCGACGTCGAACGCATTTGGAAGGATAAACGCATTTATCTTATTCCCCATAAAACCTATCACCAAGAATCTTTCACTGTTCGCGGCGATAACAACGAAGTGTTAGAGGTGCCCGATAAAGCCCGCATCTTATATTAAGTTCGACTGAAAAACTTCGGCATGCTTCGTTGCTCTGCGACAACCCTCGGTTATTTACGTGTAGTAAACGCCCTCGGGTTTTCCTCGCGCGCCTTGCCTTCCTCGTTTTTGAGTCAAACTTTGACATTTGTTTTAAATCAAACAGTTCGACTGAAAAACTTCGGCATGCTTCGTTGCTCTGCGGCGTTCTCGGAAAAAAGCCGAAATTGCGCCAACAATATTAAAAAGTATACGCTCTTGTTAAAAATATGCAAAAAAAGAATATTTTTGCCTAAAAAATTCAAAACGCGGGTTTTTGAGTTGATTAAATTTTAACCTTATGCTATGATATATTCATAAAATGAATAAAACAAGCAAATACTCTTAAAACGAGCAGATATTCTTAAACGGAAACGCTTTTTCGGGGCGTTTTTCGATTTTGTTAAGGCTTGTAAGGCTTGAAATTTAAAAATCGCCTATTATAGCGGAACTCTAATCGGCTTGCGAGTTCGGTTCGTTTAATCGATTTTGCAAGTAGCGGGCAAAGGAAAAATGAAATCAAAAAAAACTTTAGGAATTATTTTACTGTTTTTAACGGCGTTTATATGGGGCAGTTCGTTCGTTGCTCAAAGCGACGCAATGGATTATATCGAGCCGCTCACAATGAACGGAATGCGCAGTCTGTTGGCGGCTTTATCTATAGGTATAACCATAATCGTAACGCAATCCGTTAAAGAAAAAAAACTCGCGATAATTCCGCGCGAATCCTCCGAGCAACATAAAAAAAATCTTATAGCAGGGCTTGTATGCGGGGCGATGCTTACTTGCGCAACTACCGTTCAGCAGTACGGCATAGCCCGCACTACGGTGGGGCGTTCCGGCTTTATAACCGCGCTGTATATCGTTATGGTGCCTATAATCGGTTTGTTTTTCGGCGACCGTCCGAAGTGGAATTTATGGGTGGCGGTTTGTGCCGCGCTTGTGGGTTTTGCGCTTATTTGCTTGGTCGGTAACGGCTTCCAACTTTCCATCGGCGACCTTTTAGTGCTTATCTCCGCAATTTTTTACGCCTTGCATATTTTTACGGTCGGTAAAATCGCAAGCAAGGTCAACGGATTGTTGCTTTCGTTTATGCAGTTCGCCGTGTGCGCCGCGGTTAACTTGGCGCTCGCCTTTATTTTCGAAAAACCGGATTTTTCCGCTATGCTTCAGGCTTGGTGGCCTATAATTTATGCGGGCGTGTTCTCGGGCGGAATTGCTTATACTTTTCAAATCATCGGGCAAAAACACGTTCCGTCTGCCGTCGCTGTGCTTATTATGAGTCTGGAATCGGTTATCGCCGCAATCTCGGGGCGCGTTTTAAAGCACGAAAGCATGGCTGTCTACGAGGTTGTCGGGTGCGTGCTGGTGTTTGGCGCGGTCGTTTTGGCACAGCTTAATTTCGGCAAAAACAAACGACGCGGCGAAAATCCCGCTGTCGATAGCGAAAATTAAACGCAAAAACTAACTTAAAAAACAAAAACGGCTGTTTAGCCGAAGGATTACGCAATGAATAAAACTGTAATTGTTATAAACGGGCAAGGAAAGTCCGGCAAAGATACCGTTTGCAAAATAACCGCCAAGCGTTATAAAGTGAAAAATATATCCGCTGTCGACCCCGTTAAAAAGTTAGCCGCGCAGTTCGGCTGGCATGGCGAAAAAGACGATAAATCGCGCAAAATGCTTGCAGACCTTAAACAGGTGCTCATTGCTTATAACGATTATCCTTTTAATTACATAATGCAAAACGTAAACGAGTTTTTAATCGGCGACGAAGAAATTATGTTCGTTCACGTGCGCGAGGGCGATGAAATAAAAAAGGTAGTCGGCGCTTGCAAAGAGCGAGGCATTAACGTTTTAACCCTTTTAATCCGCCGTAACGATAAATTCTTCGTGCATAAAACTTTCGGCAATTCTGCCGACGACGACGTCGAAAATTACCCCTACGATTTTATCTATAGCGGTAATCACGACAACGTTTCCGACTTAGAACCAAGCTTCAACAAATTCTTCGACGAAAACATAAAAACCCGCCTATAGGTCGATTAACCGCCACTTGGCGGTTTTTTTGTTTGTGTTTTACGGGTCTACGGCGTAAAAATATAATTACTGAACATTGTTTTTTGTCGTGGCGTTGAAGAGAGAAAGAAGCCTTCCCTGTGTAAGGGAAGGTGTCGCTTTATAAGCGACGAAAGGGTTGTTTGTTTAATTATGCCGTCGTCTTGAGCGAGCGTGTTTTTTTCACTCGTCATCTTGAGCGAGCGTTAGCGAGTCGAAAGATCTCATTGGAATTATCCGTAAATACTCAAACAAGATTCTTCGACTTCGGGCTAAAGTCCTACGCTCAGAATGACCTGTGACACAGCCTTCCCCCGCGCAGAAGTTGCTTGAATATAAGTAAACTTAAACGCATTGGGCGGAAGGTGGCATGCAAAGCGTGACGGATGCGGGAAAAAAATAAGTGATATTGTTTGCGATGCAAACAGTGATATATTTAGAACAAGTCTA
>CAYVKZ010000010.1:0-47739 GCA_964452295.1 uncultured Acidiphilium sp.
AAGCCCAACCGTCGCCGCCGATAATCCAAATGGATTTTTTAATCAAGCAGTCTTGGTCGTTTTCTATTTCTTTTAACGCGAGTTTTAATTCGCCGCGAGAGTTTTTAATAGCGGAAGAAATTTCTTCGGCTATAACCTTAGCGGTGTCTTTGGTTATTTGCGCGCTGGATTTATTATCGAGCCATTCGGTGAACGCCTTTTTAATCTTGCCCTTAGCGCCGAGGTCTAAAGCCTTTTGAATACTGTCTGCGAGTTTATCGCGGCGAGCGGCGTAGGCAAGATAATATCCGTAACCGTGTTCTGCGTTGTCTTCGAACAAGGAGTTAGCCCAAGCGGGACCTTTGCCTTCCGCGTTGACGGTGTAGGGGCAAGTGGGTGCCGAACCGCCGTAAATAGAGGAGCAGCCCGTAGCGTTGCTTATAAGCATTCTGTCGCCGAAGAGTTGGGTGATAACCTTAATGTAAGGAGTTTCGCCGCAACCTGCGCAAGCGCCCGAAAATTCGAATAAAGGTTTAGCAAACTGACTGCCTTTAACGGTGGTCTTTTTGAACGCCGAGCAATCGACTTCGGGAAGTTCTTCGCTGAACTTGTAGTTAACTTCTTCGTTTTTGCAAACGGCTTCGAAGGGTTTCATTTCGATAGCCTTTTCTTTAGCGGGGCAAACGTTAGCGCAAACTCCGCAACCCATACAGTCTAACGGAGAAACCTGCATTCTGAATTCGAAGCCCTTCATTCCGATAGCGGCTTTTGTTTCGTAAGAAGAAGGTTTATTAGCGTCGGCAGCGTTTAAAACGGGGCGTAAGCACGCGTGGGGGCAAACGAAGGCGCATTGGTTACACTGAATACATTTTTCGGCGTTCCAAACGGGAAGTTTAACGGCAACGCCGCGTTTTTCGAATCTGGTGGTTCCGGTGGGAACAACGCCGTCGGGGTTAAAGCAAGAAGCGGGAAGCTTGTCGCCTTCGAGCGTTAAGATAGGATGAAGAATATTTTTGAAGTATTCGTTATCTGCGGGTTTAACGGCTTCTGCGCCGCTAGTGCAAGAAGCCCAAGAAGCGGGAACTTTAACTTTGCGTAAAGAAGCGATAGCCGCGTCGATAGCGTCGCAGTTGGCTTTAACGACCGCGTCGCCTTTTTTGCCGTAGGTTACTTTAACCTTTTCTTTCATGTAAACTTCGGCGTCGTTATAAGGGATAATATCCGCGATTTTAAAGAAAGCGGCTTGCAAAACCATGTTTTGAGATTTGGGGCTTCCCGCCTTAACCGCCACCGAAAGCGCGTCTATAACGTAAAGTTCGGCGTTTTTCTTCGCTAACATGTTTTTCATTTTAGCGGGAAGATGTTTATCGAGTTCTTCATCCGACCAAGCGCAGTTTAACAAGAACTTGCCGCCGTCTTTAAGGTCGCTTAACATATCGTAACGGGTTACGTAAGAAGGATTGTGGCAAGCGATGAAGTCGGCTGCGTCTATTAAGTAAGAAGATTGTATGGGAACGTCGCCGAAACGCAAGTGCGAAATGGTTATGCCGCCCGATTTTTTAGAATCGTAGAAGAAGTAACCCTGAACGTATTTGTCGGTATGGTCGCCGATAATTTTGATAGAGTTCTTGTTTGCGCCGACGGTACCGTCCGAACCGAGACCGTAGAATTTGCACGAAACGGTGCCTGCGGGAGCGGCGTCGAATTTTTCGGAAAAGTCGAGCGAAGTGTTGGTAACGTCGTCGTAAATACCTACGGTGAAGTGATTCTTGGGTTTATCGAGCTCGAGGTTTTTGTAAACCGAAAGAACCATCGAGGGATTGAATTCCTTAGAACCTAAGCCGTATCTTCCGCCTACGACGGTTATGCGCTTTTTAGCTTCTGCCAAAGCGGTGCAAACGTCGAGGTAAAGGGGTTCGCCTAAAGAGCCTGCTTCTTTGGTTCTGTCTAAAACGGCGATTTTCTTAACGGTCTTGGGAATAGCTTTGATAAAGGCTTTAGCGGAGAAAGGTCTGTAAAGGCGAACTTTCAAAACGCCGTATTTATGACCTGCCGCGTTAAGCTTGTTAATTGTTTCTTCGACGCAGTCCGCACCGCTGCCCATTATGATGATAATCTTGTCCGCGTCGGGAGCGCCTACGTAGTCGAACAAATGATAAGATCTTCCGGTAAGTTTAGAAACTTTATCCATCATCTTTTGAACGATATCGGGAACGGCGTCGTAATATTTATTGGCGGCTTCTTTGTTTTGGAAGTAAATGTCGGCGTTTTGAGCGGTACCTTTTTGAACGGGGTGTTCGGGGTTTAAAGCGCGTTTTCTGAAGTCTTCCACATCCTTCATGTCAACGAGCTTCTTCATTTCGTCGTAATCGATTGCGTCTACCTTAGAAACTTCGTGGCTGGTTCTGAACCCGTCGAAGAAGTGAAGGAAAGGAACCTTGGATTTTAAGGTTGAAAGATGCGAAACGAGCGCTAAATCCATAACTTCTTGAACGGAAGCCGAAGCGAGCATCGCAAATCCCGTTTGACGGCAAGCCATAACGTCCGAATGGTCGCCGAAAATATTTAAAGCGTGTCCCGCCACCGCACGCGCGCTGACGTGGAAAACCGTGGGTAAAAGTTCGCCCGCGATTTTATACATGTTGGGGATCATCAAAAGCAAGCCTTGGCTGGCCGTGTAAGTAACGGTAAGCGCGCCTGCGGAAAGCGAGCCGTGAACGGCACCCGCCGCACCTGCTTCGGATTGAAGCTCCGCTAGGCGAAGTTTTTGACCGAACATGTTAACTCTGCCGGCAGTAGACCACTCGTCCGCTACTTCTGCCATGGGCGAAGACGGAGTTATCGGGTAAATAGCCGCTACTTCCGAAAAGGCATACGCCACGTGACTTGCGGCGGTGTTGCCGTCGATTGTCATTTTTTTCATTTAAGAAACCTCCTAAAAAACTATCTTATATTTTCCGAGCGGGCGTTTTTACGGCAGTTTAACGCAATTTAAATCCGCTATGACGCGCGCGCACGGTATTTTACTCTAAAATTATACAATCATTAGAAGAATAAGTCAAACGATTTTAACAAAAAAATGCACTTTTAAATAAAAAAAGCGCATTTTAAAAGTGAAAAAATTGTTCAAAGTGTATTTTTGGCTTATATTTAAAGTTTTTTTATAAAAAACAGGCGCGAAGAGCGATTATAAAACGATTAAAAACAGCCAAGCGAGTGTATAAAATGTCACTGCCGAAACGAGGTCGTTAACGGTGGTTATCAGAGGTCCCGAAGCCGCGGCGGGATCTTTTTTAAGCTTTTTGAAAAACAGCGGCACGGCGGCTCCGCAAAAACCCGACACGGTCATTGCTATAATCAGCGCGCCGCTTATGCAAGCCGAGGTTTTTAAGGCGTAAACGAAACTTTGCGCTTTAAACAGCGCCATATACGCGCTTAAAACGGGCAATGCGATAAGCCCCGAAATAAGACTGCTTAAAAAAGAAACGCGTGTTTCTCGCCAAACGGTTTCTCGCGGGTCAATATCGTCGTTTTCGGCAAGATTTTGCAACGTAACGCCGAGCGTTTGAGTGCCCGAGTTCCCCCCCATATCCAGCACTAAAGACTGAAAAAACACGATTAAAGGCAAGCTTTGAATAACTTTTTCGAAGGCTCCTATAATCGCCGAAATCAAAAGGCTGAAACCCAAAAGCGCGATTATCCAGGGCAAGCGTTTTAAAAGAGAGTTAAAAACTCCATCACCGCTTTCTTCCGAACCCGAAAGACCGGCGAGTTTTGCATAATCTTCGCTCATCTCGCTTTCTATAACGCTTACCGCGCTAGAACTCGTAAATGCGCCTATAAGCTCGTTATCGGCATTTAGAACGGGCAGAGAGTCCTCTGCGTAGTCCTTAATTTTTTCGACGCAGTCCGAAATTTTATCGCTCGCGTAAAGATAGGGATAAGACGAAATAATTATGTCCGAAAGGGGAGTGGTGTCCCGCGCTATGAATAAATCTCTTAACTCTATCGCACCGCAGAAAACGTTTTTTTCGTCGCTTACGTAAACGGTGGAAATGTTGTCGTTGTTCGCGGCTTGTTTTATAAGCTCGCGCATCGCTTGTTTTACCGAAAAATAACTTTTAATCTCGATAAAGTTAGTGGTCATCTCGCTGCCGATTTGGTCTTCGTCGTAGGTGCTTATAAGTTTAACGTCCTCGGCGGCGTCTTGCTCCATAAGAGCTAAAATTTCGCGCTTTTTGTCCTCGTCTAACTCTTCCAAAACGTCTACCGCGTCGTCGGCATCCATGTTTTCGATAATGTCCGCCGCCTTGTCGGGCGAAAGTTCGTCGATAAGTTCGCCGGTGTCTTCCGCGTAAGAAAGAACGTCCGAGGCAAATTCGTCGCCTAAAAGAGAGTAAACGCGTTTGCGTTCTTCTAAAGTTAATTGTTCTAAAGCCGCGGCAACGTCGTTTGCGTGGTAGTCGGATAGCTTTTCGCGCAAAAAACCGTCGTCTTTAACCGTTCTTATTAAATCTACAAGCTCGTCGGAAAAGTCGAGGGCGCTTTCTTCTCTAAGGTCCGATTCTTCGTTTTCGTCTTTAACGTTTAATTTTTTTTCGTTCACGATTTTAACCCTCCTTTACAAATTTGAAAGAAATAAATATGCAAGCGAGTAGTACACGGTTACCGAAACGAGGTCGTTAACGGTGGTTATCAAAGGTCCCGAAGCCACTGCGGGATCGCACTTGAGCTTTTTTAAAAGCAGGGGAAGAACCGTGCCAGAAAGCGCGCAAGCCGTCATAGCGGCAACTAGCGCCGCTCCCACGCATAAAGCCGTTTTTAAAGCGCCGTAAGATCCGCCCGCCGTTTGAGTTATAACGCAATATAAAAATACGGCGGCGGCGGAAAGAATTCCTATGATTATTCCGCCTAAAAATCCGACGAGCGTTTCTTTTGCCACGAGTTTAAGCTTTTTGCCCTCGCAGTCGCCCGCCAAAGCCTTTACGGTGACAGCCAAAGACTGCGTTCCCACGTTACCGCTCATGCCTAAAATCATTTGTTGAAAAAACACCAAAAAGGGCAGACCCGCTATAACTCCTTCGAAGATTCCGGTGTACGCGCCGATTAAAAGGTCTAAAACCAAAAGCAGAGTAAGCCAAGGCAATCTTTTTTTAACGTTTTTAAGTACGGAGATTTCCGAACTTTCCGTCGGAACGGCGGCAAGTCGGGCGTAGTCTTCGCTCATTTCGCTTTCGACGGCGGTAGCCACTCCTACGCTCGTAAGTGCGCCTATAAGCTCGTTATCGGCATTTAGAACAGGCAGAGAGTCCTCTGCGTAGTCCTTAATTTTTTCGATGCAGTCAGAAATTTTATCGCTCGCGTAAAGATAGGGATAAGACGAAATTATCACGTTTGATAACGGGGTGGAACTTCGCGCTATAACCAAATCTCTTAATTCGATTGCGCCGCAAAAAACATTTTTGTCGTCGGTTACGTAAACGGTGGAAATGTTGTCGTTGTCCGCGGCTTGTTTTATAACTTCGCGCATCGCTTGTTTTACGGTCAGCTTTTCGTTTATCGAAACGAAGTTCGTGGTCATCTCGCTGCCGATTTCGTCTTCTTCGTAGGTGCTTATGAGTTTAACGTCTTCGGCGGCGTCTTGCTCCATAAGAGCTAAAATCTCGCGTTTTTTGTCCTCGTCTAACTCTTCCAAAACGTCCACCGCGTCGTCGGCGTCCATGTTTTCGATAATGTCCGCTGCCTTGTCGGGCGAAAGTTCGTCGATAAGTTCGCCGGTATCTTCCGCGTAAGAAAGAACGTCCGAGGCAAATTCGTCGCCTAAAAGAGAGTAAACGCGTTTGCGTTCTTCTAAAGTTAATTGTTCTAAGGCTTCGGCAACGTCGTTTGCGTGGTAGTCGGATAGCTTTTCGCGCAAAAGCTCGCCTTTTAAATCCGATTTTATTAAAGCCAAAAGCTCGGAAAGTTTTTTGTTTTCGTCGTTCAAAATATACGCTCCTTTCCCGCAAAAAAGAGGGGTTTTTAATTGATTTCGGCAATTTTCGGCTAATTTTACAGGCGAAAACAGCTAAAAGAAGGTAAAAAAAGTCCGCGCCGAAAAAGCGCGGACGAAGCGTAATTAAATTGCGCAATTAATCCGTAGTTTTTCGGTTTGATATTAAGCTGTAAAAATCGCCGAGATGAGCAAAAATAAAGTTATTACTCGGAGGCTGTGCGTCTTTTTCGTTATACATAATCAAAAATCCTTATGTTTTAATTATTTGGTTTTTACAGATTTTAAGTAGTAATAAAGGCTACCCGCCGAATAAGCGTATTCGGTTTTTATAGTCAAAAGGCGCTTATTTTCGGCTGCGTCGGCGCAATAACCGTAGTAAAGCGAGCTGCCCGAAAAGGTAGAATTTATAGCTATTATCGTCGAATAAGCGTTTAATTTGCCTCCTATCGTAACGCCGTCTTTTTCGTAGCCGACGGGCGGAGCGTATTCGAAGGTCGGAGCCGAAGAATTAACCGAAAGTTTTAAGGTGTTAATCTTTTCGGCTGTCGCGTCTAAAGAGGTAAAAGTCTGGTAGTAGCCCTCTTCTAAAGCGCAAGTGCGCGCCAAAAGAAGCATAAGTTCGTTGTCTATATAGTTTTTGTCGTAATTATCGTAAACGCGTTCGGAGTTTTTAAGCTTATAGTAATAAATTCCGTTTTCTTTGTCGTCGTTTTCGTCGTCGCACAAGTTTTTAATCGTGCAAGTGAGTTTTGCGTTCGCTTTGTCGTAAACGTTGGTCACCGAATAGTGCGTTTTTAAAAAACTGTACCCCGAAGAAAGCGAATACGGCGAGGTGTTTTTAATTATTTTTTCGCTGTAAATAGGCGAAAGCTTGTCCTTTAAAAAATAGCATTTCGAGGTCGTTTCGTCCTCTATTTCGATAGAAAGTTCGTTTTCGCCGCCTAAGTTATAAGAATACGTGCCCTTAATCGAGATTGCCGTTTCGAACAAATAGCAGGGCGTTCCCTCGTAAGAAGTATGAGTAAGCTTGGTCGTAAGCGTGCTTTCGGGGTTTATAACTACCGAAAGAGAACTTTCGTCGTCTTCGGGCTTTTGATATTCTATTCCGTAAACGCAGGTTTCGTTAACCGATTCGTTAAGCCATTTCGCGTCGCCGAAAAGCGAATAGGTTTTTTGCTCGCTGCAAGAGGCACAAAAAACCGCGGAGCATGTTGCCAAAACAACGCATAATATTTTTTTAGCAATAAATTCTTTTTTCATATTTTTCCGATTTTTTTATTTATTTTTTTATTGAAGTCGGGCGATGTTTTTTGCTTATATCCGCGGAGTTTTGCTTATAAAAACGCCGCTTGCTACAAAATTCGCCATATATAGTATATCAATATTTTTCGCAAAGCGCAACGATTTTTCGCCTAAAACGAGTTTTTAATTTATAAAATTAAAATTTATAAATCGAAAAGGGCGAAAAATTTTTTGCTTTTTGCTTTTTTTTACGTCCTTTTATTTTGTAGCGTTTTTTTCAAATTCGTGATATAATCACGATATGAAAACGTTTGGGAAAAAAGTTAAAGTTTATACCGCCGCGGCTACGTGCGAACTGCCTAGTGTTTTATGCGGGCTTTTGTCGGGCGAGTCTCTTAACAAAAGACTGATTTTTTGCGAGGATAAGTTTACACTCGCGTTAGAGCTTGCTTTAGCAAAAAGCTTCGGGGGAAGTTTCGGCACGCAGGTGTTTTCGTTCAACCGCTTTATGCACTCGCATTTGCCCGAATGCGAGCGCCCCGTTTCTACCGAAGGCTCGGCTTTAATCGTAAAGCGCGTTTTGCTCGAAAACAAAAACCGCTTGGAATGTTTTAAAAACGTTTACGAACCAAACCTTTCCGCCGCCGTTTACGAGCTTATAGCTCAACTTAAAAGTGCGAAAGTCACTCCCGAAGAACTTCGCCGCGCCGAGGAACAAAGCGGCGGCAATTTAAAGCGTAAGCTTAAAGATTTAGCTTTAATCTATTTCGAATACGAAAGATATTTAAAAGAAAGCGGACTTACAGACGGCAATAACAGACTATACTTGTTGCCCGAATTTATTAAAAACTCCGAAGAAATAAAAAATGCCGAAGTTTTCGTAGTGGGGTTTTCGGCTTTAAACAAAACGCTGTGCGAAATTTTCACCGCGCTGTATTCTTCGGCTAAAAGTCTTTCGTTCGTTATCGCTCACGGCGAAAACGAGCGGGTTTACACCAACGAGCTTTACGACTTTTTGCGCGGAAAATTCGACTTCGAACTATTTAAAAAAGAAGAGGGAGCAAAAAAATACTTGCTTTCCGCGCTTTACGATCCCGTTTTCAAAGGCGCAGAAAAATCGGAGCTCAAAGACAAAAAACTGTATTTTTACAGAGCGCAAAATCGCTATGAAGAAATAGAGCATGCGGCAAGAATAATAAAATCGCGGGTTATAAAGGGCGAAAAATTCAAGAGTTTCGCGCTTGCCGTCGAAAACCCCGCCGAATATTCTTTAATCGTGCGGCGAGTGTTCGGCGATTACGGAATTCCTTGCTTTATCGACGAAACTTCCGATTTGTCCAAGCATCCGCTCGCGCTGTTTGTTAAATCGCTTTTAGAATTTACTCGCAAAAAAACTCCCGAGGCGTTTATTTCGATAATCGAAAATCCCGTGTTTTTGCCCGACAAGTCTTTGGCGGACAAGCTCGAAAACTACGTTATTAAAAACGCTTTTAGCCGCCGCGCGATAGCTTCGCCTTTCGTTATTTTCGACGAGGAACTAGAGCGGTTTGAACAAATAAGAGGGGCTATAGGTCGATTATCGGCACTTTTCGATTTAAAAACGCTCACGTTTTATTCGGCTATAGAAAGCGTAAAAAAAGCGCTTGAATTTATCGATGCCGAAAAATCGGTCGAGTCGCTCGGGGAAAGTCTTTCAAAAGTAAACAAGGGCGAGCTTGCGGCATATAACGCTCAGGCTTACGAAAAATTTGTAAGCGTTCTTAGCGAGGCTCAGTCGCTTTTGGGCGACAAACCCGCCAATTTAACAGAGGTGTCCAGCGTAATAGCTTCGGGGCTTGCGTCTTGCAAACTTTCGCTTATTCCCGAGTTTAACGACTGCGTTTTCGTGGGAGATTTCCGCGCGATCAAGTATAAAGAATACAAAAAATTGTTTTTGGCGGGGCTGACCGCATCCGTGCCTCAGGCAAAGGCGGATTGTGCTCTGCTTTGCGATAAAGATTTAAAAAAACTCGACGAAATATCCGTTTTTGTAGAGCCTAAAATACGGCAGGTAAACCGCCGCTCGCGCGAGAACGCGTGTTTTGCCGCCGCCGCTTTTTCCGAAGAATTGTTTTTATCCTATCCCGTTTGGACTAAGGACGGCGCTTCCGCCGATTATTCCGAAATTTTCGGCGGAGCGCTGCTTGCGTACGGCGCTACCGAAAAAAACATAGCCGATTTTAAGGTCGTCGCCTTCGAAACCGCGCGCGCAGAAACCGAGCGCAAAACCGAACTTTTGTCTTTGGGTTATTTAAGTCCGCGTGCGGCTCGTTTTTCGCTGGCTCGAGGAATTAACGATTATTCCGAGGGCAAAAAGAGCGATTTTTCTGCCGAAAGCGCGTATTTGTCGCTCTGCGAAGAGGTAAATATAGAGGCGGAAAATGCAAGAAAAACGAAAAATTCGGAAGAAAAAGAGGGCGAAAACACGCAAATCGTTAACGCCTACGAGGGCGAAAACGTGGCGGAAATCGAACTAAAAATGCTCGATAAAGCGAACTCTTCCTTATCGTATTACAGCGAGGGGACGGATTATATAAAAAACGGCGCGTCCGCAACGGCGATAGAAAGCTTTTTTTCCTGCCCTTATTCTTGCTTTTTAGAGCGGGGATTAAAGCTCAAAGAGCGCGAAAAAAACGACCTCGCCGCCGTCGATTTGGGAACGCTCGTGCATTTCGTGGCGGAGCGATTCGGCGAAGAACTTAAAAACAAAAAGATACCTGACGAAAACGCCGCCAAAATTCGCGGCGGAGAAATTTTCGAAGAAGTTTCCGCTTCCGAAGAATACGCGCGCTATAAACTTTCTGCTCGCGGCAAGCGCGTTTTTGCCTTGGTAAAAAAAGAGGCGGTGCGGTTTTGCTCGGATATGTATAAAGGAATTAACGCATCGGCGTTCAAGCCCGAGCTTATCGAAGCGGAATTCGGTCGCGGTAAATATCCGCCTTTAAAGATAAACACTCGCCGCGGCGAACTGAAAATAAGCGGGAAAATCGACCGTGTCGACGTTTTCGAAGACAAAATGCGAATAGTCGATTACAAAACCGGCGGAGTGGTTTCGGGCGATATAGACGAAAATTTATACTCGGGCAATAAATTGCAGTTGTTTTTATACGCGGGCGCGCTCACCGATAAATACAAGCCCGCGGGCGTTTATTATTTTCCGATATCGGACAATTTCGTCAAAGAGGGCGAAAGCAGAGTTCTAAAACTGCGCGGGCGCACTTTGGCGGACGAAAAAGTCATAGGACAGTTAGACGAGGGAAAAATAAGCGGCGGCGAAGAGTTCATCGACGCAAAACTCACCGTTAAAGACGGCGTCGTTAAAGAAACGAAAGATTTTTTAACCGAGCGCGACTTCGATAATTACATAGAATATTCTCGCCGCGTCGCCGCCGAGGGGCTTGCCGAAATGAAAGAAGGGGTTATTATTCCTTCTCCTTACGGCGAAAAATGCGCTTATTGCAAATATGCGGGCGTTTGCGGCTACGACGAAGAAACGCAATCCCGTCGCCGCGAGGTTTCGGCGGATAAAGAAGATATAGCCGCCGCTTTGGAATACGAAAATTCTTTAAACGACGGAAAAAACGATAAAAAAAGCGGCGAAAAAATCGGCGCAAAGGATAACGAGAAAAACGAAGGGGGTAAAAATTGAAAATGCTAACCGAAATGCAGAAAAAAGCCGTAGAATTTAAAAACGGCAATGCGCTCGTGTCGGCTTCGGCTGGTAGCGGAAAGACCTTCGTTATGACTGCGCGCGTAACCGAGCTGATAGTCAGCGGCTTGGCTAGCGCGGACGAAATATTGTGCGTAACCTTTACTTCCAAGGCGGCTGCCGAAATGAAGCAACGCGTGATTTCGCGACTAAACGAAGCGCTCGAAGCCGAAAAAGACGAAAAAACGCGGCAAAGACTTTTAAACGAGTTAGAGTTATTGCCCTCGGCTTCGATATCGACGGTGCATGCGTTTTGCAAAAATCTGCTAACCGAATTTTTCTATCGAGCGGGGTTGGACGCAGCCTTTTCGGTGGCGGACGAAAAAGAGAGCGAAATGCTCGTTAATCGCGCTATAGACCGACTTTTCGACGATTTATACGAAAGCGGCGACCAAAATTTAGAGCTGCTCACGTCGCTATATTTTAAAAAGCGAAGCGACGGCGATTTGAAAAAAAAGATAATAAAAATATATAACGAACTCATAACCGAGCGTTCGCCGGAAGAGATAATGAAGCGCGGCGAATTTTACTATACGAGCGAGGGCGTTTCCGAAATTATAAAAAGCGTTATGAGCTTGACGGCGAAAATCGGCGAGGAGCTTAAAAACGAGCTTTTAAAAATCAAGTCTCTCACGAAAGAGGGCGGCAAGCTGTGTCTTTTTTGCGAGGAGCTTTCGGCGTACTTAACGTTTTACGTCATCAACGACGATTACGACGAATTTTGCCATACTTCGCAAAGCGTGTTGCTGAGATTCCCGCTAAAAAACAAAAAAGACGGCGACGATGACGAGGTGCGCGAGGAGCTTCAGGCCTTTTATAACGGAAGTTTCAAGCCGTTTATCGAATTTGCCAAGTCGCTCTGCGGCGAAAGCGAGCAAGAAGAAAACCTTCGCGCCCGAAAAGCTCTGCCTATATACAAGGCGATTTGCGCTCTGGTTCGCGGATTTTCGGAGTATTACACGCGTGAAAAGCGCGAAGAAAACGTAGTGGATTTTTCGGATTTAGAGCATCTTACGCTCGAGCTTTTAGAAGACGACGAGGTGCGCGAGGAGATTTCGTCGCGCTACAAATACGTTTTTGCCGATGAATATCAAGACACTAACGGCGTTCAAGAGGCGCTTTTGAACGCAATTTCTCGCGAGAATCTATTTATGGTGGGCGACGTTAAGCAGAGCATATATAACTTTCGCGGGTGCAATCCGGACATTTTTGCGGACAAGCTCGAGGAATATTCGTTAGGCAACGGCGGCGTTGCGCTTTCGCTGGACAGCAATTTCAGAAGCACCGCCGCGGTGATAAATGCGGTTAACAACGTGTTTTCGTCGGTTATGACCAAAAATTTCGGGCGGGTGGATTACAAAAACGCGCCCATGAGCATGGGCGGAGCATATCCCGACGGCGAAGGCTCGGCGGAAATGCGGTTCGTTCGTCCGAATAAAGGCGAAAAAGTTTTGCCGAAGGGCGTTTACGGCGTAACGCGGCACCTCGACGTGTTAAGCGAGGGCGCGGGGTTTGCGGAGGGCAGGCTTGCGGCGGACATAATTTTAGAGGCGGTAGGGCAAAAGTTTTTCGACGTAAAAACGCAAAATTTCCGCGAAATTACCTTTGGTGACTGCGCGATTTTGCTGAGAAACACGAAAGGTTCGGGCGACAAGTTCGTAAGCGAGCTTATAAAAGCGGGAGTACCGGTGGCGGCGTCGTCGCGCAAAAGCATAGGCGAATACCCCGAAATTGCGTTTTTAACCGATTTATTAAGATTGATAGGCTGTTTTAATCAAGACATACCGCTGGTATCCGTTTTAAAAAGCCCGGTGGGCGGGGTTTTAGACGGCGAGCTTTTAAAAATTCGCGAGGCGTATCCGAAATGCAGTTTTTGCGAAGCTTATCGCGCGTACGTAGCCGAAAAAACGGACGAACTTTCCGAAAAACTTCGCGCGTTCGAAGAATATATCGAAAAAATTCGTTTACTTTCGGCGTTTATGCCTTGCGACGAGCTTTTACAAACGATTGTGCGCGAAAAACGGATAGATTTAGAGTATTTATCCGCGCGGCTGGGCGAGCAAAAGCTTGCGCGCGTCAATTTATTTATCGAGGCGGCGGGCGAAAAAAAGCGAACTTTGCAAGAGTTTTTACCGCTCATGGACAAAACGGTCGAAAAGCTCGCGCTCGAATATTCTGACGAAAACGCGGTAAAAATTATGAGCGTACATTCGTCGAAAGGGTTAGAATTCCCGGTGGTGATTTTAGGCGGAATAAACAAAAAATACAACACGGACGATTTAAACGCGGGCATTTTGGTAGACAAAACCTACGGATTGGCGCTAAAACTTCACGATATAGAGAGCGGCGAAATTAAGGAAACGCTTTTGCGCAAGTTTGTGCGCAACAAAAAGCTTACTAGCATGCGCGAGGACGAGGCGCGGCTGTTATACGTAGCGCTTACTCGCGCGAAAAACCGTTTGTTCGTAACGGGAGTAACGCGCGAAAAAAAGGGCGAGCCGATTTTGCCGATAAAAAGCGGGCATTTAGTCACGGACGGAGTATTTTCCTCGTCGTTTTGCGACCTTTTGGCGCAGAGCGACATGCCTGTTACGGCGGTGGACGACGACTTCGAAAATTTTGAAAAAAAGCAAATGCGGAAAGTGGTTGCGGGCAAAGCGGAGCCGTTGCTTAAGCAAAAAATCAAGCGCAACTTAAATTTTACGTATCCGTTCGAGGCGGACGGAAGGCTTTCGGTCAAGCGCTCGGTAACGGCGGCTGCGCATTTTGACGAGGAAGATTCGCACCCCTTCGAATACGCTCCGATATACGGTGCGGCGGACCAAGAAAAGGGCACGGCGTACCACAAATTTTTGCAGCTTTGCGACTTTACGAAATCGCCCGAAAGTGAGGTTAACAGGCTTATAGGGGCACATTTGCTTTCCGAAGCCGAGCAAAAGTTGCTTGATATAAAGCGGCTTAAGGCGATTTTAAAGATGCCGATTTTTAGTATGCTTTCGGGCTACGAGCTTTACAAAGAGCAACCCTTTACGGCGTTTTTGTCGGCGAGCGTCATCGAGTGCGACTACGACGGGAAAGAAGAGATTTTAGTTCAAGGCATAATAGACCTTTTGGCGATTCGCGGCGACGAGGCGATAATAGTAGACTACAAATTTTCTACGCTCGCGCATGACGAAGATTTAATTTTGCGTTACGAAAAGCAGTTAAGGTTATATGCGTTAGCGGTGCAAAAAGTGTTAAAAAAGAGGATAGCGGGGCTATACATAGCGAACATTTACTCCGCGCGACTTATCGAGTTAGAGATTTAAGCGCGGCGAGAAACGGCGAAAAAAGAATAACTGAACATCGTTTTTTATTAAAGCGGAGTGTTTGTTGGGAAGGAAGGGTTGTGTTCGGGATGATGGTGTTAGTATTATTCGTCATTCTGAGCGGAGCGAGGAACGAGCGCAATTTCTATAGGTCATTCTGAGCGGAGCGAGTTTTACGAGCGAAGCCGAAGAAACTTGATTGATTACTTACGGATAATTCAAGCGAGATCCCGCGGCGGTGCCGCGCTCCTACGGAGTTCGACTCACTGCGTTCGCTCAGGATGACGGTTTAAAAACGCTGCGCTCGGGATGACGAGGCAGCGAGGGATGCCGGAATGTGCGAACAGAATAACGCCACGGCGTGGGAAGGCTAAATTTACATCGGCTATAAGAATATCCAAAATTATTTGATAAATTTTAGATAAAATTTTAAAAAGCATTTGACATATTAGCTAAAATCACATATAATAATATTAGATAAACAGAGAGGTGTAAAAATGACTACAGTATCGGCAACCGAACTACAAAACAATTTTGGAAAGTATTTACAATACGTTCAAACCGGAAACGACGTTATTATTCTACGCAACGGGAAAGAGGTTGCAAGATTGATTTCTCACGATAAAAGCGTATCTTTTCTTACGGATTCTTTGCTTGGCGTACTTAAAAATGATTATAGCAAAGAAAGCATTACGGCGGAGAGATTGAGTAAGTATGAAAGTATTGATTGATACAAATATCATTCTTGACGTGCTTTGCAACCGAAAAGAATTTGCCGAAAACTCGGCAAAAGTATTTAAACTATGCGAAATTAAAAAAATCGCCGGATATATTTCCGCTTTATCTATAGCCAACATCGTATATATAATGCGCAAGGAACTGAATGCCGAAAAAGTTAAAGAGATTCTTGAAAAACTTTCTTTAATTTTTGAAATAGCGGATTTAAAAGCCGATGATTTGAAACGTGCAAGCACTTTAAACTTTAACGATTTCGAAGACGCCATTCAAAGCACGCAGGCAAGCAGAATTAAAGCAAATTATATCATTACGAGAAACGTTAAAGACTACAATAATAGCAAAGTTGCGGCAATTAAACCGAGTGAACTTATAGAGCGAATTTAAAAATCTATTGGCTTAAAGGGTTATGGAAGGCTTAGGTAGTGTTGCTTACGCGATTATAAAGACGGTGGATGCCCGCCATGACCACGAACAACAAAAAAGCCTTCCCGAAGAGAAGGGAAGGCGATAGTTTGCAAGAAACACAAGAAATTAAACAAAATCGATTTGGATTTTTTTACCGAGCGCCGAAGCAATACGTTGCAACGTTTTTAGCGACGGGTTAGCTGTTCCGTGCTCTATTCTACTAATATCGGCTTGCGAAATACCTGTTTTTTCAGAAAGTTGTTTTTGAGTTAATCCTACCTCGATTCGCGCTTCCATAATTGTTTTAATAACGTTAAATTCAGGTTCTAACGCGTCGTATTCGGATTTAAAATCGGGATTTTTAATTTGTTCTTTTAAAAAATCGTCGAACTTAGTTAAATTATCGAACTTATTCATATTGCACCTCTTAATTTTTTAAATATTCGCTTCTGTATTTTTTAGCTAAATCGATTTCTTTTTCGGGTGTTTTTTGCGTTTTTTTAATAAAGCCGTTGGTCAATATAATTTTTTTGCATTTGTCCTGCTTCTTTTATTACTATTATATGTGATTTATCACATAAAGTCAAGTAAAATATGAAAATATTTTATTTTTTTTAATAAAAACGTTATTTGTTTGGAAGAAAGGGCTGCGCTCGGGGGGGGGGCGAGTGAAAAAGGCTCGGGATGACGGACAACAACCCTTCAGTCGGCTTTGCCGACAGCTTCCCTTACACAGGGAAGCCAACGTCCGCTCAAGATGACGAGAGAGAAAAAATGTGAGTGTGTGCGGTTTGGGCGTACAGAAAAGGGTAGTGTTTGTGAGAGGCGAACGGATTTTTGCATAATTATTTATTTTTGCGAGCGAAACGATAAAGAGTTTGTTTAGTAGCAAAAATGCGGGAAATGTTTGTTTCGAACTTTAAAAAGATAAAAAAGTTTAAAAAAATTGAGAAAAAAAGCAGATAATTTTGAAAATCGGGTGAAAAATATTTGACAAGCTATTATGTTTCTGCTAAAATACTTGCATAGTTTAACTCGTTTCGGGAATGAAAATTATTCATAGAATATTCACTTTTTATGCATAATTTTTTAAAATCCCTTTATTTAAGCCGAAAAATTTATGCAAATATGCAAAATTGCGGCATAAAAATATTAAAAAGGCAAAAATAGAGCAAACTAAGTCGCGGGTAATCATTATTATATAATATGCGCGTGTGAGAGAGAAAAAGACTTCGTTCCTACAGAATAATTTTTGCGGTCATTCTGAGCGAAGAGGCTGAAAGCCTCGAAGTCGAAGAATCTTGATCGTTTAAAGGCGGATAATTCAAACGAGATCCCTCGGCAAGCTCGGGATGACGGATTAAAAAACGCTCGCTCAAGATGACGAGCGAAAAAGGCTCAAGATGACGAGTTGTTGAGCCAATAATATCGTAAAAACTTCGATGTGAGAAAGGCATCGAGTTTTAAAAATTTTTATCATTTTTACAATTTTTTTGGAGGTAAAAAAATGAACAAGAAAAAAACAATCTTGCTTGCGGTAATAGCCGTGGTTGTGGCTGCGATAATAGTAGTTACGCCTATCCTTTGCTGCAATAACTGCGGTAAGGATCCCGGCACTTCAAGCTCTCCGGTTGATTCTACTCCGACCGGTTCGCTTCCCTCTGATTCTACTCCGAGCTCTTCTCCCGAAGAATCGGCGAAAAAGATCGATCCTAACTACGTTTTGTCGCCGTCGCTCGGTCATGAAGACACGAAGGACTATACCTTAAGAGAATATACCTCTCAGATGCCCGCGCAATGGTGCACGATTATATCCAACGACGCCGTAGACAGCGATATGGAAGGATATATGACCAGCAGCTTCTACGAATTCAACTACGAATTCTATGAAGACGGCACTATCGTTCCCGGTTCGTTCAGAGTAGATTATTCTGCAGCTACTTCGTTAAAAGACGTAACCAAAAAATATGCGGGGCAATACGGTCTTGATAAAGACGCTAAAGAAGGTCAGGCTTTTGCAATGACTCTCCGCCAAGATTTAACTTGGGACGACGGAACACCCATTAAAGCAGCCGACTTTGTTTGGACGATGCAACAACAACTTTCGCCCAACTATTTGTTCGATACCGCGGCTAACTACTACAGCGGCAACTACATTCTTCACAACGCAGAAGCTTACTTAAAGCAAGGTCAAGAAGGTTGGTATTCCGCTGCCGAATTCAAGGGTTCTTCTCTCGATAGCTTCGAAGGATTAACTTTCGACGCGGAAAACGTTCCCGCATTCAAAGATATTTTCGGCACTACGGATATGACTAAGCTTTCCGGTTATAAAGATTATTTTGTTTCCGGCGGCGAGAACGTATACGATAAACTCGTTGCTTACGCAGGCGATAATCGCACCGCGATGACTCAAGAACTTTTCGATATCCTTAAAGGTTTATTTGCCAGCGACGGCGGCTTAAATCCCGACGTTTCCGGTTGGACTTGGGCAGACGACGAAATCGGTTACTTCACCGTTGTTTATAACAAATACGAAGCAATGGAGTTTTCCGAAGTAGGTTACTTCGTAGGCGATAACGAATACGAACTCGTTATAGTTATCGATAACACTTTAAGCCCCATTAAGGCAGACGGAAGCCTTTCTTACGAAGCGGGTTACTACTTCTCCGGTTGGCCTCTCGTTAAAAGAGATTTATGGGAAGCTTGCGAAGATTCTTCCAATGGCGTTCCTTATTCTACCACTTATGCTACCACTTTAGAAAAGACTGCAAGCTGGGGGCCCTATAAACTTACCAACTATCAAACCGATAAAACTTACACCGTTTCTCGTAACGAAAAATGGTTCGGTTACAAACTCGATCAATATAAAGGTCAATATCAAACCGACGCGATCTACGTAAGCTATATTTCCGAATGGGATACTGCGTGGATGAGCTTCCAACAAGGCGACTTAGACTCTATCGGTATGAACGTTAAGATCGTTTCGGACTACAGAGACAGCAAACGCGCATACTTCACTCCGTCGACCGCTACTTTCGACCTCAACATTCAATCTAACGCGACGAGCCACACGACCGAAAGAAACAACTTGCTTTTAAATTACGAAGATTTCCGTAAAGCGATTTCTCTCTCGCTCGACCGTGACGATTATTGCGCTAAGAACAACCCGAGCTCGCAAGGCGCCCTCGGATACTTGAACAGCATGTATTACTACGACGTTGAAAACGGTAAAGTTTACCGCGAAAGCGATCAGGGTAAAGAAGCTATTCTTACGGCTTACGGCGCAACCAAGACCGAAGACGGCGGTTGGCAAGTAGGCGAACACGTTATTTACGATTTAGACGAAGCTTACGACGCAATGACCGGTTATAACTTAGCTCAAGCTCGTCAACTCGTTGACAAAGCCGTTGCCGAAGCAATTGCCGCAGGCGATTACGTCGAAGGCGAAAACGTCGTGTTAACTTACGGCACGGATACCATTGATGCGGATACCGACCGCGTTAAAAACTGGTTCCAAGACGCGTTCGACGCAATGACCAAAGGCACCAAGCTCGAAGGCAAAATAAAAATCGAATACTACATATTCAGCTCTAGCACTTGGTCGCAACAATTTAAGAAAGGCGAATATGACCTTTGCTTCGGCGGTTGGTCTAACGCGGCGTTTAACCCCGCATATCTCCTTTGCGAAACTCAAATCGCAGACGGCACCAGATGGGCAACCAACTGGGATCCTTCTACGGTTAAAGTAACCGTTACCTTTAAGGGCGACGAAACTCATAAGGGCGGAGATTACACCTACTCGCTCGCAGAATGGAGAGCTAACTTGCAAGGTATGAAAGGTTGCAAGCTCGACGTTACGGAATTCCCGATGGAAGATCAATTAGCAGGCCTTGCCGCGGTTGAAGCAGCTATTTTGCAAGAATATTACTGCGTTCCCGTATTCAGCAGAACTTCCGCAAGCTTGATGGGATATAAGGTCGATTATTACACCTACGAATACAACACCTTTATGGGTTACGGCGGAATGCGTTATATGACTTTCAACTATGACGATACCGAATGGGATGCGTTCGTTGCCGAAAACAACGGAAAGTTGAATTATAAGGGTTAATAAACAATAATTAATCGCTTAATAAAAAATAGTCAACATTATCAATTCGAAGTCGGGGGCTAATCACGTCCCCGATTTCGCGTTGTAAAAAAAGAGGTTTTTATCTATGTATATGTTCAAATATATATTAAAACGTTTAGGATTAGTTCTTTTCACTTTTTCGGTGATTATGCTAATGTGCTTCGTTTTAATCAAGTCGTTGCCGATAAGGCTTCCCGAATCCGCTTTAGGATCGGACGGTGCAATTTTCGAAGCCAAATTAAAAGCTCGCGGATATTACGATCCGGTTATGGTTCAGCTTTGGCGATATATCGGTCGTATTTTTAAGGGCGACTTCGGTATAGGCGTAACCATGTATCAAAATAGGTCGGTATGGGAAGTGTTCGTCGAACACATGCCACCCACGATACTTTTAAACGTTTATTCTTCGCTTATAGGCGTGCCAATAGGTTTGGCTTTGGGTATTTTTGCCGCGCTTAAAAAGAATAAGTGGCAAGACCAAGTTATATCCACCGGCGTTATGATATTTATTTCGGTCCCCGGCATCGTTTATGCGTTTTTAATTCAATACGTTCTTTGTTTTAAACTTAAAATATTCCCGCTTACGTTGGCAGACGGAAAAAATTATTTTTCTTGGGAAATGTTTTATAGCATGATGCCCGCAATTTTAGCGCTGTGCTTAGGCTCTATCGCGGGGTATGCCCGTTATACGCGCGCGGAGCTTACCGAGGTTTTAACAAGCGAGTTTATGCTTCTTGCCAGAACCAAAGGTTTAACAAAAAGCCAAGCTGTGGTTCGCCACGCGTTACGTAACGCGATGGTTCCTATATTCCCGATGATTTTGGGCGAGTTTATTTCGGTACTTTCCGGTTCGCTTATCATCGAAAAATATTTTTCGATTCCGGGCGTCGGCTCTTTATATTTGACTTCTATTAACAATTTGGATTACGACTTCTTTATGCTTCTTTCCGGTTTTTATACCTTAATAGGTTTGCTTGCCGGAATAGTTATCGATATATCTTACGGATTTATCGATCCGAGAATAAGAATGGGGGCTAAATAATATGGAAAACGTAAAAGTTAATACTATCCCCGAAGTATCGGCTGAAAAATTTAAGTTCGTCGGAGGAGAAAACGCCTCGCACGACGTAAAATTCGATACCAAAGCCCGCAGCTTTTTCGCGGACGCGTTTTCGCGCTTTTGCAAAAACAAAGGCTCGGTAGTAGGCGCTTGCGTAATCGCGGTTTTAGTGCTTTATGCAGTTTTCGGAAGCATTTTCGCGCCTTATCCCGTATCCCATAAAGATACTTATTTCAATAGCGCTTTACCAAAATGCGAGTTGTTCGCAAACACTGATTTTTGGGACGGATGCGAAGAAAAAACGCTTGGCAGAGCATTATTCGAATATTATTATTACATGGGTGCGGAAACCGGGCATAACGCCGTAAAAAATCAAAAATATACGATTAACGGCAATCAATACACATTCAGATTGGATTCGTATCAAAAAAACGGTTGCATTATTAAAAAAATGTCTAAAGAAGAATATCTTAATTTGCAACAATATCAAAACGAAACGGGCATACAGGTTATTTATCCCGCGCTTAAAAAAACGTTTAAAAAGTTAAAAGAAGAATATGTGGGCACTGCGGTAACCGACGATACCATCGCGAACTATTATTACGAATTCGATCTTGAAACTTTGCGTGCGAAATACGACGAAAACGGCAATATAATTCTTGCTTATAAAACGCATAGTTCGGACAAAAAAGCCAGCGACCTTTACGATTCTTTGCGCATCCCCGGCGACGGCGACAACGGAATAAGTTACAATTATGCGAACCTGATAGACTCGGGTTACGAAGTTCGCGTAAATTATTACGAATATTACGTTTATTATCATACTTACGTTTTAAAAGACGGCATAACAAAGCCTAGCTTTTTGTTCGGCGCAAATCAAGACGGTCAAGATATTTTCTCTTGCCTGGCGTCGGGAGCGTTATTCTCGTTTGCGTTTGCGATTTCGGTTGCCCTCGTAAACTTGGTAGTCGGCGCGATTTACGGCGCTATCGAGGGTTATTACGGCGGCAAGGTCGACTTGATTATGGAAAGAATTTCGGATATATTATCCGCTATTCCTACGATGATAGTCGTTACGCTTTTAAAATTACATATGGGCACTTCGGGCTCTGTTTTGGTTTTATTCATTGCGTTTTTTGCCACCGGGTGGATAGGAATGGCAAGCCGAACGCGTATGCAGTTTTATCGCTATAAAAATCAAGAATACGTTTTGGCGGCAAGAACGCTCGGCGCTAAGGACAGCAGAATTATTTGGAAGCATATTTTCCCGAACGCTCTCGGAACCTTAGTTACAAGTTGCGCGTTGGTTATTCCTTCGATGATTTATTCTGAAGTTAACTTAAGCTATTTAGGCATTATCAGTTTAACTTCGGGCAATCTTACCAGCGTAGGAACGCTTTTATCGAACGGTCAAAACGCGCTTCAGTTTTATCCGCATATGGCTATAATGCCCTCGGTGTTCCTTGCTTTGTTGCTTTTAAGCTTCAACTTATTCGGCAACGGCTTACGCGACGCGTTCAACCCGCAACTTCGCGGATCGGAGGATTAATATGGAAAAGAAAATAGAAGTTAAAAATTTAGCTATTTCGTTCCGAACTCCGGGCGGAAAGGTTCAAGCCGTTCGCCATATAGATTTCGACCTTTATAAAGGCGAAACTTTGGCTATCGTAGGCGAATCGGGCAGCGGAAAGTCGGTTACCAACCGCGCGATTATGGGTATTTCGGCAGGAAACGCCATAATCGAAAGCGGCGAAATAATTTACGACGGGCAAGATTTATTAAAAATTTCGGAAGAAGATTTTCATAAACTGCGCGGCGATAAAATCGCCATGATATTCCAAGACCCGATGTCCAGCTTAAACCCGATAATGAAAATCGGCAAGCAGCTTACCGAAGCCATGCTTTTAAAGGGCAAAGCAAGCCAAAAAAGCGCGCGCAAGAATTTTAATTCGCTGCTCGCGGGGCTTAAGGCGAACATGGACGCGGTTTCGATAAGCGAAGACGAAAAGCGCGAAAACGACGCTAAGTGCAAGGTTTTCGACGAGTTCTGCACCAACAGCACTCACTTAGAAAGCAATTATAACGCCATTCACCGCGCCGCCGAAGAATTAAAAGCGGATATAGACGATAAATTGTTCTTGGTTTCTAAAAAGCAACAAGTAGATTTAAAGCGTTTTTATAAAGACGTGCTTTCGCGCATTAAAGAAACGGTTCACCCCGATATCGTGGTTTTAAACGACGAAATCAACGCGAATTTGAGCACGTTGACCGTTTCGGCAAGCGGAAACGGCGCGATTAAAGAGCTTTCGCCCGAGTGCGAAAAGGCGCTTAAGGCGCTTTCGGATATGCTCGAAAAAGCTACGGCGCGCCCCAAGCCCAATTATTTTACTTTGGGCTATTATATGATGCGCAACCCCGAAGCCAACGTAGACGATATGCCCATCGAGGAATTAACGCAGATGACGCGCGAATATCTCGATAAAGAGTTTATGCTCGATTTTATCGAACGCGGGGCAAACGCTTTAGAGCACGCTCGCGAAGTTTCGCTCGCTAAAAAACAAGCGCTTTTATCCGAAATCGACGACGTAATTTCGCTTTTGGATAAGTGCGACGAACTAGGGATGGGGGCTCCTTCGGAAGCGGAAGTTCGCTCGGCTTGCAAAAAGCTTGTCGATAAAACCAAGGAGGCCATCAACAAGCTCGAAATTATCAAAAACAGTACCGAATACACTTTCGGTTCGGGTATTAAATCCTCGCTCGATAAATATTACGGCGCGGTTAAAAACAATCCTAAGGAAATCGCTCGTTTCGAAAAGCAGACCGCCAAGCGCGAAGCTTTAATAGCAAAGGGCAAAAACCCCGAATGGAAGGTCGTTCCCGCGGCTACGCTCGATTTAAATTCGCTTATCGAACAGGCTAAAAACGTTTTGGTTAACTTAAAAGCCGAATACGAACGTCAGCTTGCGGTTAAAGAATTCGATAAACAAACGCAAATGGTCGCCGTTATCGATTATCTTAAAGAACAAGCTTCGGCTTTCGTTTATAAGGTTACCCCCAAAATCGCCAAGGCTAAGGCGCTTAAACTTATGGAAGAGGTAGGTATTCCCGAACCCGCTATCAGATATAAGCAATATCCGTTCGAGTTTTCGGGCGGGATGCGTCAGCGTATCGTTATAGCCATCGCGCTCGCCGCTAACCCCGATATTCTTATCTGCGACGAACCCACTACCGCGCTCGACGTTACCATTCAGGCGCAGATTTTGGAACTTATCAATAAGTTAAAACGCGAACGTAACCTTTCGGTTATATTCATTACGCACGATTTGGGCGTCGTTGCCAATATGGCAGACCGAATCGCCGTTATGTACGCGGGCAAAATCGTCGAATACGGCACCGCGGACGATATTTTCTACGATCCGCGCCACCCCTATACTTGGGCTCTTTTATCTTCGATGCCCGACCTCGATACCGACGAAAAACTCGACGCGATCCCGGGCACTCCGCCTAACATGATTTATCCGCCTAAGGGTGACGCTTTCGCCGCGCGTAATAAATACGCTATGGAAATCGACTTCGAAATGCAACCCCCTATGTTCGAAATTTCGGATACTCATAAGGCGGCTACTTGGCTTCTTCACCCCAACGCGCCTAAGGTCGATCCGCCTAAACAGGTCACCGATCGTATCGCTCGTATGAAAAAACTCGCTATAGGAGACGAACAATTATGAAAAGAAATTTCGATAACGCCGAAGTGCTCTTAAAGGTTGAAAATCTCTGCCAATATTTTAAAATGGGCAAGGGCGAGCTTAAAGCCGTTAATAACGTCAATTTCGATATCAAACGCGGCGAAGTTTTCGGGCTCGTCGGCGAGTCCGGCTGCGGTAAAACTACCACCGGGCGCACCATCATCAAACTCTACGAAGCTACCAGCGGTAACGTTTATTTTAAGGACGAACGTATCGTCGCGGGGACCCGCTCTTACAAGGAAGAAATCTTTAACAAGAAAAAAGAACTTAAAGCCGCCGTTTCCGCTTTGAAAGCCGAATACGCTCAGAAAATAGCCGATTGCGCCATCGGCGACGACGATGCCGCCGACGTGGCGAAAAAAGCCGCGGTTGAACAGCAAAAAACAACGCTAAACGCCGAGCTTAAAGGCAAAATCTCCGCGCTCGAAAACGAGGCTTCGGATTATATCGCCGAACGCCGCGATCAAATCCGTAAGGCTAACTTCGACAGCAAAAATTGCGATAAAAAATTCGCCGACGAAGCCGTCGCTAAGGTTACCGCCGAATACGACCAAAAAGTGGCTGATTTGGTTGCCTCGGGCGCCTCGATAGAACAAGTTTCCGCGCTCAAAAAAGAACGCGCCGATAAAATTCGTCGCGCAAAAAAGAGCAAGCTCGTCACGCAAATTCAGATGATTTATCAAGACCCCATCGCCTCGCTCGATCCGCGTATGACCGTTCGCGAAATCATTTCGGAAGGCTTGGTTATTCAGGGCGTTCGCGATAAGGAAGAAATCGACGAAAAAGTGTATCGTATGCTCGAGCTCGTAGGGCTCGTTCGCGAACACGCCGGCAGATATCCCCACGAGTTTTCGGGCGGACAACGTCAACGTATCGGCATCGCGCGCTCGGTCATCATGAATCCCGAGCTTATTATCGCCGACGAACCCGTTTCCGCTTTGGACGTTTCGATTCAAGCTCAGGTTATCAACCTCTTGAACGAGCTTCGCGAAAAAATGGGACTGACTATTTTGTTCATCGCCCACGATTTGTCCGTCGTTAAGTATTTTTCGGACCGTATCGGCGTTATGTATTACGGCAATATGGTCGAGCTCGCTACCTCGGACGAGTTGTTCGCTCACCCCTTGCATCCGTATACCAAGTCGCTGCTCTCGGCTATCCCGCTCCCCGATCCGCATTACGAAAAAGAGCGCGTGCGTATCACTTATAACCCGCTCGCCGAACACGATTACTCGGTTAATAAGCCCTCGATGAGAGAGGTCGCTCCCGGACATTTCGTTATGTGTAACGACGAGGAAGAGGCTAAATATAAGGCTGTCTTGGCTGATAATAACTAAAATGCAAGATAATAATAATCTAAATTCTAAAAATATCGACTCGGGCGCCGCGGATATCTCTGC
Source organism: uncultured Acidiphilium sp. (assembly GCA_964452295.1). GTDB lineage: Bacteria > Bacillota > Clostridia > Christensenellales > Borkfalkiaceae > HGM11416. The sequence continues at coordinate 25,754 of CAYVKZ010000010.1, forward strand.
GGCGTTTGACGAAATCGGAAAAAAATCGACTTTAACAAATAACGCCGCCGAAAATGAGGCTGCCGATAGGGCGGCTGAAAATAAGACCGCTAATAGCAAACCTGCCGCTTTAAATAGCGAATATCCGAGCGGCGCGCCTAAAATTTCCAAGCCTAAAAAGTCCAAAAAAGGGCTGATTATCGCGTATTCCGTTTGTTTCGGTATAGAACTCGTATTCGCCGCGATTATCGCATACTCTAAGGGCGTTTTTTCGGGCGAGCTTTCCAGCAGCGGTTTGTTCGGCGCCTTGAGCGACGCGTTCTTCGTGCCCGGCGTGCTTTTCGCGGGGTTCGGAGTTTTGCTAAAAGTCGCAGAGGGCGGTTTTTTCGACGGTATTTCGTTCGGTCTAAAACGCGCCGTTTTGTCTTTTATCCCGGGCGCGCGCATCAAAAAGGAAGAAAATTACGCCCAATACAAAGAGCGTAAAGAAAAAAATCGCAGACACGCTAAAATGGCTTCCGTGTTAATTTCGGGCATTGTTTTTATAGTAATTGCCGCCGTGTTTTTGATTTTTTATTGATGAAAATCTACGTAAATTGTTATGAAAAACGACTTAATCAACGAAAAAAAAGCCGAGCTTAAAGCGGCTCGCGCAGAGATCGACGAGCTCGACGAACAGATTTGCAGCTGTTTAAAACAACGCTTTTTCGCTTGCGAAAAAATTAAAAAAGCGAAAAAATCTCTTGGTTTACCCGTTACCGATTTATCGCGCGAAAGTGCCGTTAACGAACATATAGCCGCACTTTTCGAATCCGAAACTCAAAAAAACGCGGCAAAAATCGTTTATAAAACCATTATCGAATCTTGTAAAGCTATTCAAAACGAGGATTAAAATATGAAAAAAACAATACTTAGAAAATACGCGCGCCTCATTGCCGAAGTGGGCGCGAACGTACAAAAAAATCAAGAGGTTAGGCTTCGCGCCGAAACCGAAGTCGCGGATTTTGCCGTTATGGTCGCCGAAGAATGTTATAAACTCGGCGCTAAATCGGTTACTTTCGAATGGGCAAACTCGGCGGGGCAAAAGCTCGCTTACAGATACCAGTCCAAAAAAACGCTCTCTTCCGTTAAAAATTGGCAAATCGAACGCTATAAAGATTGGATCGAAAATCTCCCCGTTCGAATTTTTATCGAATCGGACGACCCCGACGCGTTAAAAGGCGTTAATCAAGAAAAAGTTGCTAGCTCTTCCGCCGCGGTTTCTAAGGTGTTCAAGTCTTATCGCGACCAATTAGACGATAAATATCAATGGGTTATAGCGGGTGCCGCGGGCAAAAAATGGGCTAAAAAAGTGTTCCCGAACGACCGCGCAAGCGTCGCCGTCGAAAAACTTTGGGACGCGATTTTAAAAACCTCCCGCGTGACCGACGACCCGATTGCCGCTTGGAACGAACATAACGCAGACCTTGCCAAACGTTCGGAATATCTCAATTCGCTTAACCTTAGCGCGCTCAAATATCGCTCGGCAAAAGGCACCGATTTAACCGTCGGATTAATCGACGGCGGAATTTTTATGGGCGGCGGCGAAAATACGCTCGGCGGGACTTATTTTAACCCCAATATTCCAACCGAAGAGGTTTTCACTTCGCCGAAAGCGGGCGTTGCCGACGGCATCGTTTACGCGAGCAAGCCGCTTTCTTATCAAGGCGAAATTATCGACGATTTCTGCTTAACCTTTAAAGAAGGCAGAGTGGCCGACGTGAAAGCGGGCAAAAACGAAGAGCTTTTGCGCAAATTAGTCGCCATGGACGAAAACGCCGCAATGCTCGGCGAGTGTGCGCTCGTTCCTTTCGATTCGCCCATCAATAACACGGGAATTTTGTTTTATAACACGCTTTACGACGAAAACTGCTGTTGCCATTTGGCTCTCGGCAGAGGCTTTAACAACTGCCTTAAAGATTTCGAAAAGCTTTCGTTTGAAGAATGTAAAAAGATGGGCATAAACGATTCGATTATTCACGTCGACTTTATGATCGGCACTTCGGACCTCGAAATCGACGGAATAACCAAAGACGGTAAAACCGTTGCTATTTTCAGAAACGGCAACTGGGCGTTTTAAGTTTTAACAAAAACTAAATATACAAAAACCCGCCTATAGGTCGATTATCGACCTATAGGCGGCACTTTTTGGTTTTTTTATAATTCGTTCGGCGCGACTTCGGGCTTAAATCGAAAAAATTTTTCCGAAATCGAAAACCTTTAGGCAAAAACGAACGCATTTAGCGAGTAAAGGCGTTTGTTAAAAATATTATTTTTTCAAATAAAAATCGCTAAAAAAATCACGTAAAAACGTTTACACGAGCTTAAAAAAATGTTAATATATTTGTAAATTAGGCGCGTAAATCACGAGAAAAACGCAAGTTATGCAATAAGCGTAACACGCAATAAACGTAAATTACGCAAAAAACAAAACGAAAAAAACCAAAAGGGGAAACGCAAGTTATGGAAAATTCCTTTTTAAAGCACGTTTACGCAAACGCTATGGCAAAGCCGCGTTTGACTACGGACGAGTTGTTTTGCTCGGAGCCGCTTTGTTGCGATTTTAGCGGTGAGGCGGACAAAGCCGCACGCTTTATCGAAGAAAATCAATTGTTAAACGAGGAGCTTTGGGCGCTTTTTACTAATCAATATCGAATTCGTTCGGACGTTCAAGACGGCGGTTGGCGCTGCGAGTATTGGGGAAAGATGATGCGCGGCGCTTGTTGGACTTATCGCTACACTAAAAACGAAAAACTTTACGGCATTCTTTTAAAAACCGTCGAAGAGCTTATGAGTTTGCAAGACGAAGAAGGGCGAATATCTTCTTACGATAAGCAAAGCGAATTCGACGGCTGGGATATGTGGGGCAGAAAATACGTTTTGCTCGGCATGCAATATTTTTACGAAATATGTAAAGACCAAGAGTTTAAAGCGAGAATTTTGAATTGTTTAACCGCTCAAGCCGATTATATCATAAAAAAAATAGGCGACGGAGAGGGGCAGAAAAGCATTTTAAAAACCACGCCCGAATGGTGTTGGGGGGCTACGAATTCCGCCTCTATTTTAGAACCGTTCGTGCGGCTTTATAATTTAACCGAACAAAAAAAATACTTGGATTTTGCCGCCTATATCGTAAAAAGCGGCGGGTGCGCGTGGGGCGATTTGGTTAAAACCGCGTTAGAGGGTAAAAAAATGCCTTTCGAGTATCCCGTTACCAAGGCTTACGAAACGATGTCGTTTTTCGAGGGGTTGATAGAATATTATCGCGTAACCAAAGAAGAAGAGCTGAAAACCGCGTTTTTAAATTTCGTAAACGGCGTAATCGCGAGCGATTTGACTATTATCGGTTGTTGCGGTTGCACGCACGAGCTTTTCGATAACAGCGGGCTAAAACAAACCGAACCGAGCGAAGAGGTTATGCAAGAAACTTGCGTAAGCGTTACCTGGATGAAGGTTTGTTTCCAGGCGCTTAGGTTAACCGGCGAAGCAAAGTATGCCGACGCAATCGAAAACACTTATTACAACGCGATGCTCGGCAGCGTGAATTTTGCAAAAAACGCTTACCTCGGCACGTCGGATAAGAGACAAAAAAATTCCGAATACGCTTATGCCGAAGATTTCATAGCGAAAATAGGCGGATTTCCGTTCGACAGCTATTCGCCGCTATACAAAAGCCGCCGCAATCGCAAAACGGGCGGATATAAAGAGATGGAAAACGGCACGGCATACGGTTGTTGCGCGTGCATCGGCTCGGCGGGCACGGCTTTGTTTCCGCTTTCCGCCATATTGCTTCGCTCTGGCGGGTTCGTGATAAATCAATACGTTAGCGGGACGTGCGTTCTGCATTCGCCAAGCGGCAACGAAATTAAATTTACGGTTAAAACTGATTATCCTTACGACGGCGTTATAAAAATCTGCTGGCAATGCGAAAAAGATGAAGAATTCTCTATCGATTTAAGAATTCCCTCTTACGTTCAAAGCGTAAAAATCGACGGAAAAGAGCAATCCGTTGCGGTTAATTCGTATCTTTCGAAAAAAGTTCGCTCGAACGGGCAAATCGAGGTCGAAATGCCTATGCCCGCTCGCGTCGTAGAGTTAAACGATAAAATCGCCGTTAAAAAAGGATGCTTGGTTTTTGCCGCCGACGAGCGCAATCAAGACGTAAACGTCGCCGTAAGCGAAAAAATAGCGAGCGCGCGCGTTTGCGAAAAGGATTTCGCGTGCAGGCAGGCGTTAGAGGTGCGCTTTTCTAACGGGGCCGTTGCAAAATTAACCGACTACGCTTCTGCGGGGGCGGATTGGAACGGCGGAAAAACGCTTGTTACCGCGTGGTTCGATAAAGAATAAAACTCGCTAAAAACGCGAAAAAGCGCAAAAGAAACAAAAAACGAGAAAACGCGAAACGCTAAAAAACGCAAAAGAAACAAAAAATAAAAAAATCCGATATTTCGAAAGCTTAAAAGCAGACGAGATATCGGATTTTGTTTTTACGTTTTTATCTTTTATGAAGTTTTTCGCGATATTTTGTTGGCGAAATGCCGTTTATGCGTTTAAATTCGTGAATAAAATGCGAGGGTGTGTAATTAATTTCCTCCGCGATTTTGGATATGGTGTAGTTCGAGTGCAAAAGCAGCTGCGTCGCGTGGGACATTTTTAATTTTTTTATATAAGCGATAAGCGTAGTGCCCATATACTGCCTGAAATATTGGTTGAGCATCGTTTGCGAATAGTGCGAAAGCCGATAAAGCTCGTCCAGCGGGCGGTTAAAAATTTCGGGCGTGCGAATTTCCTTTAAAAAATCGACAAGCCATTCGGGGAAATTAGAGTGATTTTTGTTTTGAAGTTTAAAACAGCGATTAAATTCGAGCAAAAGGTTTAAAATCATGCTTTTAATCAGCACGCCGTTCGATTGAAGGTGCCGCTCGTCGTTGCGCAGGTTAACCTGATTCGCAAGAAAAAGAATATATTCGAGTTGCGCTTCGTTTATGCAAATTTGCCGCGGCGCTTCTTGTTTTATTTCCGAAAGGAGCGTTTCGCTTATAAACGCGCACAAAACCGAAAGTTCTTGTTCCGTAATCGAAAAAGTAAGGTGCGACGAATTAGCCGACGCCAAAAACATATGCTTATCGCCCGGTTTTAAAATAAAAACGTCTAATTTTTTTATTATGCTCTTCTTACCGTTGCAAATATGCGTTACGGAACCGCTTTTCATAACGGCGATTTCGTAATAAGTATGCGAATGATAAGGCGTTTTGTTGTTGTGCCACCAATGAAAGTCTACGCCGAGCGCGGCGTTGAAAAATTCTATTTCCGGAACTTTAATTTCTATCGGGCTTTTTTCTGCGTCGGTCATTTTGCGGATCCATATTTTTAATTGCCGCCCATTATCGCACGAAAAATTAAAAATGTAAATAGGGGAACTAAAAAACCGCTAAAAATAGCAATTCTTTACCTTTATTTTGCCCAAAAGTCGCTAAAAATAACAATTAAAAAAATCATTAAAAAAGACATAATCGAAAAAGCGTTTCGCTAAAATTCACAACACGAGCATTTAAATATATGATAAAATAAAGTCAAACAAAAAAGCGCAATCGTATAGATTGCCGTTTGGAGGAATTAATATGAGATTCAAAAAGGGCTTAACATTGGCGTTGTCTGCGATTATCGCGTTCGGCTGCGTCGGCGCTGCGGGGTGCGGCAAACAAGATATAACCGAACCCGTCCAAGAGGGCAAAACGCAGCTTTACGTTTCGAGTTATGATAAGGGCTTCGGCGTAGACTGGTTGTATGCCGTCGCGGAAAGATTCGAGCAAGAATACGCAAATTGGGAAAACGGCGACAAAAAAGGCGTTCAGGTAGTTATCAATAAAACCGAAAACAACGGCGTTTCGTTGCTTAACTCCAATCCTTTGCAAACCAACACGCACGTATTTTTCAACGAAGTAATCGATTACGACGCTTACGTTTCGCAAAAAGTCGCGTTAGACATAACGGATTACGTAAAACAAACGCTCCCGGGCGAAACCACTTCCGTCCTCGATAAATTTTCCGATTCGCAACGCGAAGGCTTAAGCAGAGACGGTCGTTATTACATGATTCCCCATTATGCGGGCTTTAACGGAATTACCATCGACGAAGACTTATTCAACTCGAAAAAGTTGTTTATGGGCAAAGACGGTCAGTTTAACAAAACCTCGAGCGACAGCGGATTATCTGCCGGGCCCGACGGGAAAGAAGGCACTTACGATGACGGTTTACCCGCTACGTTCGAAGATTTCAGCAGATTGATGAAGCAAATGAGCAAGTTCTCCGTTCCTTTGGTTTGGTCGGGTAAATATCAGTTCTACGCTACGAGAATGTTGGAAGCTTTAGCCGCCGACGTCAACGGCGCCGCCGCTACCGAAACGGGTTACGATTTTAGCGGAAAGCTTGACAACCTCGTTAAAAACGTTAACGCGGACGGAACCGTCGAGCTCGAAAGCAAGGAAATTACCTCTGCAAACGGCTACGAAATTCTCCGCCAAGAAGGTTACTACTATTCGTTGAAGTTTATGGAAGATATTATAGACAACAACTATTATCATCCCGATTACTGCTTCGATTCGGGCACGCACAGAGAAACTCAAATGAGATTTTTGCGCAGCAACACCAGCCAAGGTCAAGGAAAAGCCATTGGCATGATGGTCGAAGGTTCGTGGTGGGAAGGCGAAGCGAGCGACGATTTCGATACGTTGTCTAAATACGGCGCATATTCTAAAAAAGACAGAAACTTCCGTTTCATTCCTTTCCCCAAGGCTACCGCGGACAAGGTCGGCGAAGGCTCTACCTTATTAGATACGTTGCGCGCATACGGTTTTGTAAACGCAAATCTCGCGGGTGACGCGAAGATGTCCGAACTTGCCGCTAAATTCTTGATTTATTGCAATACGGACGTATCGCTCCGCGAATTCACCAAAATGACTTCGAGCGTAAAAGCGTTGAATTACACTATGGACGATACGAGCGGATGCACCACTTTCTGCAAATCGTTATTGGATTTAAAGAACGCCGAAGGGACTACCGTAGTTTATCCCGTTTCCACGAATAAAGTGTTCAACGCGGACGTAAACGCACATACTTTAGGCGCGAGATATAAAACCACCGAAGGAACCGATCCCGCTTACGTATTCAAATACAACGAGGCGGTAACCGCGAAGAGCTATTTCAGTGCGATGCAAAAGAATTCGAGCTCGTGGAAAACTCAATACGGAGCGTATTTCGATTAATACGAGCCCTGTCTCGATAAAAACTCGTTTCCGAATTAAATAAAGGAAACGCAAAAAGGCGCGGCGCGGAACGAAAAAGCAAATTCGTTCCGCGGTAAGGCGCTATATGCGGATAAAACAGGGTGGAATTTATGGAGAATAATTTAAAAAGGAAAAAATCGGGGCTTGCCTCGGCAGACAGAAAAAACAAACTGTTTATTCTTGCCGTGGCTGCTCTTCCGATGCTTCAATTTCTTATATTTTACATATACGTTAACTTCAACGCGATACTTATGGCGTTTCAGACGTATATGCCCGGCGCGGACGGCGTAAGGGGCTCGAACGGTGCGTTCCAAGGCTTTCATTTAAACAACTTCAAGCGCGTGTTTTCGGAACTGTTCGAAGCGCAGATGGGGCGCAGACTTTTAAACTCTACGATTTATTATTTGGTCAGCACTCTTATCGGAACGACCATAGCTTTACTTTTTTCGTTTTATATATATAAAGGAAAGAAGTTCGCTTCGTTTTTTAAAGTCGTGCTGTTTTTGCCGCAAATAATATCGGTAATAATATTAGCCATTATTTTCGAAAAATTCATCGATATAGGAATTAAAGATATAGCAAAAAACTGGTTGGGGCACGAAACGTTCGATTCTTGGATAAAAATGCCTAACACGCAGTTTATAACGGTTTTGCTTTTTACGCTGTGGTTTTCGTTCGGCGGCAGCGTGCTTATTTACACGAGCACGATGAGCGGCATTTCCGATTCGTTGGTAGAGGCGGCCGAACTCGACGGCGCGAACGCCGCGCAAGAGTTTTTACACGTAACTCTGCCATGCGTATATCCCACTATTTCGACTTTTATAGTTACGGGGCTCGCCGCGTTTTTCACGACGGACATGAACTTATATTCTTTCGTCGGGAGCGGCGCGAACCCTGCCTCTCAAACCGTAGGATATTATTTTTTGAGCGCGATGCGTTCGATGCGATTTGCCGAATATCCTTATCTTTCGGCGCTCGGGCTCGTGTTTACGATAGTAACCATTCCTTTGATTATAGCGATTCGAAAGGCTTTGAACAAGTTCGGCCCGTCGGTAGAATAAAGGAGGCGTATTTATGAAAACGAAAACTAAAAATTCCGCAAGCGCGTTAACGATAGCGGTAGGCGTCGTTCTTATGATTTACGCCGTAACGATGTTTTTGCTTTTGGGCTGGGGTTTTGTAACTTCGCTTAAAGACGGAATGACGCTCGACTATAACGGAATAGGCTTACCCAAAAAGGGCGAGATTGCCTTTTCTAACTACACCGACCTTTTTAACGCGTTATACGAAACGGCGGACGGAAAGTCGCGATACGATATTTTCGGGTTGTTCGGCAACGGTTTGACTTATGCGATAGGTTCGGCTTTGATACAAGCCGTCGTTCAATTTTCGGTTGCGTATATCGCGTCGCGTTTCAAATATAAATTTTGCAACGTATTTTATTGGATAGTTATTTTCACTATGGTTTTCCCCACGGTAGGAACTACCGCTTCGGGCATAGCCGTTGCCAAAAGGCTGGGGTTATACGACAGTATTTTAGGTCAATGGGTTATGAAAGCCAACTTTTTAGGCACCTACTTTTTAATTTTACACGCTCAGCTTTCCGCTTTCCCCAAAGATTATTCCGAAGCCGCTTATATAGACGGCGCGGGGAATTGGCGGATTATGTGGCAAATAACGTTCCCGATGATAAAAAGCACTTTTTTAACCATAGTATTGCTTTTGTTCATCAATTATTGGAACGATTATTCGTCGCCCATGCTTTACATGCCTAACATCCCCACGATTTCGTTAGAGGCGTATTACATCGCCGTCGAAAGCCGCGGGCCCAAAGGCGCGGGCGACAAAGTGCACGCGTTAGCGTTCTGTTTTATAATGTTAATTCCCATGTTAATCTTCTTTACATGTTTCCATAAGAGATTAATGGGTAATTTATCGATGGGAGGATTGAAAGAATGAGAAAGTTTAAAAAAGCTTTAGTCGCCATAGCGACGGCGTCCGTGCTTGCCACGGCGACGCTCGGTTTAACCGGCAACTTTTTTGCGGCTTCCGCCGACGTATCGCTCGACGTAGAATATCAAACGAGCTACGCTTACGGCGACAGTTTGGCTATCGGAAGCGGCAATATTTCGGTTGACGGAACAACCGTTCAAGCCGAAGCCACGGTGTTGTTGCCGGACGGCTCTACTTCGAGCGCGGGGCGCATTAAGCTTAACCAAGAGGGCGTTTACAAGGTTGAATATTCAGCCACGGTAAACGGGAAAACCGAAACCGTAGTTCGTTCGTTCAGCGTTAAAAAACCGCTTTTCGGCGTTTCGAGCACGGCTTCTTCGGTTACGGAAAACGTCACTTATAACGCCGAGGAACATGAAAAAGAGGGTTTGCAAAACGTTAACGGTTATCAAATCGAGGGTAAAGGTTCGGTCAGCGGCGTTATGGTCTCGCTTGCATCGGGCGATTATTTTACCTATAATCAGGTAATCGACTTAAACGGAAAAACCAAAGACGACGCGTTAATCGAATTTTCGATAACGCCCGAAACAATCGGCATTAAAGACGTCGAAGGTTTCGACCTTATCCTTACGGACGCATACGATTCTTCGTCGCAGGTAATCGTTCGCGTTATGTCGAGCAAAGGCGTTGTTCCCCCGAACGACGCGGGCGACAAGCGGTTAGGTCTTTATAACGGCGTAGGTTATTTAAGGGCGAGCGTCGGCGGCGAATACGCGGGAATGTATTGGTCGCAACCGGGCGTAGGCGAGATTGTAAAAGAAGAAGGCACCGGCTCGATAGTATATCTCGACTTTTCGGGCGTAGGAGGCGAAAGTCAGCTTTACAACCAGCCCACCGGGGCGCATGCGGATATTTCGTCGATAGATAAAAACTGTTTTTGCATTTCTTACGACGATTTAACCAAGCAGTTATTCCCCAAAAAGAACGGTTATTACGCTACGGGCGCTAACGCGATGGTCGATTTAGACGACGAAAACTATTTCGAAACTCCGTGGAAAGGTTTTACCACGGGCGAATGTTTCCTTTCCATAAGAGGTTTTTCATACGTGCAATCGAGCTTTAACTTCGTCGTTAAAGAGGTAGACGGCACCGCCGTTTCTGACGTAAAAGACCAAAGAAAACCCCACGCGATTACCGTAGACACCTTAGATTACGACGAAAGTTCGCTTCCGAACGCGGTAGTCGGATATCCTTATCCCGTTTATCAAGCTTCTTGCGTAAGCCCCTATTACGGCGATATTCCCGTTTCGGTCTGCGTATACGAAGGCACTGCCGAAAGCGGAACGAAATTAGACGTAACGGACGGCAAATTCCAAGTTTCGAGCGCGGGCGAATACACTATTGTTTACAGCGCGACGGACAACTTCGACGTTACCGTAACTAAAAGCTTAACGATAACCGCCGCGGAAGATTCTTCGCCGCTTACCGTAACGCTCGACGACGAAAAAATCACGAGCAGTTATGCCGGGTATAGCATAAAACCCGCGAAAGCGACCGTTGCAAACGCGATAGGCGGAAGCGAGGTTACCGTTTGGATAGAAAAGAACGGCAAAAGATACGAGCTTACGGACGGCGAATTCCGTTTCCCGTGCGCGGGCGAATACACCGTTTGCTATTTAGCTAAAGACTACGTAGGCAGAACCGCGACTTATTCTTACGAAATTTCGGTTGAGGCGGGCAATGCGGCGGTATTTACCGACGACGTGGTTTTACCCCGCTATTTCGTTGAGGGTTACCGCTACGAAATACCCGCGCTTTACGCGTATAACTATACGGACGGCAGCAAAACTCAGGTTAAAACCACCGCTTACATCAACGATTTAAACGGCGAAACCAGAATAAGCAAAGGTTACGTAATTCCCGCGGTTAAAAAGAGCGGCGACGTAGCCGTAATCACTTACGAAGCGCAGTTAAACGGCAACGTAAGCAGCAAGTCGTATGAAATTCCGGTATTGCAAATAAAAAGCGCGAACGGCGGCTATGATATGGAAAAATTATTCTATACCGTCAGCGGTTCGGCAAGTTACGAAGTGCAAGAATACGAAACGGTTATGACCGTTAAAGAAGACGCTACCGTCGAATATATCAATCCGCTTTTGGCTTCGGGCTTCGAGTTCTTGTTCGCGGGCAACCAAAGAATGACCGCATACGACAGCGTTTCGCTGATTTTAACCGACGCAGCGAATCCGAACGTTTCCGTAAAATTCACTTACGCCAAAAAGAGCGGCGGAACGGTGTTCTACGTTAACGAAGACGGCAAGCAATACGAAGTAAGCGAAGGCTTAACGAGCGGCAAAGAAATCAAGCTTGCTTATAAACAAGCGAAAAAAGCGGTTTCGTTCTCCTCTTCTTCGAAAATAAACGTAGCTATAGAAAAAACGCTTGACGGCGAAAAATTCGAAGGCTTCCCGAGCGGAAAAGTATACGCGAGCATAAGCGTTGCGGGCGTAAGCGGTTCGAGCAAAATTCAACTCAAAAAGCTTTCTAACCAAGCCATATGCGACGTTTCGTCCGTCGAATACAACGATCCTATATTCGGTAGCGCATACGATTACGGCGGGATTAAAGCGATAGGCTCCACCGTAAAACTTCCCAAGATATTGGCTGTAGACGCAATCGAACCTTGGCTCGAATTAAAACTTACCGTAACCGCACCGGACGGCAAAGTCGTAGTCGCTAAAGACGGCACCGAATTAAAGAATGCCGACGGCAGCCTCGAATACGAAATCGCTCTTAAAAAATACGGTTCTTATATCGTTGCGTATTCTACCGAGGACTCTTCGGGCAACAGGGCGAGCTTAACTTATTTATTAACGGTTATCGACGACGAAGCCCCCGTTATTACGATGAGCGGCAAAGTTCCCGCGGAGGGCAAGGTAGGCGAAAAGATTATTTTACCCGAAGCAACCGCAAAAGATAAAATCGACGGCGAAGTAAGCGTTAATTACTATGTAATAACCAATCAAGGTCAGTTCGTAGTGCTTAAAGATCGCGCGTTTGTTCCGCAAACGGCGGGCGAATACACGATATGCGTTTGGAGCATAGACGCGAGCGGCAACATGGGTTCCGAAACGTATACCGTTAACGTAATCAAATAAGGGGGTAAAAACATGAAAAAGTTATTTAAGCGCATAATTTGCGCCGCGGTGTCTTTAACGACGGTATTAAGCGCCGCATGCGCGGCGGCTTGCTTCGGCTCTAATCCGAGCCAAAGCGGAAACGGCGGAAACGGCGGTTCTACCATAACGGGCAACAACGTCGCCACCGAATACGTATCTACCGGCAAATACACGGGCGGCACGCATATATTCAACGTAAGTTCTTCTAACAAAGAATTCGTAACGAACGGCGCGAGCGATTATCAAGTGCTTATCGCAAGCGGCGCAAGCGGCAAAATCGAAGCCGCGGCGTCTACGTTCGTAAAGATTTTTAAAGAAGCCACGGGCGTAGACTTACCCGTCGTTCGCGACAGCGCGAAAACTTATTCCGACAGTGCGAGATATATAGTTTTAGGCGAATCGGAATTCGTAAAAGGCAGCGGGGTGCAAAAACCCGAGGGCTTAAAAAAGAACGGCTATATAATAAAAACGGTCGGCAATTCGATAATAACGGTCGGCGGCGGCGATTTAGGAACGCTTTTCGGCGCATACGGCTTGTTAAATCAGCTTTTCGGCTACGAGATGTATTTTATCGATAGTTTCGAAAACGAGTGCTATTACGTCGAAACGGGCGTTAAAAATTTAAAACTTCCTATTTTCGACGTATACGACAACCCCGATTTCGACCACGCCATCGCGGGCTACGCGCCTATGTTTACCAATTCGGACCAATCGCACAAAATGCGCATGGAAACGCAGGGCGAAGTGTTTATCACGGGTTCGGGCACGAGCTACGTTCACAACACGCTTCAATATTTGCCCAAGAGCAAATATCAAGAAGAGCACCCCAAGTGGTATTCGACTAACAATCTTCAGCTTTGCTATACCGCTTACGGCGACAAAGAAGAATATAACAAGCTTATAGACGAGCTTGCAACAGTTCTTATTCAAGCGATAAAAGAATCGCCCGATAAAGAAATAATAACCTTAACCCACATGGACGACGGTTATTGGTGCGAATGTTCAAACTGCCGCGCGTTAAAAATGCAATACGGCACCGACGCCGCGGGCTGCATAATGCTCACCAACGACGTAGCGGATAAAATAGAGGCATGGCGGCTCGAAAACGCGCCCGAACGCAAAATAACCTTGGTTATGTTCGCATATTCGAGCACGGCTACGCCCCCCGCCAAGAAAAACGACGACGGCACGTGGTCCGCTATAGACGAAAAGGTTAAAACGCGTGACAACGTTTGCGTATACTTCGCGCCGCTCGGCAACGTTTCGTTCAACGCGTTCTGGGGCGACGAAGCAAACGAAGAGTCCGAAGAAATACTTAAAGGCTGGTGCGCTTGCTCCGATCACGTTTCTATTTGGAGTTATTCTTCGTTCTTCTACGATTACTTTATCCCATACGACACGTTTGCCGCAAACCAAAGCCAATATATACGTTGGTTAAACGCGGGCGGAATTTGGATATTCGAAAACTCGCAATACGATACCAAAGCTTCGCTTTGCTTCTCGCCGTTAAAAGCATATTTGAATTCGGTTTGGAGCTGGGACGTTAACAAAGATTACAACGAACTCGTAGACGCATTCTTCGCTAACTATTTCGGCAGCGAAAGCGGCGCGATGCGCAAGTATTACGAAGAGCTTCGCGTTTGGATGCAATCGATAACGCAAAGCGGTGTTCACGGTATAACGGGTTCGAAGCACGCGGACTGGTCGGTTGCCGAATATTGGCCCGAAAATCTTTTAGAAAAATGGCTCGGCTATATCGAGCAAGCCAAAAAAGAGGTTGAGCCCTTAAAACAAAGCGATCCCGAATTATATCAACTTATAATCGACCGCATTACGCAAGAAAGCTTAACGCCGAGATATATGTTGTTGCAATTCCACAGCACAACGCACTTCAGCGTTAACGAATTAGCCAAGGCAAAGAGCTCGTTCGCGAGCGATTGCCGCCGTTTGGGCGTAACCAGAATGGCAGAAGGGCAAGATATCGAACTGCTTATCAGCGAGTGGTAAGATAAAAAATAAAAAAAGCCGAAAACCTTCGGCTAACCGCCCGCTTTAAAGGCGGGCGGATAAAAAAGGTTGTAACGCGAATAATTCGCGCAATATAAGGAGGTAGTTATGAGAAAATTCACAAAACTATTGGCAATCCTCGCGATTGCTTCGGCAATGACGTTCGCCGCGTGCGGAACGCCGTCGCAAAACACCGGGTCGGGCGATTCTGGAAATTCGGACGTTCCCCCCGTAGAAGATCCCGCAGAAATCACGCTTACTCTTCCCGAAACGGCAAGCGTAGGCTTGTTCGGTTCGCTTAGGTTAGAAGCCGAAACCGATTCGCTCGAAGACGTAACTTACTCGAGCTCCGACGCAGACGTTTTAACGATAGGCGAGTTTAGCGGAATAATCACTCCGCAAGCGATAGGTTCGGCAGTCGTTACCGCCACCGTAGAGCAAAAAACGGCAACGTGCACCGTTACCGTAACCGCCCCGGGCGACGACGAAACGTTAGAAGTTTCCGTAAACAAAAGGAAGGTCGAATTAACGGTAGGCGGCACCGAGCAATTAAGCGCGGAAGCTTATTATAACGACGCGGCTTTAGAGCAAACCGTTACTTATACTTATTCTTCTTCTAACGAAGACGTAGCCACCGTTTCGGAAAGCGGCTTAATCACCGCCGTAAGCAAAGGCAGCGCGAATATAACCATAAACGGCACTTGCAAAGGTTATTCGTTAACCGCGGCAACCGTTAAAGTAGAAGTATCCGAAACCGTAGTTCTTACTTCGGGTATCGAAGGCGACGCATTGGCGCTTTGCACCAAAGCTCAGGGCGACGTTCTTGCAGAAAAAGCGTTGGCGCCTACCGTTACCGTAAACGGCGAATCCGTATCGGAAGCGCAGTTTACCTTTACTTCTTCTAACGAAGCCGTTGCTAAAGTAGAAGAAGGCGTAATTAAAGCCGTAGGCAAAGGCAGCGCGACCGTAACCGTATCTTATTCAACCGAAAGCGGCACTACCGCAAGCGTAGAAATTTCCGTTACGGTTACTCTTCCCGCAGTATCCAAAGCGTTAAATCCCGCAGTAGTCGGTTTAAACGACGGCTGTTCGTTAGAGGTAGAGGGCGTAACCCTTAGTTCTATAACTTCCGCAACCATCGGCGAAGAAGAATGTTCTTGCTCGTTAGAAAGCGGCAAAATCGTAGTAAGCCTCGAGGGCGTAAAAGCGGGCTTAACCGCTCAAACGTTAACCGTCGTGGCAGACGGCTCTACCGAACAAGACGGCTTGGCAACTTACACTTTAACCGTCGATTTAACCGTTTACGACTTTTTAATCGACAGCAAAGCCGATTTTACCGCGTTTTTGAATTCTCTTAACGCTACCGATTATATCTACGCAAAACTTACCGATAACGTCGATATGGAAAACACCGCCGTTGAAACGGCTAACAACAAGAGCGACTGTTCTGGCGACCGCATAATTACGGCTTTCTCGCTCGACGGTTCGGGTTATACCGTTTCGAACATGAACGCTACGAATTTAAGAGGCGTTATCGCAGGTAAGGTCGGCAGAGATTCCGTTATTAAAAACATAGCGTTTAACGAAGTTAACGCGATTTCTGCAAACGCGGGCGGAATGTTTATGACGGTAACTTCGATTTCGTTCGAAAACGTTTACATTTCGATTAGCGCTAACTATAACTGGGGCGGAACCGTCGCTTTATGGAGCTACGAAAACGTATCGTATAAAAACGTCGTAGTAAACTGTACTTCGGTTGCCGATCCTAACAGAACAAATACCGGATTTAATAGACCCGTCGGCGCTTTAACTTCCGAAGGTATGTGTAACGCCCAAAAGAACTATACCGATACTTACGCAATCAACCCCGTCGCTTCAAAAATGATTCGTGGAACGGGCGAGCTTAAAGACAGCGGAGAGTTTTATACTACGGACGATTGGATCGAAGACAACGCCACCGCGTATACCGAAGGTTTGTATTCTTCGTGGGAAGCTTTCGCGCAAGAAATTACTTCGTTGCCCGAATCTTTCGATTCTAACATCTGGACCATTAACGATTACGGCGAATTGGTATTTAAAACCATGCCCGAAAAAGTTAAACCCGTTTTCACTTCTAAACCCTTAATCGAAGGCGCCGAAAACCTTAATATTTTCGGAGCGGTCAACTCCGAAAACACGATCGAGTGGAGCGAAACCGAAAACGCGTATATCCTTACCAACAACGTTACCGACCAAAACGACCAGAGAGGTTTCTATCTTAACTTCGACTTTATGGCGGCTTTAAGAGAAAGAGGCGCAAAAGCCATTACTTTCAAGTTTGAAAGCAAAAACAGCAACGAAACGTATATATCTTATACGAACAACGAAATCGGAGGCGGATGGTGGAATAATCGTCCTACCGGTTGGGCGCATAACTCTATGAGCAGTGGCGAACACGAGTTTACGATGAATTTCGACGAAATAGACGAAGGTCTTTCGATATTCTTCCTGAACGCGAGAACCGGTTCGACGTTAACGATTAAAAACTTCACCGTAGATTATACTTCTGCCGTTACTGCTACTACTACCATAGACTGCAGTGCCGAAACCTTAAGCGTCGGTCAGACGAATATTGACGGTTCGGGTTGCAAAAAGTCGGAATATGTAACCGAAGGTATGCCCGAGGGCGCAACCGGCTCTTGCTTAAAAACCAGCAACAATCAATATTGGGGAAATACCGTTACGTTGCTAAATCCTATAGAATATACGGAGAAAACGTGTTATATTTCTGTCAGAGTATACGCTGAAGCGGAAACTCAAATGAGATTTTACACCCCCGGGTGGAGTTCTCCCGCTTCCGAATATTCTGCGGATAAATTCGTAACCGTCCCCGCGGGCGAGTGGTTCGACGTAATTTTGTTTGCTCAAAACTACGTGGTAGACGGAAAAATTCAAAAATTTATATTCGTCGACTTCACGGGGTCCGAAATCTATATCGATTCGATCAGCATTTTGGCTTTGCCCGAAGTTGCCGAATAATTAAAACTTAAAAACAACTTAAGGGGGCGGCGGCTTCGCCGCTCCCTTAAAAAACTTATTTAAAATTAAAACTTTTATTTTTATCGTTAAATCTTTACAAATAAAGAATATAATGATATACTTTTTTTAACAAAACGATTATTTCCGATTAAAGGAGAATTATGAAAAAACTGCATTTAATATGTAACGCGCATATAGATCCGATATGGCAATGGCAATGGGCGGAGGGGCTTTCTTCCGCGCTTTCTACCTTTAAAAGCGCCGCCGATTTAGCCGAAGAATACGACTATATCTTTTGTCACGGAGAAGCGATTTTATACGAAAATATCGAAAAACACGCCCCCGCTTTGTTCGAACGCATTAAAAAGCTCGTTAAAAGCGGCAAATGGGTAATCACAAACGGTTGGTATTTGCAATCGGACGATTTGCTTCCTTGCGGCGAAAGCCTCGTTAGGCAAATAGAGGTAGGGCAAAACTATTTTCGCGAAAAGTTCGGAGTTCAGCCTAAAGTAGCCACTAATTTCGATTCGTTCGGTCACAGCGTGGGGTTGGTTCAAATTCTTAAAAAATGCGGATATATCGGATTGATGGCTTGCCGCCCCAATTTTATGTGGCAATTTAATTATCCTTCTAAGTTCTTTAATTGGGTGGGGCCGGACGGCAGTAAAATAATCGCCACCAATTCGGCTTCGTATAATTCGCGTCTCGGTTTCGCAACCGAAAAAATATTAAGCGAAATCGGCGGCGAAGCCGCTTCGATGCTCGGCTCCGGCGATAATTCCACGCACCAAAGCTCTTGCGAGGATGTAGACTACGTTTTGTGGGGAGTGGGCAACCACGGCGGCGGACCTTCGCGCAAAGATTTAAAGGAAATCGCAGACCTTAAGGTTGAAGGCGTTCAGATTATACATAGCACTCCCGAACAACTCTTCTCGGACGATATTAAAATCGGCGGCGAAGTAAAAACCTCGCTCGTAACGTGCATGCCGGGGTGTTATTCTTCGTTCGCGCGGTTAAAAAAATCTCATCGCGAAACCGAAAATTTGTTTTTCGGCACCGAAAAAATGCTCGCCGTCGCAAAACTCGCGGGCTATAATCCGGACTTAAAAGATTGGCTTGCGGCGCAAAAAAAACTGCTTCTTGCCGAGTTTCACGACGTGCTGCCCGGAAGTTGTGTCGAAGAAGCCGAAAAAGAGGGCTTAGAAGCTTTATCTATGGCTAAAACCATAGTTAAAGAATATCGCGACGGGGCGTTTTTATATCTCGTGCTCGGTGAAGACGTCGCCAAAGAAGGCGAATTCCCGATGTTCGTGTTTAATCATATGCCCTACGAAATAACCGCGCCTATAGAGGTCGAATTTATGCTTGCGGACCAAAATTGGAGCGAGGATACTTGCTTCGTTCCGCACGTTTATAACGAATACGGCGAAGAAGTTTTAAGCCAGCAGATAAAAGAGGGGTCTACGCTTAACCTCGATTGGCGCAAACGCATTCTGTTCGAGGGTAAGTTAAAACCCATGGGCATAACCAAATTTAGCGTTTACGTTAAGCCCGAAAGCGTTAAAAAACGCGTTCGTCGCGCTTACGATTTAAATGATTTGTTAACAAAAAGCGGAGTTTTGAAAGGTCAGGTCGTCCCCGTAATTTACGACGACACCGCCGACCCGTGGGGCATGAGCGCCGAAGAGCTTAAATCGTTGGGTAAAAACCCCAAAGAATTCCGCCTTATGTCTGCAAGCGAAACCGCGCGTTTTTGCGGATTCGAGGGCGAAATCGCGCCTATTCATACCATTGAAGACGGCCCCGTCGCCACCGTAATCGAAACGGCTTTTATAACCGAGGGTTCTAAAGCCGCCGTAACCTATAGCTTTTATAAAAATCAACCTTACGTCGATTTAAAAGTTACGCTCGAGCACGCCGACAAAAACAAGCTCGTCCGCATAAAAATCCCCGCGCCTAAGGGCACGCTTTTAGGCGACGGACCTTACGTGGTCGAAAACAAGCCGGCTTTCGGCGAGGTAACCTATCAAAAATGGTTGGGCGTTAAAAACGATAACGGCGAAATCTTTTCGGTTATAAACGACGGCTCTTACGCGGGAACCGCCGAGGACGGATATTTATATGTCACTTTAATTCGCGGCGCGGGTTATTGCATTCATCCCATCGCAGACCGCGAGCTTTATCCTAAAGACAGATATTTGCCGCGCATAGAGAGTGGCAGATATACGTTTAATTTCCGCATTTATAACGGAAATGTTCACGAAGTTTGCGCTTTGGCGGAAGAATTTAACCAAAAGCCCTACGCGCTAAACGTTTTCCCCGCGGGCACGGGCAAAAAATCCGCGACTGTTAAAACGGATAAAAACGTTTGCATGCCTACGTTCAGAATTAAAAACGACGCATACGAGTTAAAACTTTTCAATCCGTCCGAAAGCGTGCGCTCTCTTTCGCTGTGCGTCGGCGATAAAAAAAGAGATATAACCCTCGCGCCGTTCGAGGCGCTTCGCGTCGAATACGACGGCGATTTGATTGTCGACCGCGACAAAAATTGGATTTAACTAACGGATATAAACTTAAAATGGTTAACGATTTCGGATATAAACAGGGCGCCGCGCATATCGCGCTTAAACAAAAAGGATATTACGTTTGGGATTCCTCGGTTATTAAAGCCGACGGAAAATATCATATGTTCGCCTCGCGCTGGCGCGAAGAGTTCGGGTTCGGTTGGAATTGGCTGTTCAACAGCGAAATCGCGCATTTCGTTTCGGATAGCCCAAGCGGCGAATTTACCTTTAAAAACGTGGCTCTGCCACGCCGCGGGCGCGAGTTTTTCGACGGAATGAGCACGCATAACGCTTGCATAAGGCATTGGAACGGCAAGTTTTATCTGTATTATATGGGCACTACTTACGGCGGCGAAATCCCTACGCGCGCCGAGAATATCACCGAACAATACGCGTTGGAAACGTGGAACAGAAAGCGTATCGGCGTTGCCGTCGCTAACGATATAAACGGCGATTTTGTTCGTAAAGACCTTCCGCTTTTATCCCCGCGCGATTGCTCGCATTGGGATTGCACGATTACCACCAACCCCTCCGTCGCCATTATGCCGAGCGGTAAAACTTATATGATTTATAAGTCGCGCGCGGCGATAGGCAAGCCCTTGCAATTGGGTATTGCCGTGGCGGAGCGCCCGGACGGACCTTTCGAACGCTTAACCGATTTGCCTATTCTGCGGTTCGACGACCAAAACAAACATATCGAAGACCCGTTTTTGTGGTTCGACGAAAAAAAGAATAAGTTCTGCTTGCTCGCCAAAGACGACTCTAAAAACGGCGCTTTCGGCATTACGGGCGAGTGGGGCGCCGGGTTTTACGCCGAAAGCGACGATTGCGTTAATTTCGAAATAGCAAAAAATCCTAAAGCTTATTCGCGCGTTTTAAAGTGGAATAACGGCGAAATTAAAAAACAGTGCAATTTAGAACGCCCCTCGCTGCTTTTCGGCGAAAACGGGCAAGCGGAATATCTATACTGCGCAGGCGGCAACGGAAACAGCCCCTACGCTTTCGAGGGCGCCACTTACGTGGTTGGAATCGCTTTAACCAAAACGAATTAAAGGATGATAAAATGAAAAAAGTTTGCTTATTGGGCGATTCGATTCGCCAGCTCGGTTACGGAAAAAGGGTAGAGCAGCTTTTAAGCGGCAAAGCCGAAGTTTTTCAGCCCGAAGATAATTGCCGCTTCGCTAAATATACGTTAAGAATGTTATTCGATTATCGCGAACAAATCGCCGCGAGTAACGTTATTCATTGGAATAACGGGCTTTGGGACGTTAGTAATTTGTTCGGCGACGGCTCGTTTTCGACCAAGGAAGAATACGTTGCTAACATGCTCAGAATAGCGGATTTGTTGCTTAAAATCACGCCTAACGTGATTTTCGCCACGACTACGCCCGTGCGCGACGAATATCCTTATCAATGCAACGAAGACATAATCGCTTTTAACGAGGCTCTCGTGCCTAAACTTAAGCAAAAGGGCGTTGTTATAAACGATTTGTTCCCCCTCGTTTATCAAAACCGCAACGAATTTATTCGCGACGACGATTTGATTCATTTAACACCCGCGGGTATCGAAGCCTGCGCCGAACAAGTAACTTCTTGCATATTGCAAAAGTTGTAACGTTTTGGATTTTGATTAAAATAAAAAACAGAAAATTTAAAAACCGAAAGTGCCGTTAACGGGCTTATAGCCCCACTTTCGGTTTTTTGCTGGGAAAACTCAGACGAGATTTTGACCCCGACTTCGGGCTTTCAGCCCTCCGCTCAGAATGCCCTGTAAAATTAACCGTCATCTTGAGCGAGCGTTAGCGAGTCGAGGGATCTCGCTCGGAAAACGTGCACAATGTGCACAAAAAATCAAAAAAATTTTAATTATTTTAAAAAACGTTATTAAAACACTTGACAAAAATGGGGGGGGGGGGGGGTATGATAATGTGTATAACTATAGCTCGGTTACGCACGCGGTG
>CAYVKZ010000011.1:0-40207 GCA_964452295.1 uncultured Acidiphilium sp.
GACGAGTTAAAACGTCTTCGGTTTTGCCACCTTCGCGTTCTTCTAAAGTTTCGCCGACGCAAACGATGGGGATAAGACCTTTCGATAAAGCGGCGAGAGTTCTTTTGTTAACCGTTTCGTCGGTTTCGGCGAAATATTGACGACGTTCGCTATGACCGATAACTACGTATTCGACGCCGAGTTCTTTAAGCATGTCGGCAGAAATTTCGCCGGTATAAGCACCGCTTTCAGCAAAGTGCACGTTTTGCGCGCCGAGGTGAATGTTACTGCCCTTTACGGCTTGACCTACCGCGTAAAGGTCGGTTGCGGGAACGCAAACTACTACGTCGCAATCGGCGTTTTGAACCAAAGGTTTAAGTTCGGCGATAAGAGCCGCACCCTCGGAGGGGGTTTTATTCATTTTCCAGTTTCCGGCTATGATTGGTTTTCTCATAATTGCTCCTTATTTCGTTAATCGTTAAATTTTATTTTTGTTTTTTCGGATTTTCGACCTTGCGGTTGAAATTTATTTTAGACTTTTCGGCTGAAAATCGTTTTCGGCTGAAATTCATACTTTTACAGCCGAATATAGTAAAAATACAGTAGAATTTTCGCCTTTTTTTCACTTGTCTAAAATCGTCAAAAAGCCTTCCCGCCGTTTTTTGCGGGAAGGGCTTTTATTTTCGGCTTAAAAGCAATTTTTTTACTTTCGCGTTTTTGCGCCTTAGTTTTTATCGTTAAGACATTCGATACCGGGGAGTTTTTTACCCTCGAAAAGTTCGAGAGAAGCTCCGCCGCCGGTAGAAATATGCGTCATTTTATCGGCAAAACCGAGTTGAGCGACCGCAGCCGCGCTGTCGCCTCCGCCGATTATGGTAGTCGCGCCCTCTGCGCTTGCAAGAGCCTTAGCCATAGCTATAGTGCCTTTTGCGAGAGTGGGATTTTCGAACACGCCCATAGGTCCGTTCCAAATAATCGTTTTAGCGCCCGCAACCGCGTCGGCGTAAAGCTTAGCCGTTTCGGGACCGATATCGGCAGATTCCATATTCTTATCGAATTCGCCTACTCTGCGAACGCAAGTTTCGATGGGTGCGTCGATAGGATTGGGAAAATCTTTAATTTGAACGCCGTCGACGGGAAGAAGAAGCTTCTTGCCGGAATCGGCAGCCTTTTTAATCATATCTTTGCAGTAGTCGATCTTGCTATCGTCGACCAAAGAAAGACCTACCTCGTAGCCTTGAGCCTTGAGGAAAGTATAAGCCATGCCGCCGCCGATGATAAGCGTATCGCATTTTTCCAAGAGGTTGGAAATAACGTTTAACTTATCGGCTACCTTAGCTCCGCCCAAAATAGCGACGAAGGGACGAACGGGGTGCTCTAACGCGTCAGCCATAACCGAAAGTTCTTTTTCGATTAAGAATCCGCAAACTGCGGTTTTAACGAAACCGTATTCTGCGATAGCAGCGGTGGTAGCGTGACTTCTGTGAGCCGTTCCGAACGCGTCGTTAACATAAATATCGCAGTAAGACGCGAGTTTTTTGCAAAGCGCTTCGTCGCGTTTTTCTTCGCCCGCGTCGAAACGAGTGTTTTCTAAAAGAATAACTTCGCCGTCTTTAATTTCGGCAACGAGTTTATCGGAGCAAGGACCTACGAAATCGTCGCTCATCTTTACTTCTTTGCCTAAAAGCTCGGAAAGACGTTTTGCGACGGGCTTTAACGAAAGCTTGGTTAAATCTTTAGCGGCTTTAGCCATAAGCTCTGCCTTTAACGCCTCGCGCTCCGCTTCGGGAGCGGCTTCTACTTTAGCCTTTTCTTTTTTATTGAGCCCCCAGTTAGGCGATAAAACGTTGTGCGGCTTGCCGAGATGCGAACACAAAATAACCTTCGCGCCGTTATCCGCAAGATACTTGATCGTGGGAAGCGCGCCGATAATACGGTTTTCGTCCGTGATTGCGCCGTCTTTCATAGGAACGTTGAAATCAACTCTTACGAGGCATCTTTGCCCCTTAACGTTTACGTCTTTTATAGACTTTTTATTCATTTAAAAACTCCTTTACATACGGTTTTTATTTTTTATTTTTTTACTTACGTAAATATAATACACTTTAACCTAAAAATTGTCAATCGATTTTTTGCGATTTACAAATCGAACGCGTTTTTTTGCCGAAATTTACGTCCTTTTAACTATTTACTTAAGTATTAGACCTCTTTTTTAGATTTTCGACCGTTTTTAAATACGCGTTTTTCATATATAGCGCGTCTTTATCCTGATGCCCCGCGGATTCGCAAATTATAACTGGCTCCAGTTTAAGCTCGCAAAGAGCCTCTGCAAAAGGCTCGAATTCGGGACCGTATTTTTGGTCGTCGAAGTTCAAATGGCGAAGCTCGCCTTTCGGTCCGTATTGTATTTTTGAAAAATGCACGTGAAAATGCTTAACGCGCTCATACCCGAGCTTTTCTATCATGTACTCTAGGCGAGTGCGATAATCGAGCGCGGTTTTCAAACTGCCTTGCTCGCGCGCGTTTACGTGCCCGAAGTCTATCGCAGGCAAAAACAGCTCCGACGTTGAGCAAAAATCGACGATTTCGTCTATCGTTCCGATTTGACCTTGTTTACCCATCGTTTCGGGGCAAAAAACGCAATCGGAATAACCGTTTTCATAAATTTTTTCGACTAGACGCCCGATGTTGCCTTTCGCGCGGGCGACAGCGACCGAACGCTCGTCTTTACCTTGCGTGGCGGGATGAAAAACCACGCGAGTTCCGCCCATTAATCTCACCGCGCGCGCGCTTTGCAAAACGTAACCAAAGCTTTTTTCTATCATCTCTTCGTCGGGATTGGCAAAATTTATAAAATACGGCGCGTGCACGCTTATTTCCACTCCCGCTTTTTTAAAGGCGGCGTTTACAGAAGCGGCTTTTTCGTCGCCAATTAAAACTCCTCTGCCGAAAGAATATTCGAAAACTTCCAGCCCCAAATTTTTAACCCATTCCGCGCTTTGTTCGCTTGTTTTTTTACCCGCGGCGAAAAAATCCTCAGAATTTCCGCTCGGTCCGAATTTAATCATATTTTTCACCTTGGTTTTTATTAAAAGTTTTCCGCGCGGCGGCTTCGTCGCGGGTAAGCTGAGCTTTAAGCTCGCTTAAGCTTTCGAATTTTTTGTTTTCGCGTAGATAATCGAGAAATTCGAGCTTGATTTTTTTTCCGTACAAATCATCCGAAAAATCGAGAAAATGCGTTTCGACAACGAGCTTTTGCACTCCGAAAGTCGGAGCCGAACCGAAGTTGGTTATTCCGATATGGTTTTCACCGTTTATTTTTGCACAAGTTGCGTAAACCCCTGTTTTTAATGCGAGCTTACCGCTAGGCAAAAGGATATTCGCCGTGGGAAAACCTAGTTTTCTTCCGTCCGTTCTGCCGAGAATTACCTCGGATTTTATAAAATAACGACCGCCCGAAAGTTTTTCCGCAAGTTTTACGTCGCCGCTTAAAAGCGCGCTTTTTACCGAACTTGCGGAAATCTTTTCGTCTCCGTCGGATAAAAATTCACTTTTTTCGAATATTATTCCGTGTTCTTCGCAAAAGCATTTAAGCATATCGACGCCGCCTTCGGCGTTTTTTCCGAAAGTATAATCGCCGCCGCAAATTATTCCGACGGGACAAAAGTCGTTTTTTAAGCGATTTAAAAAATCTTCAGCCGAAATATTTGCGAAATTTTTATCGAAAAGTGCCCGTATAACACCGTTAACGGCTAGTTTGTTAAAAATCTCAAGTCGCTCTTCGTAAGTATAAACGAGCCCTTTTTTGCGCGCGTTTACGAAAGACAAGTCGCCGTCTAAGGTAAAAACCGACAGCGGAACCTTTAATTTTTCAGCAAGGATTTTACCCCTATTTATAAGAAAACGATGCCCTAAATGCAACGCGTCGAACCCGCCGAGCACGATAACCGATCTAGATTTTAATTTATCTTTTCCGAATAAATATTCATTCATAAAGGTCCTTTAAAAAATCCGTTTTTCGCAAATAAAAATCAACCGCGAACGTAAGGCTTAACGACGAGTTTGTTTTCGCTTATATGCCCTACGCCCCAAAATTCGCTTTCGCAATAGACCAAATAATCGCCGTTTTGCTCGGCGTATTCGTCTTTTAATCCGTTAATCAGTCTTTCCGCTTGCGTTTTATTTAAAACAAGCCTAGGCAAATCTAGCACTTCGTCGCTTTTTATAAGCAAATCGGATAGATTTTCGGCGTTTTCTATTTGTTCGACAGTAACGCTATTTTGCTTTGTAAAATATCCGCAAGCCGAACGTTCCAAAGCGGTCATAGTAGCGTAGCTCCCCGCCGCTCTGCCTATATCGCGGGCGAGCGAGCGTATATACGTGCCGCCGCCGCAAATAATTTCAAACTTAAAAATTCCGCGCGCGTTTTGCTCGTCGAATCCGTCTAAAACGCGAATCGAATAAACGACGACTTCCTTTGCTTTAAGTTCTACGGCAATACCCTTGCGTGCCAATTTATAGCTTTTAGTTCCGTCTACGCATTTAGCCGAAAAAGCGGGCGGAACTTGCATTATATTTCCGCAAAAGCGGGGCAATAGGTCGATTATCTCGCTTTTCAAAGGAATTTTTCCACCCGTAAAAACGGGCTTGCCTTCTAAATCGAGCGTGTCGGTTTCGGCGCCGAAGGTAAATTCTGCGACGTAGGTTTTGCGCTTATCCAAAAGACAATCGAAAAGCCTCGTCGCCTGACCTATTCCGACGGGTAAAACGCCGCAAGCCAAAGGATCCAAAGTACCCATGTGCCCGCATTTAAAACCGATGCGCTTTTTTATTTTGTTAAGACAATAAGCCGAGCTCATGCCCTTGGGCTTATATACGTTTAAAAATCCGTTCATATCAAGTATAAATTAAAAATTCGAGTTGATTACGATAGCGCGAACCAAGCGCTCGACAACCTCTTCGTACGGACCCGAAATCACGCAACCGCTAGCCAAAACATGTCCGCCGCCGCCGAATTCGCCGGCTACGGCGTTAACGTTTATTTTTCCTTTACTGCGAAGGCTGACTTTATATAACTCGCTTTTCGTTTCTAAAAGCGAACAAGCGACTTCTACTCCCTCTATCGAAAGCGGAAAATCCACAAACCCCTCTGTTTGCTCGCTACCCGCGCCGCTTTTATTCAAATCGTCTTTCGATATAGTTATAATCGCGATTTTATCGCCTGTGAAAAAGCGCATTTTTTGCATAACTTCGGCATGCAGCTTAGCGCGCGCCTTGGTTTGATTTTTAAACATGTAATAGTTTATTTTATGCACGTCTGCGCCGAGCGAAACGAGTTTACCCGCATAAGTTAAGGCTTCTTCCGAGGTGTTCGACTGCGAAAAATTGCCCGTATCGGTGACAAGTCCCAAAAGCAGTGCCTCGGCAATTTTATCCTTAATGCAAACGCCGATCTCGGTTAAAAGTTCGCCGATATTTAAGCAGTTTGCGGCGCAATCCCTAACGAAATATTCGCGCGCGTAACGCGTGTTCGAAACGTGATGATCTATGCAAAACGTGTTTTTGCTCGAGCTAAAAACTCCGTAAGCCGTTCCCAACATATTCTCGCTCGCTACGTCTACCGCGATATGACACGCGTATGCCGAAGTTACATTTTCGGGCGTTAAAACCTCTTTAAAGAAAGGTTCGTAATTATATTTTTGAGGCACTGCGCCGTCGCAAACCACGTCCGCGCGCATCCCCTTTTGCCTAAGACCTAAGCATAAAGCCATAGCTCCGCCTAACGTGTCGCCGTCCGGTCGCGTGTGACAAAATATAAGCGCGCTGTCGCACAACAAAATATCCGCCGCTATGTTTTTAAGGCTTTTGTTTTCGCCCATTTTTAGTCCTCCGAGCTTAAATCGTTTAAGTCCTCTTTTACGTTTTCGCCGCTTTCTCTATCTTTTTGTTCGGCACTATAAGTCAATCCGCTCAAAATTCTTTCGATTTTTTCGCCGTATTCTTCTTGTCTGTCGCGCAAGAAAGTAAACTCGGGAACGGTACGAATATGCATTTCGCGTGAAAGTTCGCGGCGCAAAAAGCCTGCGTTTTCGCAAATAGCGGCAAAAGTTGCGGCTTTTTTAGCCTCGTCGCCCGAAAATAAGCTTACGTAAACCTTAGCCTGTTTTAAATCCGCCGTAGTTTGAACGGACGTAATCGAAAAAAGCTCGGTAATTCGCGCGTCTTTAACGCGCTGAGTTAAAAGCTCGTAAATACGTTTTTTAAATTCGCTGTTTAAGCGTTTTTCTCTTTTTTCTTTCATATTATCCCTCTTTGCCCGAAGGCAGATTGCTGTAAATAAGTAAATTTAGGATAGTAAAAAAAGGCAAATCGTAAAAATTTGCCCTTTTTGAAGCGATTTTAGTCATTGTTTTCGACCACGATATAGCTTTCGATAAAGTCGCCGACTTTAATATCGTTAAAGCCCTCGATCGAAATACCGCATTCGTAGCCTTGGGCAACCTCTTTAACCTCGTCTTTGAAGCGTTTGAGCTGCATAACGTTACCTTCGCAAATCATTACGTCGTTGCGATAAATACGAAGTTTTGCACTGCGAACGATTTTACCGTCCGTAACGTAGCACCCCGCGACCATTCCGACTCCGGTGATTTTGAAGGTTTCGCGAACCTCGGCTTTACCGGTATATTCGTCGCTGAACTTAGGCGCGAGCATACCCTTCATAGCCTTTTTAACGTCCTCGATTGCTTCGTAGATTATTCTGTAAAGCTTAACGTCGATATGACTGCGCTCCGCCAAAGTTTTAGCTTTAGAATCGGGGCGAACGTTGAAGCCTATGATTATTGCGTTAGCGGAATCCGCAAGCATAACGTCGGTTTCGTTGATTGCGCCGACAGCTGCGTGCAATACGTTAACTTTAACTTCGTCGTTCGAAAGCTCGGTGAGCGATTGTTTAACCGCCTCGGCAGAACCTTGAACGTCCGCTTTAATTATTAAATTGAGGTTTTTAAGCTCGCCTTCGGAAATCTTAGAGAATAAGTCGTCTAAGCTTACCTTTGCTTGCTGACGGAGCATCATATCGCGCTCCTTATTTTTACGCTCTTGCGCGACGGACTTGGAAAGTTTTTCTTCGTCAACTGCGAAAATCGCGTCGCCCGCATTGGGAACTTCTTCTAAACCTAAAATCGAAACGGCAACCGACGGACCTGCCTCTTTAATTACGGCGCCCTTGTCGTTAATCATCGCTCTTACTCTGCCTACGACGGTACCCGCGACTACGTTATCGCCCGTGCGGAGCGTTCCGTTTTGAACGAGAACCGTTGCCATAGGTCCTTTGCCTTTATCAAGCTTGGCTTCGATGACCGTGCCGCGCGCGTTTCTTGCGGGGTTAGCCTTGAGTTCACGCATTTCTGCCGTTAAAACAACCGCTTCCAAAAGCTTATCGATGCCTTGCCCTGTCTTTGCCGAAACGGGAACCATCATAACGTCGCCGCCCCATTCTTCGACCAAGAGTTCTTGCTCGGAAAGTTGAGTTTTAAGACGTTCTAAATCGACGTGCGGTTTATCTACCTTGTTTGCGGCAACTATTATCGAAACGCCCGCCGCTTTCGCGTGGTTTATAGCTTCGATTGTTTGCGGCATTATGCCGTCGTCGGCGGCGACTACGATTATCGCCACGTCGGTAACCTGAGCTCCGCGCGCACGCATCGACGTGAACGCCGCGTGACCGGGGGTATCTATAAAGGTTATCTTATTGCCGTTTACGTCAACCGAATAAGCGCCGATATGCTGAGTTATGCCGCCGGCTTCGCCGTCCGCAACGTTCGCACTGCGGATTTTATCGAGCAGCGAGGTTTTGCCGTGGTCGACGTGCCCCATGACGGTTACGATGGGCGGACGCTTAACCAAAAGCGCGTCGTCGTCTTTTTCTTCGTTAAAGCCTGCGCTTAAAAGTTCCTCGGCGCTCTTTTCAAGCTTGAGTTCTACCTCAATTCCGAGGTCGGCAGCCAAAAACGCCGCAGTATCGTAATCGAGCGAATCGTTTATCGTTTTTACGATGCCTTCCTTAAATAAGCGCTTTGAAATTTCAACCGCGGAAATGCCGAGCTTTTCGGAAAGTTCCTTAATAGGCGTAAGTTCTTTGGTCAAAACAGCTTTTTCTATTTTAATAAAGTTAGATTGTTCTTCTTTTTTCTGCGTTTTTTTGCGCAACTTTCTGTAACCGGTCTTATTTTCGTCGAAGTCGGCTACGGTGAGCTCCTTGATGTGCGCGCGCTTGTTAAGCGGGCTTAAGGTGTTGCGCTTTTCTTCGTACGAACGCTCGTTTTTCTTTCTGGCGGGCTTTGAATCCTTGGGGGGAACGAAGGCTATTTCTTGCGCTCTGCGCGCGCCGCCGAACGAGGGCTTTTGCCCCGCGCTGAATCCGCTTACTCCGAAAGGCTTTTGACCGAATGGCTTTTGACCAGCCCCGGGCGTTCTTTCGCCGCGAGGAGCGCCGCTTTGCGGGCGTTCTCCGCGCTCGTTTCTAAATATTCTTTTGCCGTCGGAGGTATATTCGCGTTGAGGAGCCTTAGGATCCGCCTTTTTGACTATAAAGCTGAGTATAGACTTTTTGGGCGGTTCGGCAGGTTTAGCCTCTTCTGCCTTTTTCGCTTCTTTGACCTCGCCGTTATCCTTAGCCGCGGAAGTTTCCTTGGCGGGGATGTTCTTTTCTGTTTTTTCCGTTTTAACGGACTTTTCGACCTTTTCCGTCTTTTCGATTTTTTCGGTTTTTTCGGTTTTTTCGGCGTTTTCAACCTTTACGGACGATTGCGAGTCGGAAAGCTCGGCTTCGGCTTCTTTCTTAGAAGCAGACTTTTTCGCGCCCTTTTTGGCAACCGTTTTGTCGTCGGCTTTAGAGTCGGTGACTTCGGCTGCGCTTTCAGCCTTTTTATCGACCACGGCATCCTCTGCGACAGCTTTAGTCTCTTTTTCAAGAGTTTTTTCGGCGTTTTCTTCGGCTTTTGCAACTTTTTTGCGCGATTTTTTAGCGGGTTTTTCTTCCGCGTTTTTCAAATCGGGCTGTTGTGCCTCTTCGCTTACAGCCGCGCCGCCTACCTCTTCCGTTTTCCCGAAAGAAACGACGTCTTCCGCCGAATTTTCGGCTTGCCCTTTAGCGACTTTGCCTAATTCCGCAAAAGAATCGTCGCCGCTCAAGGTAGCGGAATTATCTTCGGCTATAGCTTCGGCGGCTTTTTTGGCGGCATCGATTTCGGCTTGTTTTTCGCCGAGTTTTTTCAAAACGGAATTCGCCTTTGCCTGCGATTGCTTAACTTGTTCGAAAAGCTTATCGAGATTACCGTCTTTTAAAAGTTGACCGAGTATTTTTATGTTTTTAGTGTTATCCTGTCTTTCATCCATGCTAGTGAACGATTCCTCCCGAAACAACAGAAAAATTTTCGTTTAAGTTATTTAATATAGCGTCGGCTAAAGCCTTATCGGTAATAGCCGCAATCTTGCAATTTTGCTTGCCCAATATGTCTTCGAGCGGTATTGCGCACTCGATTAACGGGCATTTAAGCCTCGCGCCGGCGTTTATCGCCTGTTTTTTTGCGTTCTGCGAGCCGCTTTGGCAAACGAGTAGCACGAACGCGCGCTTTAAACGCGAAACTCCGTCACTCCCCGTAACCACGGCGCGCTTTTTAACGGCGAAACCTATAAACGTTTCGACCTTGCTTTTATTCTGCAAAAGTTTTCTCCAATAAATCGTAAATTTCTAAGGGAACTTCTTGCGAAAACGCTCGATTTAACGATTTTGCTTTTTTAAGTTTTTTTAAACATTCTTTATCGCCGCAAATATACGCGCCGCGCCCGTCCGCCTTGCCGCTTTTATCTACGATAAACTCGCCGTCGGGCGTTCTTACGACGCGCGTAAGCTCGTCTTTCGCGAATTCGCGACGACAACATATACACGTGCGAATAGGCTTTTTCTTTTCCATTGCGTTACCCCGCGATAATTTTTGCGCTTTTTATTTATACGACTTAGTCCTTAACTTCGTCGCCGTCGGTTGCGGCGTTATCGGCGGTTCCTTCTAACATCGAAGGATCGTAGCCAAGCTCGGTTTTAGCCTTGCTTTCGCTTTTTACGTCTACCTTCCAGCCGGTAAGTCTTGCGGCAAGACGAGCGTTTTGTCCGTCTTTACCTATTGCTAAGGACAACTTATCGTCGGGAACTATAACTCTGGCGACTTTTTCGCCCTCGACCGCGGTGACCATAAGCACTTTTGCGGGAGCCAAAGCCTTAGCTATATATTCGAGCGGATCTTCGCTGTAAACTACGATGTCGATTTTTTCGCCGTTCAATTCGTTTACGACAGCGTTGACGCGCGCGCCCTTAGGTCCTACGCAAGCGCCGACCGGATCAACGTTTTTATCTTCGGTATAAATTGCGATTTTAGTACGTTGCCCCGCCTCGCGCGCGACAGCCTTGATAACCACGACGCCTTGCTTAATTTCGGGAACTTCGTTTTCGAAAAGTTTCTTAACAAGACCGGGCGCACTGCGCGAAACCAAAATTTGCGCGCCTCTGCCATCGGTGGTAACGCGGCGAACGTAAACTTTTAAAGTATCGCCGACGTTGTAAGTTTCGCCGAGCACTTGATCTTGCGGACGCATAACGCCCTCTATCTGACCGCCGCCGATTTCGACGTAGACGTTTTTGTTTTCTACGCGGCGAATAATGCAACTGTGAATTTCGTTTTCTTTATCTTCGAATTCGGCGATAGTATTGTCGCGCTCGGTTTCGCGGAGTTTTTGCTTAACTACCTGAATAGCCGTTTGCGTGGCTATACGGCTGAATTGCTTGGGAATAAATTCTTGTTCGAAAACGTCGCCGACTTTATACGATTTTTTAAACGTGCGAGCTTCCTCTAACGAAATTTCGGTTTCGGGATCGGCAACCTCGTCGACTATGTTTTTAACCATGCAAAACTTAACCGCGAATTTTTCGGGATTCATTTTGATTCTTACGTTGCCCTGTATGCTGTATTGACGCTTATATGCAAGAGCTAAAGCGTTTTCGAGCGTTTCTAAAAGCATATTCGTATCCATGCCCTTGTCGGCAAGTTCTTCGAGTGCTAGAAAAAATTCCTTGTTCATATTTAAAATTCCTCCGAGCGGCACGCCGCCTTATGAGTTTAAGTTTTTATGTTTATTTATAAATTAAATGTTAAATCGTGCTTTTCGTTTTTCGCTTTTATTCATTTACGAAAAAAGATTTTAATCGAATTTTATGGCGATATTGACCTTGGCGACGCGGCTTTTATCGAACTTTAAGCTTTCTTCTCCGATTAAAACGGTGAAAGTGTTTTCGTCGTAATCGGTGAGCGTGCCTTCGAAATATTTTTTGCCCTTTATCGGCGCGAAAAGTTTTATTTCTACGTCCTGTCCGAGCGCTTTATCGAAATCGCGCGGGGTTTTAAGCGGTCTGTCCAACCCGGGGCTGGAAACGTTTAAAGTGTAAGCCGCGCCGAGCGTGAAATCGAATTCGTCTAAAACCGCGTCGATTGCATTGTGATATTTTTCGCAAGTGTTTAAATCGACTCCGTCCTCGGTATCGATATACACGGTGAGCGCGGGATTTTTGCTCATTTTAAACTCGACGTCGACAACTTCGATATTCATTTTTTCGGCTACCTGCGTTAAAAGCGCCTTTAGCTCGCCGATATCTTTAGTCTTCATAAAACTCCTTCGTTACATAAAAATTTGAGAGCGGCTGTCCACTCTCAAATAGCAACGGTATATTCAAGCATACTTATTTTAACATATTGTATGCGTTTTTGCAAGCGTTTTTTCGTTTTATTTGAATTTTATGACTTTTTAATGCGTTTTTTATTATAGTTCACCTTTTATCTTTATCAATTCGATGAAGAGTTGAGCCGTGGCGAGTGCGTCGCTATAAGCGCGATGGTGCAAAAACTCAATTCCGAAATGCGCGCAGACGGTGTTCAGCTTGTAATTAGGCAAGCCCTTAAGCAGTGCGCGCGAAAGATCTAAGGTATCCATTCCGCGGTTAGAATAAACGTAGCCGCTAGGCTTTGAAAGATTTTTGATAAAGTTATAATCAAACGGCAGATTGTGCGCGACTATTATGCTTCCGTGACAGAATTTATATAAATCGCCCGCGACTTCTTCGAATTTAGGCGCGTTAGCGACCATTTCGTCCGTTATGCCCGTAAGCTCGACGACTTCGGCGGGAATTCTTCGCTCGGGATTGACCATAGTCGAAAATTTGCAAGTGATTTTGCCGTTTTCGATTTTAACCGCGCCGATCTCGGTTACTTTATCCTCGGTAGCACTGGTGCCGGTGGTTTCGAGGTCGACGACGACAACCGATACTCCGTTTAGCGCGCTAGGCACGCTTTGATCGGTAAACATATCCGTTTGCCGAATTTCTTCGATTTCGCTCGGGAACACCGTGAGATAATACTCGGGCGGGCGACGAGCCGCGCGCTCTTTATACTCGAAATTTTTCGGAAACGTGCAAAAATTAAGACTTTTTATGGTAAAACGATGATATCCGTTGGAAAATTCGCACTTGCCTACGGCTATAACTTCGCTGCCCTCTTGGATTTTTTCCATTTTCCGAATGATTTCTTTAGTAGAAAAAATCGTACCGGACATTTTGCCCGTTCCGTCGCTTATTTCCAAAATGTAAAAAGGCTTGCCGTTTTTAGTTTCGCGCTCGCGCAAGGAAACCACTTTCCCCGCGATCGTTACGTCGCCGCTTAGATCCGAAGCGTCCTCTATGTAAACAGCCTCGTCCTCGTCGCAATTATCGAAAAGCCGAGTTACGTCGAACACCTTAAATTTTCTCAAAGGAATAGCCTCGATTCTGGCAACGTCCGCCTCGGGTTCTTTCAAAAAATCGTCGCACGATTCGTCGGCGTGCGGAGTAAAAGAGACTTCGAACTCTTCGCAAAAGGTTTTGTCGAAATATTTTTTAAGTTCTTCGGTAAAATTTTCGCTCGATAAATGGTCACAAGCCTGTTTTTCGGCGCGAATATCTATATTCACCTTGCGAGTTCCCCCCTCGCTCGAAACGCTCGCGAAAATATCGGAAAGTTTAACGCTGCCCTTTACCGAGGGATATTTAGCGCAAATAAAATCGAGCGCGGCGCGACTTGCGATATCTTCGTCGCACACGGTTTTTTTAACGTTGACAAATACGTTCGCAAAAGGCAACTCGCTTTTTATAAGCTCGGCTATTTTTTGCTCGTCTTTATCGCTATAGCCGCTAGGCGAAATCAAAAAAGCGTTCAGTCTGCGAGCCGAAGAATAATATTCGGCTCGTGACAACTTAAACCCTTCGTATCCGTTTACGGCGTGAAGTTTCTTTATAAATTCAGTCATTTTATCCTTATTGGTCGTTCAAATCGCTCAACGCGATATCTATTTCTTTTAAAAACTCGGCTTCAGCGCTCGCGGCGGGAATGGTTTTATACACCTCGCCTTTTTTAAAAATCACGCAATTTTTACCGTTCCCGGCAATGCCGATATCGCAATCTTTAGCCTCGCCCGGACCGTTCACGACGCAACCCATAACCGCGATTTTAAGCGGCTTTTTTACGCCCGAAACGTAATCTTCGACGCGAGAAGCAAGTCCCATGCAATCGTATTCCGTCCTTCCGCACGTGGGGCAAGCGATGACCTCTGCGAAATTATCGTCTAAACCTACGGCGCGCAAAAGTTTAACGCCCGCTTTCACCTCCTCTTCGGGAGAAGCGGAAAGCGAATATCTTATGGTATCTCCGATGCCGTCCAGCAAAAGCGCGCCTATACCGGCACTGCCTTTTATTATTCCGCTGTTTAATGTGCCCGCTTCCGTCACGCCGACGTGCAGAGGATAAGAGGTTTTTTCGCTTAAATATTTATACGTTTTTACAGTCAGCGGCACCGACGACGCCTTTGCCGAAATAACTATATCGTAAAATCCGTATTTTTCGAGCATGGCGACTTTTTCAAGCGCGCTTTCGGCAAGAGATATTTCGTTTTTTCCGTATTTTAAAGCGAATTTTTTTTCTACGCTTCCGCTGTTGGAGCCGACTCTACAAGCCGCCCCGCTGTTTTTTAAGGCGCGAGCAAGCGCTTCGACTCCGCTTTCGAGCCCGATATTGCCCGGGTTTATGCGGACTTTATCCACCCCTTGCTCTATCGCGCGGATAGCCAACTTATAATCGAAATGAATATCCGCCACCAGCGGGATTTTTATTCCGTCTTTAATTTTTTTTATAGCGGCAGCGTCGGCTTCGTCTTTTACGGAAACGCGAATTATATCGCAACCGAGCGCCTCTAAGCGCTTAATTTGCTCGACGACTTCGTCGTAACGCTCGGTTTTTATATTGCACATGGACTGCACCGCGACTTTCTCGCCGCCGCCTATATAAAAGCCGCCTATTTTTACTTTTTTAGTCATTTTATTGTTTGTTAAGCTCGTATAAAAGCTTTAAGCCTTCTAGGGTGAGAGTTCTGTCCGAATAATCTATGCACTTTGCCTCTTCGGCTATAATCGCGCCCAGACCGCCGGTTGCAACGACCACCGCGTTTTCGTTTTTAAGTTCTTTTTTGGTTTTAGCCACGAGATATTCGACAAGCCCCGCAAAGCCGTATAAAAGCCCCGCCTGCATGTTGGTCACGGTATCTTTGCAGATAACGTTTTTGGGCAGTTCAAGCTCGATATTCGGAAGCTTTGCGGTGCCGTTCACGAGCGAATCGAGCGAACTTTTAATCCCCGGAGCAATAACGCCCCCTATAAGCTCGCCCTTTTCGGTAATAACGTTAATCGTAGTTGCGGTGCCGAAATCTATGCAAATAACGGGAACCTTTCCGCCGTATTTTTTATACGCCGCAACGCTGTTTACTATTCTGTCCGCCCCGACCTCGCGCGGGTTATCAACCTTGACGTTTATGCCCGTTTTTAGCCCCGCCTCTACGCAGATAGGCTTTATGTTAAAATAAGCTTCGCACATATGCGACATCGTGTAATTGAGCTGAGGAATTACAGACGACATGATTATCCCTTCCAATTTAGAGCTGTCTAGCCCCGCGGCGGAAAACAAGTCGCGCACTAAAACGCCGTATTCGTCGGCTGTGGAACTTCTTTTTGAGGCAACGCGAAAAGACGCGTTAAGTTTATCGCCTTCGAAAATCGCGAACTTAACGTTTGTGTTGCCTATGTCTATACATAAAATCATGCTAAAATCCTTTGATTAAGCGGCGTTTTTATTGTCTCGCGCCGTATTTTTGCAAAATTCATTACAGCTTTTTGGTAAATTCGTAAAGCTTATGCGCGATTACTTCGGCGCCCGCGTCCGACGGATGAAGCCCGTCCGGCATGTAAAGCTCTTTAATTACGTCTACCTTGGGTTGCAATCCGCTTTCGCCCCACAAATCCAAAACGGGAAGCGAATAATATTCGGCAACTTCTTTTATCGCCGCGACGTAATCTTTTAAAGGTTTGCACGGCAAGCCTATTTCGTTAATCGTTACGTCTTCGCTCGTTCTGTGAAGCGGAGTTATAACCGCAATTTTCGCATAAGGATATTTTGTTACGAGTTTATTAAACAAAACGTGCAAAGCACCTAAAAAAGTGTTTTCGGTTCTGTCGAAAAACTGCCCGAACGGCGCGTCGCCATGCCCGAAATCGTTAGTACCGCCGAAAACGACCACCAAATCGGCTTCTTTGGGCATTCTGTCCGCACGCATATTGTAATCGTCGTCGAACTGAGCGTTTTCGCTCGGTTTCTGTTGGCGAGCTATTCTAGTTCCGCTAACGCCGTAGTTAAACACTTCGGCACCCGAAATCTTGCCGAAAACCGTTACGTAACCTTTTTCGGCAGGGTTGCTGGTTCCGCAACCTTCGGTTATGCTGTCGCCTAAAAATAGAACTTTTTTGCCTTTTACTTCCATACAAATTATCTCCCGTAATGAATTTTTCTAATTTATAAATTTTTTTAATCTTTGAAAATTTTTACGTTTTTGTCAATAACGCCTACGATTATAGGCGATAAAACAATCGCGCTTATTATTTCGCATAAAAAATTAACCGACATAATAGTGGTAAAAATCGCGCCGAGCGCACCCGCGTCGAACACGTACATCATAAATATCACGAGTATCGTGTTAAAAAGCACCCCTATCGCGCCGCCTATCGAGGCGGCAATATGCCGCCCGAAACGATTTCCGTTAAACACTTTTAAAAAAAGCGAATAAGCAACGGCTGCCAAAATTCCGCAAATCATTCTTGGCAAAATCGATATAAGCGGATTTATAAATATGGGATTTGCAAGCATAATCGCAACGATAAACGAGCAAATGCCCAATGCCGTTCCGCCGAAAAGTGCGGTTTTCTTTTTGCCGAACATCGACAGCGAAAAAGCGAGCGGCAACGTTAGCACCGCGGGCGGTGCCGTAGGCAAAAATAACGTAAAAACGTAGGATTCGACGAGTAAAACGACGAACACAAGCGCGGCGGATACGCCGAAAAAGGCGACCGTCTTAGAATTGAAACGCATAAAAATACTCCAATCGGCTTCATATAGATAGCCGTAGTTTTTATTTGACGAAAAACGCTAAGCGAAAACGTCGAATCGGCAAGCCGTATCCGCAAAAATCCGCTCGTTTTTTTCGTCTGACTATATTTTAGCTTATTTTTAAAATAAAAGCAATCCTTTTGCTTGCGTGAATTCTTTTTATTCCTCCGTTTTTTTAAAATATAAAAAACGTAACAAAAATTTACGCGACGACGTATTATGTATTGAAAGCAAAAAAAAATTGCTAAACGGAGGAAACACTATGAATTGTTTTGGTTTTTTAAACGATAATCGCAGCCTTTGGTTGCTTATCATTCTTTTAATAGTATGTTGCGGCGGCTGCGGTTGCGTCAATAAAATTATGGATAAACTCTGCGGCTGCGGAATGCTCCCCTTACTGCTAGTGCTTTTATGCTGCTGCGGCACCCCTTGCGGTTGCAAGGACCCCAAGCCCCCCTTCCCCGGTTGCGGTTGCAAATAAGTAGCGACTTTTTTAAATTTTTCGACTAAAATACGAAAAACGATATAAAAACGTGATAAAGCTTTGATAAAAATTCCCCTTTTGCAAATGAAAAATTAAAATTAAAAAGTAAAAACGATAAAAATACATAGTCGCCCGCTTTGTGAAAAATATTTCACGAAACGCGGCGACGATTTTTTTAAAAGCGGTTGACTTTTAACGGCTTTTTATAGTATAATTTAAGCGATAAAATAAGGAGGTACTTTTTATGGCTTCTAAAAAAGATTATTTCGGACTCAGTTGGATTGCAAGCTTGATTTTGGCTATCATTCCCGTAACCTCTTGGATATGCGGCGCGTTAACCAGAATTCAAGAAGGCAAAATCGTAGCGGGAATTCTCCGCATATTTTTGGGTTGGAACATAATTTACATCTTAGACATCGTGTTTATGATTTTAAACCATAAGATTTTAAGAGTTCTTAACATCTGATTAAACACAAAAAAAAAAATCAAAAAAAGTCGCCCGATTTTACCTAAGGCGGCTTTTTTGTTTTATCTTTTTTTCTTTTCGCGTTTAAAAGGATTTTTTAAGCGCATACTTTTTTTATGCTTATAATATTCGTGCGCGCGGTGATTTTATATATTCTTTTATTGGTAGTAATGCGGCTTATGGGCAAGCGCCAGATAGGCGAAATGCAGCCGTTCGAATTCATAATCACCCTTTTAATAGCTGAAGTCGCATGCGTCCCCATGACGGACGTTTCCATTCCGCTTTCTTACGGAATAGTTTCGGTTATCGCGGTTTTCGTTTTACACCAACTAATGTCCGTATTAGAACGAGCGGGCAACGCAGTAAAACTAGCTATAAGCGGCAAACCCTCGGTAGTAATCACGCCGCGCGGCGTAGACCTTTCGGAGCTTAGAAAAAACAATATGGGCTTAAGCGACCTTATAGAGGCGATGCGAACGAGCGGTTATTTTAAGTTAGACGATTTAAGCTACGGAATTTTCGAAAGCAACGGAAAATTCAGCGCACTTGAAAATCCCGAAACGAAAAACTCGCCCTCTTTGCCCGTTTTGGTTATAGAAAACGGAAAAATTCAGGCGGATAATCTTAAAAAATCGGGCTTTGAAAAAAACGAACTTTTTAACGCGATTAAGATAGATAAACGCGAGCTTAAAAAAATAGAAGTTTTAACCATAGACGGCGAAGGCGACTGCTATTTGCAACTTAAAAACAAGCCCTTTAAAAAGCTGAAAATAAACTTAAGCGAGGGCGTTAAATGGTAAAATCGATAATTTCGAGCCTCTGCGCGCTTATAATTTTGTTCGCCGCGAGCTACGGCGAAGGCGCTTATATTAAAAACACTTTCGACGATTTTTCGGTTTTTTTAGTGCAAACGAACGAAAAATTGGAAAAGCAAACGGCTTCGGCTCAAGACGCGCTGGCTTTACAAAACTTTTGGAAAGAAAAAAAACGCACTTTGCATATTTTTATTCCGCATAACGAAATAAAAGAAATAGATCTGTGGCTTTCGGAATGCGTGGCTTTTTTAAAAGAGCAAAACCACGAAGAGGCTCGAACCAAAATAATCGTGCTTTTAAGCCTTTGCGAGCAAATTCCTAAAACGTTTTTGCTTAAAATCGAAAATATATTTTAATTTTTTTTTACGCCGCAAAAAAACTTATTGTCAAACGCTTGACAAAATCACCCGCGTTTTTGTATAATAAATAAGATATAAAACGCAGGTGTAGTTTAGTGGCAAAACAACAGCTTCCCAAGCTGTGGTTGTGAGTTCGATTCTCATCACCTGCTCCATTTTTCGCCGTGCGCCTATTTACCGCATGGCGATTTTTTTACTTACAAGTTATTCGTTTTTTCAAAAAAGCAACTCGTTTTTTTCAGGTTGGATGGTGTATCCAAACGGAAAAATTATACTTATTACCCCTTACGGAGACAAATTTAAATGAAAGAATACGACAAAGTAGAATTAACGGTTGAAAAAAGCAAATATACAAATAAGGGGCTCCATAAAGGAATGGTCGGATGGATTTGTGATCCAAAAAAAATCAACGGACAAAGGCTTGTCTGTTTCGATAGCTTAGACAATTTACCCGAGTACCCGATTGTATCAATCGAAGAAAACGATTTAAAGATTATTTGGGTTAGTCCCGATTAAAAGCGAATATAACTGCGTTATAATTACTTTTTACGTGTTTTTAATTTTTTCGGCTACGGATGCTAGTTTCTTGCGTTGGTCTCCGCTTAGCATGGGGCTGATTGTCGAAACGAATTCGTCTATTTGCTCGTCGGAAAGAGTTCCGTTTTTGCGCGAGCGCTTAGCTTCGGAAAGTATCGCGCGCATTATTTCGCCCTCGCTCGCACCTTCGTATTTGCCGACTAACGCCTTTAACGCTTCGTACGAGCCAAGCGGCAAATCGTCGCAAAAACTCCCCGAAGTTTGCCCTTGCTTACCTTTTTGAGCGCTTAAATTTTCGCTTTGTTTTTTGTTTTTTGCGTAATCGCTGAAATTTTTCATTTAAACACTACCGTATATTATTTTTATGCCGAGCATAACATATAATGTTACGGGCTGAAAAAAATGACTTATTTAATTTTGGCGATAGCCGCGTTTTATTTTATGCAAAAAAGCGAAAACACAAACGAATTTTTGTCAAACTTAAACGCCGACGACGTTTTGCCGATTTTAAAACTTCTTGGCGTAAACGAACAAAATTTAAGCGCGGCGCTTGCGATTTTGCCCGACCTTTTAAGCGGCGAATTAAAGCCTGCGGATTTTATAAAAAAAGCCGCTCC
The DNA here is from genome assembly GCA_964452295.1 of uncultured Acidiphilium sp. Taxonomy (GTDB): domain Bacteria; phylum Bacillota; class Clostridia; order Christensenellales; family Borkfalkiaceae; genus HGM11416. Next base: position 19,823 of record CAYVKZ010000011.1, read on the forward strand.
GCTTATAATTTCGCTGGCGGCTAAAAAGGAAAAATCGGAAAAAGAAAAAGAAGACAACTTCGAACAGTTAAGCGAGGAATTTAAGCCGGTTGAAGCGTTTATTCCCGCCGACGTAAAAAACGAACTCAGCGCGTTTTTCGAATAATCCGTTGAAAGGTCATACTAAACTCACTAAAAATCCAAAATTCAGCAACGAAAAAGCGCCCCGCAAAAAAGCAGAGCGCCGTTTTTTTATTTTAGTTCTTATAATTTTACGTATTTTTTGCAAACGAGCACGATTGCAGAAAGCGCGGAGAAAATTCCCGCTAAAATAGAACCGATGCCTAGCGAATAAGTTCCGCCGCTTTTTAACCAGCTACTCAACGTCTCGTTAGAAACAACTACGAAAGAGGACGTTAAGAAGAAAAGCACCGCCGCGACTACGAATGCGGCAAAGGCAACTATTTCTAAATCGACGATATCAAGAATCTTCAAAACAAGAAGCGCAACGCCGCCGAGCGTTAAAACGTAAGGAAGTAACGCCATAAACGAAAAGCCGAGCGCGCCTTCAGACTCGCCGAATACGACGACGGTTCCTGCCAATGCGGTGGTACTCTTAACGCTAAAAACTTCCACGGTGTAATTAACGCACGTAACGAAAATCATGCAGATTGCCGCGATGCCGAGAGCGATGGCGACGAGGTTAAAAAGTTGCGAATTGTTCTTTGATTTTTTCTTTGCCATAATAAAATTTCTCCTTTATTATATATATTTTATTCGGAAACTTTTACGTATCCGTTTTTAACCAAATAGTCGAAAATTTGTTTTGCGCCGAGCACTATTGCGGATAAAATCGAAAGCATAGCCGCCATTATGAGCCCGGTTGCGAGTTTTCTGCCGCTAAAAGCGCCGTTATTTATTTGAACGAATCTGGGCGACCAGAAAAACAAAACCGCCGCAACCAAAAATAAAGCGGTAGCTATGATTTCCACGTCGAAATCAAGCGATTTAAACGCGCCGAAAAAGTTAAGCGCAACTATGATTACCGCCACCAATACGAAAAAGAAAGGTAAAAAGTTCATAAAAGAAAAGCTTAGCACGCCGCCGAAGCCGAAAACTATTTGGCTACCCGTATAAACGGAAGAGGCGTAAACCCCGGTAAGCTCTACGCAACTTACGAAAAGCATGCAAAACGCGATCAACCCGAAAAGCAATGCCGCGCCGTCTACCAATTCGGATACAAGCGACTTTATGCCGCCGTTTTTACTGTCAGACATATCATATCTCCAATTAAAACTTGTTTCATCGCTATGCATTATACTTTAAACTCAAAAAAAAAGCAAGGATTTTTACGCCCTTGCTTTATTTTCGGTTAACGATTGTAAAGCTTTTATACACACTAAGTGAATTTGTTCGTTTTTTTTGCTATATTTTAAAGCGCTTTTAAATATTCGACGGCGGTAAAAATATCGCCTTCGGTGCCCGAAATTACTTTATAGCCGTGTTTGCACAATTCGTCGGTTACGCCGACTCCGTGAATACAAATTCCGCTTTTCGGCCAATAAATTTTAGCCGTGGTAAGCTTGACGGCTTCGCGGGTGAGCGTATTTACGTAAGTAGACTGCATTATGCCCTTGCCGTAAGTTTTATAAAAGACGTTACCTTTTTCGTCTTTGGAAGGACTTAAAATAACGCTGACAGCGTTATTGCCGCTGTTTTTATCGTAATCGAGCATAACGCCGATTAAGGCTTCGGAGGCAGAAGCAGAATTTTGGTTGGCTAAAACGACTATCTTTTCAAATTCGTAATCTTTATAATTGCTCTCGCCCATTTCAAAAAGCTGCTCGCCGCCGTTTTTATCCACCGCTTTTTGGCATAGCGCGGAAGTCTCATCGTAATCGCACAAATAAGGGGCAATTTTGCAAAGAATACTCATAAACCCGCCGCCGTTAGAGCGCAAATCCAAGATAAGCTCGTGTTTTTTCTTCTCCTTAAATTTATCCAACGCGAGCTTAAACTGACCTGCCGAGCCCAAGCTTCCCGAATTTAATCCGTTAAACTGCGTGAGTTTTATATACGCGATATTCGCACCGAACTCGGGCATTTTTTCGCGACGATTAAGGCTAACAAGACTAAGCTCGCTATCCCCCTGAAAACCGTAATAACCGCTATCGTCCGCATAATAAACGTAGCTTTCGACGTATTCGCTTTTTTCGAGAGCGTATGCTTTTATGTCATCGGACGAATATTCGATTTTTAAGCCGATTGTTCCCTTTTCGTCCGTAAGTTTTTCTATGAATTCGCTTAAAGCGTTCGTCGCGTTTTCGGAAGTAACTTCGCAAAAATCCGCGTCGGAACTCGTTTTATAGGCGACGACAACGCCGCCGGCTTCTATCCCCGCGCGCTCGGCGGGCGAATTTCCGCTAACCGAATAAACCGAAAAATCTTTTTTTGAAAAGGTTAGCCCAATCCCCTTTTTTTCGCCGTAATTCGCCTTCGTTACGGCTTCGTATTCCTCCGCCGTATAGTATTCGGAATATTGATCCAAAATGGCGTCGGCTAAAACTTTGGTAACGTTTCCGTTCACGCCGTCGCGCGTTTCGAAATAGTATTTATCGTAATAAGTCAGAAAAAAGCTGAGCGAGCGCGTGCGTTCGTTTTGCGAAAAATATCCGACCGCCCAGCCCGAAAAAAACACGATAATCGCAACGAAAAAACAGAGTGAGCTCCTTGCTATTTTTTTGCCGTTTTTGGTAAAAAAACTCTTTATTCTCGCAAATTTTTCGTCGTTTTCGAACTTTTGCTCGTCAAATTTTTCCTGCTCGTTTAAATTTTCGTTTTCTTGCTCGTTTAAATTATCTTCTTTATCTGCCATAAATTTTTCCGTTACGATTAAATTACTTTTTATTGATTATTTTATACAAAAGCGTATCCAGCCTAAACGTGACCGCGTCGCCGAAATTGCGAATATCCAGCCCCGTTACCCTAGCTATTTTGTCTAATCTGTAAGTAAGCGTGTTGCGATGCATATACAGCTTGCGCGCGGTTTCGCTTACGTTAAGATTATTATTTAAAAATTCCTCGGCGGTGTGCATTATGTCGTCGTCGGCTAAAAGCCCGCGCGCTTCGGAGTCGGCAAGCATATCGAAATACGAATTGATTTTTGCGGCGGGCAATTCTTCGACGATTTTGAAAAGAATGTATTCTTTATACGAATGAACGCGCGAATCCGAGTTGAAAAGCTTGCTGATTTTTAACGCGCCGTCTGCCTGCGTGTAGGACTGAAATGCTTCGGAAAGACTGCGAACGGTGCAACCCACTCCCACTTGAACGCGAATACCCGTTTCTTCGAAGAGAGACTGCACGAAAATTTCGGCAAAATCGGACGGAGCTTGATATTCCGAATCGGCCTCGCCCGCCAGATATTTCACGAAAACACAACAGTTGTCGCTGAAAACCACGGGCGTATCCAGTCCGTTAATGGTATAGCTTTCTAAAAATTCGGAAACGTCATCGGCGTAAGCCCCTTCGCACACGACGGACATAACATAGCACTGCACCGGCGGAACCGAAAACTTGCGCATATACTTCATAATCTGCATTCCGCTACACTCGCCCGAAACTATTCCGCGCAAAAAGTCGGTTTTAGGGAGAAATTCTTCTTGCATGCCGCTGTTTTCCAAGTGTCCGCAAATAAGCAGAGCGTAATTATGCTCGACCTCGCCCGCGCCGCGTATAACGCCGAAATAGAAATCTTTTTTATATCTAAAGCGAAAAACCGTGAGATTTTGCTTTTTATCGCAATAACCGTCCGCCTGTTTTTGTGACGGAACAAAAGGGATTTTTTCACCCGAAGAATATAAATATTCCTTCGAGCCCGAATAAATATCCACCTCTATGCCCGTTTTTTGCTTAAGATTTTTAAGTGTTTGTATAAGCTCTCTGTCCATTTTCTCGTCCTTTACGGATTAAAGTTTTTGTGCAAATTGTACAAAAGCAATTATATTACTTTTTTGCTTTTTTGGCAATTAAAAAAGCTCGATTTTAAAAAAACGCGGCGTTTTTAACTTTTGCCGCGTTTTTTATCGATTTTTTATCGTTTCGACAATCTTTATCAGTCGCGCAAAAGCGTTACGGAAGTGCAAAGCCCCTCGGCAAAGTCCTCCTCGTGCGTGACCAAAATAAGCGCGCCCTCATAAGCAAGCAGAGCCTTTTTTAACGCGTTTTTCGCCTTTACGTCGAGGTGATTGGTGGGTTCGTCTAAAATCAAAAGATTGCTCGGCGTTTTGCAAAGCACCGCGAGTTTTGCGCGAATTTGCTCTCCGCCGCTCATTTTTTTAAGCGGTTTTACGGCAAGTTCGCCCTTTAACCCCACTTTTGCAAGTTCCGAACGCACTTCTTTGGGATTTGCCCTCGGATAAAATGTAGAGTAATATTGAGAAGCGGTTACGTCGCTTTCGCCGAAATTCAAATCTTGCTCTAAATACGCTATTTTTATTCCGCCATGGAATGTAAAAAAGCCGCCGAGTGCGGGAATTTTGCGCATAAGCGTTTTGATAAGAGTACTTTTGCCGACTCCGTTGGTTCCGCGAACCCAAAGCTTTTCGCCCGAGCGCATATGCAAATTTATGGGCGGCAAAATGGGGTTGCCGTAACCTACGCTCAAGTTTTTTACGTCTAGCAAATCTTTGGTGTTAAGCTCGACTTCGGGAAAAGAAAATTCTGCTTCGTAAACGGTTATCGGCTTTTGCATGACCTCGATTTTGGCAAGCTGTTTTTTTCTGGCGTTCGCCATGCCCGCAGTCGCCGCGCGCGAAGAATTTTTGTCGATATACGTTTGCAACTTTTTTATTTGCTCTTGCTGACGATTGTAGTCTTCTTCGTATTGCTTGGCGTTCATTTCGTGCTGAACGAGATATTTATCGTAATTTCCCGAATATTTTTTCATTCCGCCGTTTTCGATGCCGACTATAAATTGACTTACGGCGTTTAAAAATTTAACATCGTGCGAGATGACTATAAACGTCTTTTTAAAGGAATTTAAAAATTTAATAAGCCAATCTACATGCTCGATGTCCAAAAAGTTCGTGGGCTCGTCCAAAAGCATCACGTCGGGCTCGGAAAGAAGCAGCTTCGAAAGCATGAGTTTTGCGCGTTCGCCACCCGAAAGCCTACTTATCAAGCTATCGTATCCGATAAAATTTACGCCTAAACCGTTCGCGACTTTTTTGACTTTTGCCTCCAAATCGTAAAAACCCTCGTTTTCGAGAGTTTCTTGCATGCGAGCGCTGCGTTTTATCGCCTTATCCAGCTCGTCACCCGATAAATCCGCCATACTTTCGTAAAGCGCGTTCAGCCGATTTTCCAACTCGTAAAGATAATCGAACGCGCCCGTCAAATATTCCATAACGGTGAGCGAGCCGTCTAACGTGGCATGTTGGTCGAGATAGCCCTTTCTTATCCCCGGAAGCCATAATACTTCGCCTTCGTCGTAAGTTAAATTATCGGCGACTATATTTATAAACGTGGACTTGCCCGCGCCGTTAAGCCCGACCACCCCCACGTGCTCGCCGTTGTTGATAACGAGCGACGCGTCGTTGAATATGAATTTTTCTTCGTAGCGGTGCGTTAAACCTTTGATTTCGAGTACGCTCATCGTGTTTGCCTTTTAATTATCCGATTTCTCTTCGCAAAATCGCTTGTTTTAGGCTTATTTTATCACACTGCGCGAAAATAGTCAAATAAAACGCGGCTTTTTTGATTTATATCGCTTTTTATGCCCTCTTGCGGCGGGTTTAAAGCATTTTGTCTATCTCTTTTTTTAATTTTTGCACGATTTTTTTCTCGAGCCTCGATATATACGACTGCGATATTCCCAATAAATCGGCGACCTCTTTTTGAGTGAGTTCTTCTAAGCCGTAAAGCCCGAACCTCAGCGCGACTATGCGCTTTTCGCGATCGGGAAGCTTATCGAGCGCCCTTTTTAAAAGTTCTTCGTCGATCGAACTTTCTATCGAAGTAAAAACGCAATCGCCGTCGGTGCCTAAAATATCCGATAAAAGCAACTCGTTGCCTTCGAAATCGACGTTAAGCGGCTCGTCTAAGCTTACTTCGCTTTTAAGCCGAACGGTTTTGCGCAAGTGCATGAGAATTTCGTTTTCTATACAGCGCGAGGCGTAAGTCGCCAGCTTTATGTTTTTTTCGGCGTTAAAGGTGTTAACCGCCTTGATAAGCCCTATCGTACCTACCGATATTAGATCGTCGAGCTCTACGCCGGTATTGTCGAACCTGCGCGCTATGTATACCACAAGTCGCAAATTGTGCTCGATTAAATCGCAGCGCGCCTCGCTTTTCCCGGACAACAAAAGTTCGATTTTTTGTTGCTCTTCTTCTTTCGTGTAAGGTCTCGGCAGACTTTCGCCGTTCGCAAGATAATGCAAATATCCGCCGCTATTTTTTTCCTTATTTTTACGGAATTTTAACGAACGCAAAAAATCACGAAAACGCCCGAATAAATTTTTAATTTTTAAAAACAACTTTACTTTAGCCATACGTCTTGCCTTACACCTTTTTTATATCTGTTTTTTATTGTCAGCTTATTGTGTTTTTTTTACAAAATACCCGATAATCGACCTATAGGCGGACTTCTGAGTTTTTTTATTTTCTAAAACCCGCTTTTAAAGCGCCGCGTATTCCGCGCTTAAAATAATCTCGTATTCGTCGCCGAAATTACTTTCCGAACCGCCGATTCCTATTTTAGGTCTTTTTATTATATTCGCTTTATCGCCGCAATATATCAAAAGTTCGTCGATTTCGAATACTTCGAGCAGAGACGCGCCCGTCGCGGTTTTTATAACTATTTCGCCCAAACTGCCCTTGCTGAAAAAGCCGCGCTCGCGCATTTTTTTAGTTAAATCGCCCGAGGGCACGCATACCGCAAAACTACCTTTAAAAATCAAATTATTGCCGCTGTCGATAAGTCCTTTCGCCTTAACCCGCTCGCCGTCGCAAATCAAAACGCAAGTTCGGGTAAACGGATAAATCAACGTTTTTTCGAAAACCTTTGTAAACGCGCGTTTAAAAATTTTGTAAAGCGCCGCGAAAAACAAAAGCGAAGCCCCTAAGGGAAAAGCGGAACTTCCGTAAAAAAAGTCGTAATCGATACAAAAAAGATGCATAACAAGCGCAGCCGCTCCGCCGAAAATCACGGTGAAAGTTAAAAACAAGCCGAGTGCCGAAAAATATTTTTTTGCGTTTTGCGGCTTAAAACAAACGCGAATCATTACAAACGCAAGCCCGACTTTTATTAAAACTTTGATAAAAGACGTCGCTTTAAAAATCGGCATTACGACGGCTATCGCCGTGCCGATTAACGCAGATAACGCCGCCCGCTTTTTGTTAAATTCGACTTTGGAATATTTAAGCGCGAGTTTTAAAAGCAAATAATCTATTATAAAATTGTCGATAACGACGTATTCGATATAAACTTCCATACGAGCGTATTTTATCATAAAAGCGCGCTCGAAAAAAGTCTTGTTTTGGCAAAAAAAGTTCGTTATAGCCGAATTCGCAAAAATAAAAAAAGCTCCGATTTTAAAGGAACTTTTTTATTGACGATAACGCTTGAATTTTTTATAAAATTTTTAAGCCGATTTCAGAATATCGCGGGGATTATGTTCGAAAGCGCGATTCCCGCAAAAAAGGACAGCGCGTTCGCCGCAAGCGCGTATATAACGTAAAACCAAGCGGGTTTTTCTTTTTGCGTAAATTTTTTTGTAAATAGCGCGTATATCGCGGCTTCTACCATAAACACGATTACTTCGAGCAAAACGTAAACGGCATATACTTCGTCGATCGAACCCGTAACGGATATAAGGTTTAACGCCGCGTTAAGCAAAATCTGAGTGCCCGCGTTTACAAGCACTATAAACAACAGCGGCTTTTTGCCCCGTATTCCGAATAAAAGAGCCACGCCTAATTCGAGAGCTATCGTGATAATCATACGCGCGGCAAGCGAAAGAATTTCTTTGCCTAAATCATACGATTCGTAATGATATAATCTATAATACGCTTTTACCCTGTCGTTTCCGGAAAGCTTTTTGTCGTATTCTACTGACATTTTCGCGCCACTCGCATCTACGGTGTAATACGTATCGAACGCGTATCTTTTGCAAATCCCGCTCGACGCGAACGTTTTGCTTTCGGGATAATACAGCAAAATTTTAAACTCTTTGGGCGGATAATACCCCCATTGAATTTTGTTGGATTTTTCGCTTATTTTCCAAACCGCATGCTGTAAAAAATAATAGCCGTCCGAATCTTTATAATCGACGAAAGCTTTCCAGGTTTCGTAATCCAAAAGCGCGCTTTCATAGCGTTCGTTTCCGCTATGGTACGCGTCTTCTTCGGTTCCCGTCCAAACGGAATAAGGTCCCGTAGAGCGAACCGAAGAAAGCAAGGTGGCGTAGCAAAGCTCGCTTCCCAAATTATTAAAAGTGACGCAAACGGACGCTTTCGGTCCCGTGTCCGCCTTAACCGTTTTAACGGGAGCAAAACACAAGGCAACGACAAAAACACAAACTACCGCCGCCGAAAAATTTTTAAAGTTTTTAAATTTTTTAAAAAAATTATTCATGCGCCTACCTCCTTTTTTTCGTTTTATACGTTTTTGCCGGCTTCGAACGCTTTGCTAAAGGCGGGAGTTTTTGTAATTTCGCCTTTTTCGTAAGCGCCGCCGCCGTAAATTATGCTTTTTTCGACGGCTCCCTCAACGCAATCGGCATACCCGCGGAAACATGCAATCGTCGTTTCGAGCGAGGACTTTTCGGCGTCCGCGGCTGTTACTATGTAATAAAACTCCTTGTTTTTAACTTCGGTCCAGCGCGCCACGGTTCTATCGATAACCGCCTTAAGTTGCGCGCATATCGAATAAAAATAGACAGGACTTGCCAAAACCAAAACGTCGGCTTCGATTATTTTTTGCATAAGCTCTTTCATATCGTCGTTATGAACGCACTCGCCGCCGTGCGACGCGCAATGATAACAGCCGAGACATGGCGCTATTTTTTTATCCGCCACGCGGACTTTTTCGACCGAATGTCCCGCGGCGCAAGCGCCTTTTAAAAATTCGTCGCACAAAATGTCCGAATTGCCGTTTTTGCGCGGACTACCCGATAATATCAATACTTTTTTACTCATATTTTTACTCCTTATTATATTTAATTTTACCAACTCTTTTTTTCTTTGGAATGATCGTTATTATGCTTCCTTTGTTCGACCATCTGCGCGAACCATTCGACCATCGAGGGTTCCGTGTGACTGAAAAACGAGCTTTGCGCTTTATCGAGCGAAGCTATTTCAGCCATGTCCGCTTCGGTCAAATCAAAATCGAAAACGTTGAAATTTTCTTTGATTTTTTCGGCTCGAACGGATTTAGGAATTACGATAACGTCGCGCGAGATAGCCCATTTAAGCATTACCTGAGCGGCGGTTTTTCCGTATTTTTCGCCTATTTTTACAAGCGTGGGGTCGGCAAACAAGCCGTTTCTGCCCTCGCCGAAAGGCGCCCATGCTTCATGCGCCACGCCGTATTTTTTCATCCACTCGTGCGCGACGATTTGCTGATTGTGAGGATGCGTTTCCACCTGATTTACCATAGGTTTTATCCGCGCGAAGTTGCAAATATCCACCAGTCTGTCCGGGTAAAAATTGCTTACGCCTATCGCGCGCAAAACGCCCGCTTCATAAAATTCCTCTAAGGCGCGCCACGCGCCGTAAACGTCGGAAAACGGTTGATGCAAAAGCATTAAATCGATATAATCCGTTTTTAATTTTTTAAGCGACTCTTCAACCGATTTCTTTGTTTGCTCGTAACCGTAGTGCTCTATCCACACCTTAGACGTAAGAAAAATTTCGTCGCGGTTTACGCCCGATTTTTGAATCGCCGAGCCAACCTCTTCTTCGTTAAAATAACTCTGCGCGGTGTCGATATGCCTATAACCCGTTTCGAGCGCGGTTAAAACGCAAGTTTCGCACTCCGCTTTACCCACCTGATAAACGCCGTAACCGAGCTTCGGCATCTTAACGCCGTTGTATAAAGTTGCATATTCCATGATAAAACCTCCAGTTTTTTTTACGATAACCGGCTCGCGCAATGCTTAAAGCGGTTTTTTAACATAAAATTCGCGCATGTCCTCGAGCCTGAGCGCGCCTAAAAGCCCCGTTAAATAAACGCCGCAATCCAATCGAATTTTAGAATAATCGCTTACTCTTAACGGATTTAAAACTCCGTTTTTAGGCGTTTTTATGAACTTACCGCTAAAATTTTCATAAGAGCAAGGGGTATGTCCGAAAAGCACCGTCTTTTGGCTTTGATTTATATAAAAATCTTTTTCTTTAAAGCGACGGTCGTAAACCAAAACGCGTTCGTCTTGCCCGCTCATAGGCAAAATTTCACCCGACAAACCGACCGAAAGCCCCGCATGCACGCAAATAAAATTTTCGCGCTCGATATAAGCGGGTAAACTTTCTAAAAAATCGACCGTTCCCCACGAAAGTTTTTTATCGTTCGGCGAAAAATCAGCCGAGAGTTTTTGCAAAACGTAATCGGCGTTTCCGCCGTCGAATTCGCGCATAAGCCCGCTGTATCGCTTTAAAAATTCGTATTCGTGATTGCCGATAATAACAAAAGCGTTAGGCAATTCGGCGATAAAATCGACAAGCGAAACGGAGCGTTCGCCTTTATCTATCATATCGCCTAAAATTATAATTTCATCGGAAGAAGAAAAGCGAATTTCGTCCAAAAGGCGCAAAAACAACTCGTATTCCCCGTGAATATCGGAAATAAAATAGGTCATAAGCGCAAACTCGATTTGTTTTTATTTTTTATAACGCTGAACGTAAGACGCATTGAATTCGGCTAATTTTTGCTTGTATTCGACCACTTTTTTTCTGAGCATCGGCGCGATTATCGCAAACCATGCGATCGCCCATACTATTAAAAGCGCCGCAAGAACCACGCATATAATACCCAGCACGCTTTTTTCGGTTTCGGGAGATATAATGCGAGTTAAAACGTACATCCCCCCTGCTAAAATAAAGCACACGAGGCATGTTATCGTTGAAAATTTTACCGGACCGAAAAGCTCGCTGTAAGTCGATATTTTTTTTGCGTAAAACGCTCTGTCGTGCGAGGCTTCTTTTTTATTTTTAATTTTTTGTTCGGTCTGTTTTTTGGTGTCGTTTTTAAATTCGTCTCTTATCATAAAAAACTTTTCCTTTGAGTTATTTACTTTCGGCAAGCAGTTTTTTTAAAAATCTGCCCGTGTGGCTTTGCTCGATTTCGGCTATTTGTTCGGGAGTGCCTTTTGCGACTATCGTTCCGCCGCCGTCGCCGCCTTCGGGACCTAAATCGATTATATAATCCGCAACTTTTATCACGTCTAAGTTGTGCTCGATTACTATTATCGTATTGCCACCCTCGCGCAGTTTATATAAAATTTTTATAAGTTTATCTACGTCGTAAGTCGAAAGCCCGGTAGTAGGCTCGTCTAAAATATAAATCGTTTTGCCCGTAGAACGCTTCGACAGCTCGGTGGCGAGTTTAACGCGCTGCGCCTCACCGCCCGAAAGCGTGGTTGCGGGTTGCCCGAGTTTTATATAACCCAAACCTACCTCTTGCAAACATTTCACCTTGGAATAAACGCGCGGAACGTTTTCGAAAAACTCGACGGCTTCGTCCACCGTCATTTCGAGCACGTCGCTTATGCTTTTACCCTTATATTTTACGGCGAGCGTTTCGCGATTATATCGCGCGCCTTTACACACCTCGCACGGGACGTAAACGTCGGATAAAAAGTGCATTTCTATTTTTATTATTCCGTCGCCCGAGCAGTGTTCGCACCGCCCGCCGCTTACGTTGAAAGAAAATCTGCCGGCGTTGTATCCGCGTTCTTTCGCGTCGAGCGTTTGAGCGAAAAGCTCGCGTATCGGCGTGAACGCGCCCGTATAAGTGGCGGCGTTGCTCCGCGGAGTTCTGCCTATGGGCGATTGATCTATCGCGATTACTTTATCGAAGTTTTCTACGCCCTCTATTTCGCGATAACTCCCCTCGACTTCTTTGGCGCGATTAAGCCTGTTAGCGAGCGCGGGATACACTATTTCGTTAACGAGCGAGCTTTTGCCACTGCCCGAAACGCCCGTTACAACCGTTAACACACCCGACGGAAAAGCTACGTCGATATTTTTAAGATTGTTTTGCGCCGCACCGCGCACAGTTAAAAAATTATCGCCGAGCGGCACCCTTGCGGCGGGAATTTCTATTTTTCGCCGCCCCGATAAATAATCGCCCGTTATCGAACGCGAACATTCCGCTATATCCTTAGGCGAACCGCACGCGACCACTTCGCCGCCGTGAACGCCCGCTTTAGGTCCTATATCAACTATATAATCCGCAGACCTTATGGTATCTTCGTCGTGCTCGACGACTATTAAAGTATTGCCTAAATCTCTTAAGCCTTTAAGCGCGGCTAAAAGTTTTTCGTTATCGCGCTGATGAAGCCCTATGCTCGGTTCGTCTAAAATATACAAAACGCCCGTAAGCCCGCTACCTATTTGGGTAGCTAACCGTATTCTTTGAGCTTCGCCGCCCGAAAGAGTGCCCGCCGCGCGTGAAAGATTTAAATATTCGAGCCCCACGTTCTTTAAAAATCCGAGCCGCGCTTTTATTTCTCGAAGTATTCCTTCGGCTATGAGCGTTTGCGTTTCGCTAAGTTTAAGCTCGTTTACGAATTGCAAAAGGTTGCCGATAAGCATCGCGCAAAGCTCGTCAATGTTTTTTCCGCCCACGGTAACCGCGAGCGCCTCTTTTTTGAGCCTTTTACCGTGGCACGTGTTGCATGGTTTTTGCACCATGTATCTTTCGATTTCGGCTTTGGTATAATCGCTGGTCGTTTCGCGATAGCGACGCTCTAAATTATTTATAACGCCCTCGAACGCCGCCTGATAATTGCTGTGGTAAGTGCGCGTATCGTAGGTTAAATTCAATTTTTCGCCGTGCGTGCCGTATAAAAGAATATCCAACACGTCCTCGGGCAAATCTTTAACGGGCACGTCTAAGCTGAAACCGTATTTTTTAGACAACGCGCGAAAATACATTTGCGTAATTTTACTGCTGTCCAAATTCCAACCCGATATGCAAAGCGCGCCCTCGCGCAGACTGCGCGACGTGTCGCCGAGAACCAGTTCACGCGAGATTTCGCTTTTGAAGCCCAAGCCCTTGCAGTCCGGGCAAGCGCCGAACGGATTATTGAACGAGAAAAGCCGCGGCTCTATCTCTTCGACGCTTATTCCGCAATCTGGGCAAGCGTAATTCGTTGAATAAAGCGTTTCCGCGTCGCCGCACTTTATAACGACGAGTCCGTCGGCTAATTTTATGGCGGCTTCTAAACTGTCGGACAAGCGCTTTTGTATTCCGTCCTTTACGATAAGTCGGTCTACCACGACGCTTACGTTGTGCTTAACGTTTTTTTCGAGCTTGATTTCTTCGGAAAGTTCGTAGGTAACGCCGTCTATATCCACGCGCACGTAGCCGCTTTTTCTAAAACTTTCGAGCTCTTTTTTAAACTCGCCTTTTTTGCCGCGAGCTATAGGCGCGTTTACTAAAATTTTGCTACCCGCTTCCATAGCCATAACTTTATCGCAGATTTCGTCTACCGTTTGGCGGCGAATTTCTCTGCCGCACTCGGGGCAATGCGGAACGCCCGCCCGCGCAAACAAAAGCCTGAAATAATCATATATTTCGGTTACCGTGCCCACCGTGGAGCGCGGATTGTTGTTAGTCGTTTTTTGGTCGATCGATATTGCGGGGGAAAGCCCCTCGATTTTTTCGACGTCCGGTTTTTGCATCTGCCCCAAAAACATTCGCGCATAGCTCGAAAGGCTTTCGACGTAGCGGCGCTGTCCCTCGGCAAATATCGTGTCGAACGCGAGCGTGGATTTTCCGCTACCCGAAACGCCCGTGAAAACCACCAACTTATCGCGAGGAATCGTAAGGCTCACGTTTTTTAAATTATTCTCTTTTGCTCCGATTATTTTTATGCTGTCTATCATGTTCGTTTTTTATCAAGTTTTAACGGCGTTCAGCCGCGCATTTTTAGTTTTAGTTTTGCAATCGTATCCCTGATTTCTATGCATTTTTCGAAGTCTAAATTGTTTTGAGCCACTTTCATAAGCGCTTTTAACTTTTCGATTTCGTCGGGAATGTCTTTTTTAGCTACGTCCTTGGTCCTATCTGCCTTTTGCGTTATTTCGAGAGTGTTCGAAATAGGTTTAATTATCGTTTTCGGCGTTATGCCGTGCGCCTTATTATACTCGCTCTGCAAGCTTCTGCGGCGATTTGTTTCGTCTATCGCGCGGCGCATGCTCTGCGTTATTTGGTCGGCATACATTATAACTCTGCCCTCGCTGTTTCGCGCCGTTCTGCCTATCGTTTGAACGAGCGCGGTTTCGGAACGCAAAAAGCCCTCTTTATCGGCGTCTAATATGGCGACGAGCTTAACTTCGGGGATATCGAGCCCCTCGCGCAAAAGGTTTATGCCGACTAAAACGTCTATATCGCCGCGGCGAAGTTCGCCGATTATCTCTATACGCTCCAGAGTATCTATATCCGAATGCATATATCGCACCTTTTTGCCGCGCTCTTTTAAATAATCGGTAAGGCTTTCAGCCGTTTTTTTGGTGAGCGTGGTTATAAGAACGCGACCTTCGCTTTTTATCGTAGCGTTGATTTCGCTTAAAAGATCGTCTATCTGCCCCGCTGTTTTTCTTATTTCGACGGGCGGATCTATAAGCCCCGTCGGGCGTAAAAGTTGCTCCACCACCTGCCCCGCGCGGGATAATTCGTATTCTGCGGGGGTTGCCGATATACATAACATCTGCCCTACGCGCGCGTCGAATTCGTCGAACGTAAGCGGACGATTATCGTAAGCCGAGCTAAGGCGGAAACCGAAATCGACGAGGTTTTTCTTTCGCGAGCGATCGCCGTTATACATCGCGCGTATTTGCGGAAGCGTCATGTGGCTTTCGTCTACGAACAATATAAAATCGTCCGGAAAATAGTCTAAAAGCGTGAAAGGCGGTTGCCCCGGAGCGCGTCCGTCGAAATATCTGCTGTAGTTTTCGACGCCGCTGCAATAACCTATTTCGCTCATCATCTCTAAATCGTAAGACGTGCGTTGCTTTAAACGCTGAGCTTCTAAAAGTTTGCCTTCTTTTTCGAGTTCGGCAACTTCGTAAATCATGTCCGCCTCGATATTTCCGAGAGCTTTGCCCATAGTTCCGCTCGAAACGGCGTAATGGCTTGCGGGAAAAATCACGGCGTGTTTAAGTTCGGATATTATTCTGCCCGTAACGAAGTCCGTTTCGCATATTCTGTCTATTTCGTCGCCGAAAAACTCAATTCTCAGTACTATTTCGGAGTTGGACGACGGAAAAACCTCCACCACGTCGCCGCGAACTCTAAAAGAGGAACGCTGAAAATCTATATCTTTGCGCTCATATTGAATCGAAACGAGTTTGCGCATAAAATCGTCGCGGTCGAGCTTTTGTCCGGGTCGAAGCGATATCGCCAAATTATAATATTCTTCGGGCGCGCCCAAGCCGTATATGCACGAAACCGAAGCAACCACGATAACGTCGCGCCGCTCGTGCAAGGCAAAAGTCGCGCTGTGGCGAAGTTTATCTATTTCGTCGTTTATGGAAAGGTCTTTTTCGATATAAGTATCCGTTTGCGGAATGTAGGATTCGGGCTGATAATAATCGTAGTAGCTAACGAAATATTCAACCCTGTTTTTGGGAAAAAACTCGCGAAGCTCGTTGCAAAGCTGAGCCGCAAGCGTTTTGTTATGCGCGATAACGAGTGCCGGACGTTGTAAATTTTGTATCACGTTTGCCATCGTAAACGTTTTACCGCTGCCGGTAACGCCTAAAAGCACTTGCGAGCGAAGCCCGTCTTTAAACCCCTCGGTTAGCTTTTTTATAGCCTGAGGTTGATCGCCCGTAGGTTTAAATTCGGAATGAATAATGAATTTTTTATCTTCCATAAAAAAGCTCCGTATTTTTGTTTTTTTGCGCGAAAGTGCCGTTAATCGACCTATAGCGCGGTTTTTGCATATTTTTTCACTTTTTCGCCCGTTTTACGCGAAAGTGCCGTTAATCGACCTATAGGGTGACTTTTGAGTTTTTTCGCTTTCGTTTTTTCGTTTATTAAAACCAAGTTGTTTTTACGAAAAAATCGCGTATAAAATTCTGCCTGCCACAAAGGTTACGAGCGCCGAAAGCATCGCAAGCAAAAGCTTAAAAAGCAGTTTGTTTTTGTTTTCGCGCAGTTCTTCGTTGTAGCGCGAGCCTCTCTTTTTTAGAGTTAGATATAAAAAGGGTTCGCCGTGTCTGTCGGTGTAAACGACTTCGATATAATCTTCTTCTTCGAGCGTTTTTAACAATCCGCGAAGTTCTTCTTCGCTTAAATCCGACTTTCCGCCTAATTCCACGCGCAATTTTTCAAATGAAACGAGCCGTTTTACGCACCCGCCGCCTGTTTTGGAAAATCCGATAATTAAAGCGTTTAAACAGGCACGTTCTTTACGTTTAAGCATAAAACACCGCCCGCATCAGCGCGTAAAGCGCAAACGCCGCGACTGCGGCGAAAACGCCGCCCGAAAAAGCGCCCCAAAACGAAAACGAGGCACATTCGCGCCGCAAAACGCTTTTAAATATCAATTTGTTTTGTTGCTCTGAAAAATATTCCGCGCCCGATTTTTCAAGCGCCAAAAAATATTCGCCGCCGCGAGCGTATTTCAGCGAAATATACCCGCTTTCCGAAAGCCTGAAAATACAACTTTCGGCGTCGTTTATTCCGACAAAATCTTCGTCGCAAAGCACAGTATAACCGCCCGAGCACAGCTCGGTTATGCGTTTTAAGGTTCGTTCACATTCTTTATCGAGCATATCGCGATTATTTTGCGTAAAATAAGCCGACCTTATTTATAAAACGCGCAACTTTAAAATAATTTTATCACTTTTGTTTTTAAAAATCAAACAAACGTTCGTCTATTTTTAAAATAAGCAAAACTTTTTTTATGAAGCGGTTAATGCGGCATAATCCGCATCGATAAAACAGAAGCTGCAAGCCGAAACGAAAAATTAAAGAATATAATTAACTTTACCCTTTCTGGTTAAATCTTTTTCGGGAAGCTCTGCCGGATAACCGAGCGCAGCCATTCCGCCGCAGACGTGATCGGACGGAACACCCAAAGAACATAAAATTTCGCGCACCTCTGGATTATCGCAAGTTTGCACCAGTTGATGTATCCAAACCGAGCCTATACCCACGGAATGTGCATATAAAAACATATTTTCAAGTGCGCAAGCGGTATCTTCTTTAACGAATTTGCTTTCGCGCTCGCACGACGTGATTATAATAGCCGCGGGCGAATAAAAATCGTATTTTTCGTCGCGCAGCATAGCCTTTCCGACCGCGAGCGAAAGTTTGCGTATAATTTTTTCGTCCGCGACGACCGTCAAACATACCGGCTGACGATTAAGCGCGCTGGGCGCGAAAAGCCCCGCCGTTACTATATCTTCCAAAACGTTTTTTTCGATTTTTTTGCCTTGCTCGAAAGAGCGCACGCTTCTGCGAGTTACTATATTTTCTAAAACCTCGTTCATAAAGCACTTCCTATTGTTTTTTCTATATAATAGCACATTAACGAAAATATATCAATCGATATGCGAAAAATTTAGAAAAAATTATTGAAAAACACCGCCAAAATCGTTGACATATCGAAATAAAAAATGTATTATATACGAGAAGTTTGCGCATCGCTTAAATCGAGTGCGACCTTTACCCTATTTTATTCGTGCACTTTTATTCGGTGCGATTATATTCGTCGGGATGGCGGAATTGGCAGACGCGTACGTTTGAGGGGCGTATGGTAAACACCGTGTGAGTTCAAGTCTCATTCTCGACACCAAAAAAAAACACACGCAATTTAAGTTTTGCGTGTGTTTTTTTGTCTATTAAAAAAGTTGAGGTTATTAAAAAGGCCGAAGTTATCTAGTTTTGCATAACCATTAGAGAATCGCGCCGCTAAAATTTATTTGGTTCGATTCTTCAATGTATAACCGCTATATCGTAAATGCTTCTTATCTCTAAAGCCGAAACAATCTGCTCGTCGGTGAGATTTTCGGCGTTTTTAAGCTCTACTTTAGCGGGGGCGTCATCTGTTATATACAATAAATTATCCGAAAACTCTATATCCGAAAGCGTATCCAAAACGACGGAATCGACAAACACCGAACTTGCTATGTTTAAAAATATTTTTTCGCCGTCGCGTTTAACCGAAAGCTTATACTCGGGCGGCAAATAATTAAACGCCTTAGGCTTAACCGCAACGTAAATATATTGCGAAACAACCTTATTATCGCTTAAAAGTTCTACGTGAACGTAGCGATTGTTTTCGTGCCCTTTCAAATACGCCTCGAAATTAAATTCGCGCACCTTTTCGGCTTTAAAATCGACGATTTTTATTTTGCGCTCTTCGATGTAGCAAGACTTGTTTTCGTTAGTTTTTACGCTTAAACGCAAAGTCGCTTCTCTTATGCCCGCGCGCTCGGCGGAAACGTAAACGTCCATCGTATAATCGCGCTCTTCGGCGGTTACCATTATCGGCGAATACATGCGAGTTACCGCGTATTGAAGGGGTTTATAACGGTTTTTCCAATCGACGGACGACCACGAAATAACGGGCCAACAATCGTTTAACTGCCAATAAATTACGCCCATGCAACGACCGCGGTTAGCGCGTAAATGCTCGACGATGCATCTTATCGTTTCAACCTGCATCATTTGCGTGGCGTAAGCGAAATCGCCGAAATTTTGCGGGTATAAATATCTTCCCATAATTCTGTCGCCGAACGAGCGATTAGCCGCCAACGAACGCTGATGATTATCAATAACCGGCGAGGCGGGATTTAAATCCTTTTCTTCGGCGAATTCCATTACGGTTTTAATGGGCGGATACGCCTGAAAACCGAACTCGGACAAAAATCTATGATATTCGGCGCGGCATTTATCGAGCGAATCGAAAGCGGAATAACACCCCCAATAGTGCCCGTCGCCGAAGTTCGGATCGTGCGTTTTGTAAAAATTCCCGCCCGAACACGGAGAGCTTGGCCAATAAAACACTTCGGGCGCGACTTCTTTTAAAACCGCGGGAATATGCTTTTCGAAAATCTGCACGTATTCCGCCTTAACACGTGGCAAATCTTCGGGCTTAACTTCGTCTAAAATCATTTGCTCCACTTCGTTATTGCCCGCGATTAAAGCAAGCGACGGGTGCGATTTTATGCGTTTTGCGTGCAGACGCAATTCCTTTTCTAAATTGTCGGCAAGTTCTTTATCCGTCCGCACCTGAGTGCAAGCGACGGTGCAATCTTGCCAAACGAGCAAGCCTTTTTCGTCGCAAAGATTGTAAAAATCCTCGCTTTCGTACATTCCGCCACCCCATACGCGCAAAATGTTGAAGTGCGACTTGACCGCCGTATCCGTCAAGTCTTCGATAAGTTTGCGATTTTGCTCGGAGATTATAACGCGAGTGGGGATAAAATTCGCGCCCATAGCGAAAATTTTAACGCCGTTTACTTCTATCGTGAATTCCCTGCCGTAGCAATCGTTGTTCGTTAAAACTTTTAAAACGCGAAGCCCTATGCGTAAGCTCTTTTTAGAATATTCGTCTTGCTCGCTCGAGCCTGAAATAACCGCCGTTACGTTGTAAAGCGGCTGATCACCGTATCCGTTAGGCCACCAAAGCTCGGGCTTTTCTATTTTTATTTGTGCTTTGCCGTTTTGCGTGACGGCAGTGCGCTTCGTTTTGTCGGGCGCGATTAAAGTTATTTCGCATTGCTTTCCGCTAAGCGTTTCGGCGCAGATTTCAAGCGAAACGGAGCCGTCTTCCTCGTGGCTTTGAAGCACTGAAAAATCTTCGATTTTATCGTCGTAACATTCGAGCGCGACCGGCTTATGAATGCCCGCGTCCGGAAGACAGGGTCCCCAATCCCAGCCGAAAGAATAACCGGGTTTTCTTATCTGACCGAACCCGAAAAGCGCGCCGTGCCTGCCGTCCGCCGTGCCGTAGCAAGCGAGCGGATATTCTTTTTCTTTTTCGTTAATATAATTTACAGCCGAACGAAAATACAGTTTTATATCGTTTTTGCCCGCGCGCAAACGCTCGCGAACGTTATAGCGATATTCCAAATGAAAATTCGAAACGCTGTCTAAAAGTTCGCCGTTTAAGTATATATCGCAAAGGGTATCGAGCCCGTAAAAACACAAATAAACGTTTTTGCGTT
>CAYVKZ010000012.1:0-40172 GCA_964452295.1 uncultured Acidiphilium sp.
GGCGGATTCTTCGGCAGCGGCGAAAGCACCGGCTCTGTCGGCGTAGTAACCATCAACATGCCGCGTATCGCTTATAGCGCGGTCGACGAAGCGGATTTTTATAAAAAGCTCGATAGGCTTATGGATATTTCGGCGCGTTCGCTCAAAATCAAAAGAACGGTTATCACCAAACTTTTAGACGCGGGTCTTTATCCTTACACAAAACGTTATCTCGGCACGTTCGCGAACCACTTCTCTACGATAGGTCTTATCGGAATGAACGAAGCATGTCTCAACGCCAAGTGGATTCGCCGCGACCTTACGGATAAAACCGCTCAAGAGTTCACCAAAGAAGTGCTCAACCACATGCGCGAAAGGCTTTCGGATTATCAAGAGGAATACGGCGACCTTTACAACTTAGAGGCAACCCCCGCAGAGTCCACTACTTATCGTATGGCTAAGCACGACGTTAAAGATTATCCTGACATAATAACCGCGGCGAAGCCCGGCGAAACCCCTTATTACACTAACAGTTCGCACCTTCCCGTAGGATACACCGAAGACGTATTCTCCGCTTTGGAAATTCAAGACGAATTGCAAACGCTTTACACTTCGGGCACGGTATTCCACGCGTTTTTAGGCGAAAAACTTCCCGATTGGAAAGCGGCAGCCAACTTGGTCAGAAAAATTGCCGAAAACTACAAACTTCCTTATTACACGCTTTCGCCCACTTATTCTGTTTGCAGAAAGCACGGTTATATAAACGGCGAGGTTTATAAATGCCCCGAATGCGGCGAATCCACCGAAGTTTACAGCCGTATAACCGGATATTATCGTCCCGTTCAAAACTGGAACGAGGGCAAAA
The DNA here is from genome assembly GCA_964452295.1 of uncultured Acidiphilium sp. Lineage (GTDB taxonomy): Bacteria > Bacillota > Clostridia > Christensenellales > Borkfalkiaceae > HGM11416. The sequence continues at coordinate 845 of CAYVKZ010000012.1, forward strand.
TGCAAGAGTTTAAGTCGAGAAAGCTTTACGACGTTTTAAACCCGAAATATCAACCCAAGCATCACGAAGGCGGCGCTCAAGAATGCGAAACCGAAGTTTCGGGTAGCTCCGAAATCAAAGGTTTAACCTTGTTTACGACGGCAACCTGCCCGCGTTGTAAGGCGATAAAAGCGCTTTTCGATAAAAACGGGGTTAACTATACGGTAGTCGATTGTTACGAAAACAGGAGCTTGGTAGGCGCTTACGGCATAACCGGCGCGCCGTCGCTCGTCGTTCCCACCGAAAACGGCGGATTCGAAATTTATCGTAACGAAAGCGAAATCCGCGGCTTCTTCGACGCGAATTTAAGAAAGTAATTAAGTTTAAAACCAATTTAAAACGCCCTTGCCGTGAAAGCGGCGAGGGCTAACGTTTTTTAAAAAGTGCGGCTATAGGTCGATTATCGGCACTTTCGTGCGGCTTTTTTAAAAACGATTTATAAAAAATAAAAATAAAATCACAGTGTGGGCGGGGCTTAAAGGCTTTGCCGTAGCAAAAAAGGACTTTAAAATGGACGACGTAATAATAATAGGCGCCGGAATGGCGGGCATGACCGCCGCGCTCAATTGTTTAAGGAACGGTAAAAGCGTTCGCATATTCGAAAGCGAGGCAGTAGGCGGGCAAATCGCAAACTCGCCCAAGGTCGAAAATTTCCCCACGATAAAAGAAATAAGCGGATTGGAGCTTGCGGATAAAGCGTTCGAGCAAATATCCGAAAAAGGCGTCGAAATCGAATACGACAAAGTCACCTCCGTAATCAAAGAGGGCGACGAATTTATCGTAAAAACGGATTACGACGAATTTAAGGCGCACGCGGTAATCGGGGCGGTCGGCGTAAAGCATAAGCATATAGGCGTGAGGGGTGAAAAAGAGCTTTTGGGCAGAGGCGTTTATTATTGCGCTTTATGCGACGGGCATTTTTATAAGGATAGGGAAGTCGCTTTGATAGGCGACGGCAACACCGCCATGCAATACGCGCTTTTGCTTTGCAATATTTGTTCTAAGGTTTACGTTTTAACCTGGTCGGATAAATTTTTCGGCGATAAAGAGCTCGAAAACAGGCTTCGCTCGCGCGAAAACGCGGTTATAATGCCTTTTACTTCGGTAACGGGTTTTATCGGCGAAGATTCGCTCGAATCTGTCGAGTATAAACTTTTAAAAACCGAAGAGGTAAAGCGGCTTAACGTGCCCGCGGTATTCGTCGCGATCGGGCAGGTGCCGGATAATTCGTTATTTGCGGGCTTGGCAACGCTCGATAAAAGCGGATATTTTTGTAACGATGGCGATTTTTCGGACGCGGGCGTGTTCACTAAAACGGATGGGTTGTTCGTGGCGGGCGATTGCCGCGCAAAAGGCATGCGCCAACTTACGACGGCTATGTCGGACGGGGCGCTCGCCGCGTTTTTCGCTTGTAATTATTTAGATAAAAAGGGGCTTTGATTTTATGAATTCAGCCGTAATCAATCAGATTTTGCAAACTAAAACGATAGTCGTTATTCGCGACGTGTGGGATAGCGACCTTATAAAACTTCTTTCCGCGTTATCGGATGGCGGCGTAACTTGCGCCGAGATAGCGTTCGGCGTTAAGTCGGACGAGCAAACGGGCGAACAAGTCTCTGCCGCGGTAAGCGCGTTTAAAGGAAAAATGCATATAGGCGCGGGCACCGTAATAACGGCGGAGCGTTTAGAAATCGCGGTTAAAGCGGGCGCAGAGTTTTGCGTTGCGCCGGATACGGATAAAGATATAATTTCGGCGGCTAAAAAGCGCGGAATTTTATTTATAGCGGGCGCGTTTACGCCGAGCGAAGTCAAGCGCGCCTGGGCTTGCGGAGCGGATATGGTTAAAATTTTCCCCGCAAGCGAATGCGGAGCGAAGTATATTTCCGCTTTAAAAGCTCCGCTCGGCGGGCTTTTGCCGATAATCGCTTTCGGCGGAATAACTTCGGCTAACGTAGGCGAATATTTGTCCGCCGGGGCAAGCGGAGTAGGCGTGGGTGCGGAACTCGTTCGCCGCGACCTTATCGCTTCGGGTAAGTTTTGCGAAATATCGAAAATAGCAAAAGAATTTTTAGACACGCAAAAAAACGACAAAAATTAAAGGAGACTAAAAAATGGTTAACAAGTTTGCAAAAAAACCTTTGTGGGAATGTTCGGCAACGTTATCGGCTGTCGCGCAAGGAATAAAAAAGGCGGAACTCGTAATTAAGAACGCAAAACTAATCAACGTTTGCACGCATGAAATTATCGAAAACGTTTCGGTTGCGGTTGCGTGCGGCAGAATAGCCATGGTCGGCGATTGCGAACATTGCGTCGGGCAAGAAACGCAGGTAATTAACGCAAACGGAAAGTATCTTGCCCCGGCGTTTATGGACGGACATATTCACGTGGAATCTTCTATGCTTACCGCCGGCGAATACGCGAAAGCCGTTATTCCGCACGGCACTTCCGGAATTTTTATGGACCCGCACGAAATTTGCAACGTTCTCGGTTTAAACGGCGTTAAATACATGCTCGAAGACGCCAAAAGAACGCCGCTTAAGGCTATGATGACCACTCCTTCGTGCGTTCCCGCCGTTCCCGGGTTCGAAGACACGGGTTCGAGCATAAACTCGAGCGACGTAGCCGAAACCATGAAATGGGACGAATGCGTGGGACTCGGCGAAATGATGAATTTCCCGGGGGTAATTTATTCCAATCCCGAAACTCACGCGATAATAGGCGAAACGTTAAAAGCTGGCAAAACGGTAACGGGGCATTATTCCATGCCCGAAACGGGTAAGGGGTTAAATTCGTATATAGCCTCGGGCGTTAGATGTTGCCACGAATCCACCCGCGCAGAGGACGCTCTTGCCAAAATGCGCTTGGGAATGTATGCCATGTTGCGCGAAGGTTCCGCTTGGCACGATTTAAAAGAAGTGGTAAAATCGATAACCGAAAATAAAATAGACGCTCGTTTCGCTTGCCTCATATCGGACGACACGCATCCGCACACTCTGCAAGAAAGCGGGCACCTCGATTATATCGTAAAGCGCGCGATTCAAGAGGGCGTGGATCCTGTTACCGCTATTCAAATGGTTACGATAAACGTCGCGCAGTGTTTCGGATTGGATCACGAAATGGGTTCGGTCGCTCCGTCTAAGTGCGCCGATTTCGTTTTAATCGATAATTTAAACGAATGCCACGTTACCGACGTGTTCATCGACGGCGCGCACGTTGCCGAAAACGGTGTGATGGCATACGAGTTTTCGTCCTATACTTACCCGCACGAAGCAACTCACTCCGTGCATTTGGATAAGCTGACCGCCGCCGATTTCGAAATGCGTGCCAAGGGCGAAACGAACAAGGTTCACGCAATCGAACTTATTCCCGCCAAGGTGGGCACGTTCGATAGGCATATCGTTTTAAAATCAAGCGACGGATTGTTGCATGCCGATCCCGAACAAGACGTATTAAAAGCCGTCGTTTTCGAGCGTCACCGCAAAACGGGCACAAAAGGCATGGGGTTCGTAAAAGGGCTCGGCATAAAGGACGGCGCGCTTGCGCAAACAGTTTCGCACGACGCGCATAACTTGCTCGTCGTAGGCAGTAACGACGAAGATATGGCTATAGCCGCAAACGCGTTGATAGAATGCGGCGGCGGAATGGTCGCCGTTAAAAACGGCAAAATCTTGGGCATTGTCGAATTGCCCATCGCGGGGCTTATGAGCGACCTTCCTTTGCAAAAAATGAGCGAAAAAATCGCCTCGCTCGAAAAAGCGTGGAAAGATTTAGGTTGCGCGCTACCTTCGCCGTTTATGACGATGGCTCTTATTCCGCTCGCATGCTTGCCCGAAGTTCGTTTAACCAATCGCGGCTTGGTCGATTGCAGAACGTTTGAGCTAGTTGATCTTTTCGTTGAATAAATATATTTTTAACCGAATCGGTTCGAGTGTTTTAATGACGAAAAAGCGCCGCAAAGCTTTAAGCTTTTGTAGCGCTTTTGTTTTTTTTGTTATAGATTGATTGTTAAAATGAAAGTGCCGATAATCGACCTATAGGCGGGGTTTTAGATTATTTTGCATATAAAACACGCAAAGACGCACGAGCATAACGAGGCGATTAACGAAATTAAAATCGGCTTAAAAAGTTTTTTGTTTTTAACGTTCGAAAAGTAAACTGCGGTGACGTAAAAAGTCGTTTCCGAAGAACCGTAAATACATGCGGCGCAACGCGCAAGATAACTTTCGGTTCCGTATTCGCTGAAAATCTCGCTTAAAAGCGCTAAGCTACCGCTCCCCGAAAAGGGTTTTAAAAGCACCAGCTTACAAAGTTTTTCGGGTATGCCGAAAAACTCGAGCGCGGGTGAGCAAATTTTTACAAGTAAGTCGCTTAATCCGCTAGCTTCCATAAGCGCGGTCATCACAAAAATCGCCGCAAGATACGGAAAAACAGATAATATTAGCGGAAAAGCCCTTTTTGCCCCGGCCGCGAACGAATCGTATAAATTTACTTTTTTTATCGCGCCGCACAAAAATATTATGAGTATAAAAGCGGGCAAAACCGCGGTCATCGCTCGTTGCATTTTAAAAATCCCTTATTTTTTTCGCCGACGTTTTTTCAATCGGCGTTTTTTTCGTTAAATTTTTTGCCGTATTTTCGCGTTCACGACTGAAAATTTTCATAAGCGAAATTCCGACGACGGTCGAAACCGCGCCCGATAAAAACGCGGGAAGAATAATTTCGCCTGCGTTTTTAGCTCCGTAGCTTGCCATAAGCGTCAAAACCGAAAGAGGCAAAAGCTGAACGGAAGTTGCGGCTACGACTAAAAGCGTTTGCGCGCCGCTTTGATTGTTTTCGCGTTCTAAAGCCTCGCATGCGGCAACGCCCGCGGGGGTCGCCAAACCGCTTACCCCCAACAAATTTGCCGATAAATTCAGCGAAATCAGCTCTTGCGTTTTGACGTTTTTTGCTCCGAACAAAAATTTGGCAAGCGGAGAAATGACTTTTGCAAGTTTTTTTATAAGCCCCGAACGTTCGGCTATCTCGAAGGTTCCGAGCCATAAAGCGTAAACTCCGAGCATCGCAGCCGAAAGTTTTATGGCTTTATCTACGCCGTTAAGCATGCTGGAAAGAGTGCTTTGCGGCGAAAAAATCGCCGTTAACGTTAGCGCAAGCGTGCAAAAAATCAAAAAAATAGCGTTCATGCTAAAAGAATATGCTTTTAATTCTCGCCGTATGATTGATTACGTTTTACAAAAAAAATATTTTTTAGTATAATATAATCGATAAATAAGTAAACTTACGTTTTTTAGTCGCGGCAATTTTAAGTTTTTTAAGCGCTTTAAGCTTTTAACTTTTAAAATTATGTGCGACGAAGTATTTTAAGAGGTGTTTTATCATGAAAAACGCGAGCAAAAAATATTATATAACTACGGCGATAGCTTATACGTCCTCTAAGCCGCATATCGGCAACACGTACGAGGCGATTTTGACCGACAGCATTGCCAGATTAAAACGAGCTCAGGGTTACGACGTGTTTTTTCAGACCGGTACGGACGAGCACGGACAAAAAATAGAAGAAAAAGCGGCTAACGCGGGCAAGGCTCCGAAACAATACGTCGACGAGGTTTCGGATCAAATCAAGGCGATTTGGAAAAAAATGAACGTTTCTTACGACAAGTTCATTCGCACGACCGACGAAGACCACGTTAAGCAAGTTCAAAAAATATTTAAAAGATTTTACGAGCAAGGCGATATTTACAAAGGCTCTTACGAAGGGTGGTATTGCACCCCTTGCGAGTCTTTCTGGACGGAAAGTCAGCTAGTAGACGGCAAGTGTCCCGACTGCGGTCGCGAGGTGAAAAAAGCGCACGAAGAAGCCTACTTTTTCAAAATGAGCAAATACGCCCCCGCTTTAATCGAATATATAAATGCGCACCCCGATTTTATAACGCCCGTTTCGCGCCGTAACGAGATGATGAATAACTTTTTACTGCCCGGGCTTCAGGATTTGTGCGTTTCGCGTACGTCGTTTAAATGGGGAATTCCCGTCGATTTCGACGATAAGCATGTAGTTTACGTTTGGCTCGACGCGTTAACCAACTATATAACGGGTATAGGATACGAAGAAGGCGGCACGAACTCGGAGATTTTTTGCAAAAATTGGCCCGCGGATTTGCACGTAATCGGCAAGGATATAATAAGATTCCACGTTATTTATTGGCCCATTTTCTTGATGGCTCTGGGGTTGCCGCTTCCTAAAAAAGTATTCGGTCACCCATGGCTTTTAAGCAGTGGCGACAAGATGTCTAAGTCGAAAGGCAACGTGCTTTACGCCGACGATTTAGCAGACGTTTTCGGCGTGGACGCGGTCAGATATTACGTGCTTTCGAGCATGCCGTTCGATAACGACGGTCTCGTTTCGTGGCAGCTTATGGCAGACAAGATAAATTCGGACCTTGCAAACGTTTACGGCAACTTGCTAAAGCGCACCGTGGCGATGTGCAATAAATATTTCGGCGGAGTTGTCGAAAAAGGCGGCGTTTGCTTTGACGAAAACGTCGACGGCGAGCTTATCTCGCTCGCTAAAGGTACGTGCGGAAAGGTCGCCGAACTTATGGAACAATGCAGAATAAGCGACGCGCTCGGCGAAATTTTCACACTTTTGCGCAGAGCCAATAAATATATCGACCAAACCGAGCCTTGGGTGCTCGCAAAAAACGAGGCGGACGCGCCAAAACTAAAAACGGTGCTGTATAACCTCGTGGAAACGATAGCTATTGCTTCTACGCTTTTGGCTCCGTTTATGCCCGAAACGAGCGAAAAAGCTTTGGCTCAGCTAAACGCGCCTAAGCGTTCGTTCGAAAGTTTGTCCGAATTCGGGCTTTATCCCGACGGAAACAAGGTCGAAGAAAATCCCGAAACGCTTTTTGCTCGTATCGACGCGGATAAAATAAACGAAACCGCGGCGTTTTATGCGCAAAAATACGCGACTCCCGCCGAAAAAACCGAAAACGGCGCAAGCATTGAAAAAAACGAAAAAGAGGACGAAAAATTTGACGAAATAACCATTGAAGACTTTGCCAAAATATCGTTAAAAACCGCGCTTATAACCGCGTGCGAAAGGGTTGAAAAGAGCAAAAAACTTTTAAAACTCACTTTAAAAATCGGCGACGAAGAACGAGTCGTCGCCAGCGGAATCGCGCAATATTACTCGCCCGAAGAATTAGTAGGCAAAAAAGTCGTCGTGGTGTACAATTTAAAAGCGGCAAAACTTTGCGGCGTTCAAAGCCAAGGCATGGTGCTCTGTGCCGAAAAGGACGGCAAAGTCACTTTAATCGAGCCTAACGACGCTATGCCCGACGGGAGCGTGGTAAGATGATAGATACTCACGCGCATTTAACCGACGAGTGTTTTACCGATGCGCAAGAGGTGCTAAATAGGGCAAAAGAGGCGGGCGTTAAGAATATAATAGTCGTTGGGTATAACGTTTCTTCTTCTATTGCTTCGCGCGATTTTGCAAACGAAAGAGAGCATATTTTTTACGCGGCGGGCGTTCATCCTTCAGACTGCGAAACCCTCGATAATGGTGCTATAGCCGCACTTATTGAACTTTTGTGCGGCGAAAAATGCGTTGCTGCGGGCGAGATAGGAATAGACCGCCACTACGGCGACGAGCATTTAAACGAGCAAAAAGAAGCGTTTGCTCGTCAAATATCTTTGGCGGACGATATCGGGCTTCCGTTCATAGTTCACTCGCGTGAGGCTAGCAAGGAAGTGACCGATATTTTAAAGGCTAACAAGTCGCATATTAAAAACGGCTTTTTGATGCATTGCTATTCCGAAAGCGTTGAAGCCGCAAAAACCTACCTCGATTTAGGCGCGTATTTTGCGTTCGGCGGCTCGCTGACTTTTAAAAATTCCAAAAGGAGCGAAGTTTTAAAGGCGCTTCCTAGAGACAGGATAGTTTTCGAAACGGACTGTCCGTATATGAACCCCGAGCCTAAGCGCGGCAAGCGCAACGAGCCCGCGAATATCAAATATATTTATGAAAGGGCGGCTTTAGAGCTTGGAATTTCGGTTGCGGAGCTTATGGCTTTAGCCTCGAAAAATGCTTCCGAATTATTTAAAAAAGTGCGTTTCATTTAGTGTTTTCATTTAAAAAAACTCAATTTTTATTAAAATGCGCGTTTAGCCGAATTCGGCTGTGATAAACAAAATTTATAAGCGATAAAAACGAAAAAGACAAAAAGATAATTATGAGACTAAGCGAACTTTTGCAAAAGCACTCGTTCAAATTTAATAAAAGATACGGTCAAAATTTTATAAGCGATATAAATTTGCTCGATAAAATAGTCGACGGCGCGAATATAAGCAAAACCGACGTCGTTTTGGAAATAGGTTGCGGGGCGGGCACTCTCACTCACAGGCTTTGCGAGCGCGCGGGGAAAGTTTACGGCTATGAAATAGACAAATCGCTTCAGCCCGTGCTTGCAGACGCGTTAAGCGGGGTGGATAATTGCGAAATTACTTTTCGCGACGTTATGCGTGAAAAAACTTCGGAAATCGAGGCGCATATAGGCGAAAAGTACGTAATCGTCGCCAATTTGCCATATTATATCACGTCGCCGCTCGTTATGAAGTTCGTCGAGCAAGCAAAAAATTGCCGTTCGATAGTAATTATGGTGCAAAACGAGGTGGCGGACAGGCTTTGCGCCGCGCCCGACACTCCCGAATACGGAGCCATAACCGTAGGCGTAAACGCCGTTTGCGACTGCGAAAAACTGTTTTTCGTTTCGCGAGAGATGTTTTTTCCTCGTCCGAACGTCGATTCGGCTGTCATAAAGCTCGATTTTAACGAGCAAAAGTACGATATTCGCTCGCGCGAGGTCTATCGCGAGGTAGTGCGCGCGGCTTTCGCTTCCAGAAGAAAAACGCTTGCAAACAATTTATCGCAAGGGTTAAAAATCAGCAAAGCGGATGCGGAAAATCTTATAAATTCTTGCGATTTATCTCCCGCGTGCCGCGGAGAGGTTTTATCGGCGGAGCAATTCGCGCGGCTTTCTAATAAAGTTTGCGATTTCCGCGAAAAAAAATCGTAGAAAATCAATTAAAAATTATTGAAATTTTTACGGCTTAATGATATACTATATCATGTGAAAGCTTAAAAGTCGTTTGCTCGCGCGGGATAAAACTCGGCGTGGGTTCTTTTAAAAAGCGTTTTAACGAAAAAAGCAATAAAACACGACGTAAAAAATAATATTTTTAACGGAGAAGATAAAAATGGCATTATTTAGCAATTTATTTCGCCTTAACATCGAATGGGCAGACGATACTCGCAACACTATCGTTTACAAATATCCTTTTAAAAACAGAGGCAAGGAAGTGAACAACAAAAGCTCGCTTACCGTGCGCGAATCGCAAGTTGCGATATTCGTTTACAAAGGTCAGATAGCCGAGGTGTTCGAACCCGGTCTATACGATTTAAAAACCAATATTTTGCCCGTTTTAACAAAACTGGCTTCGTGGAAATACGCGTTCGAAACGCCTATCACGCTCGACGTGTATTTCGTAAACACCAAACAATTTACGAATATCAAATGGGGCACGCAAAATCCGTTTATGATGCGCGATCCCGAATTCGGAGTTATAAGGGTGCGCGGCTACGGCTCGTTTGCTTATAAAGTAGACGACGCTCCTAAATTTTTGCGCGAGCTTTTCGGAACGAATTCTTCCTTTAAAACCGAAGATATTCAAGAATATCTTATGGGGATGCTCGTTTCAAGTCTTACCGACGCGATAGGCGAAAGCAAGATTTCCGCGCTCGATTTGGCGGGCAATACGTTAGAATTCCAAGACGCGGCGAAAAATAAAGTTCAGCAATCATTTAAGGATATCGGGCTTGCGATGACCAATCTCGTTATCGAAAACATGTCTGTTCCCAGCGAGGTCGAAAAAGCACTCGACGAGCGTTCGCGCCTCGGAATTTTGGGCGGCGCTACCGATACGATGATGAAAGTCGCCGCTGCCGAAGCTTTAAAAGACGCGGCTAAAAACCCCGGAATGGGCGGCGCGTTTATGGGCGCGGGCGTAGGCTTGGGCGCGGGCGCGGGAATGGGTTCCGTGTTTGCGGACGCCTTTAAAGCTAGCGATAAATCCTCGCAAAACGCAAATTCTGCGGATAACTCGAATTCGTCGGGCGGAGCGGTCGCGCTATGTCCCGAGTGCGGCAAAAACGTAGCGGCGGGCTCTAAATTCTGTCCCGAGTGCGGCGCAAAAATGCCCGTTAAAAAATTCTGTCCCGAGTGTGGAAACAAAGTGGACGAAAACGCTAAATTCTGCCCCGAGTGCGGCAAAAAATTATAAAATTATAAAAAATTATAAAACGCGGAAAAAATCATAAACCGATTGCGGTAAAATTTTAAAAAAACGACGAATGTTAAAACGAAATCGGCATAAAAGTTTATAAAAAAGCAAAAAATTATAACGAAAATTGCAAAAATTATAGTAAAATTTAAAATACTATGTTAAAATTACGTTAAAAATCATAAAACGAAGAATAATAAATAAAATAGCCGCTAATCGCGGCGGGAGAAAAATTATGGAAAAACAAATCATCACTAAAGACACTCTCATATCCGACGTAGTAAACCTCAATCCCGATTCGGTTGCTATACTTCAAAGATACGGAATGCATTGCTTAGGCTGCGCTTTTGCTCATATGGAAACCGTAGAGCAAGCCGTTGTCGCTCACGGAACCGAGCTCGACAAACTTTTAGAGGAGCTCAACAACTACTAATATAACTATCGGTTAGGAACTACTGATTTGCGTGTTCGCGCTACCTTGCGGAGGAGATTATATTGTTTGAACAAACGCCCCTAGGCGACTTTGCGGGCACAAATAACGAACCGTCCGGCGAAAATAAGCTCGAGGCTTCGTTTATAAAGTGCGATCGTTGCGGCGGGAATATGACCTTCGACCCGCAAACGCAGAGCTTAAAGTGCGCGCATTGCGGCACTGTCGAAAGCTTTGAAAAAAACACTCGCGTTTGCGAGCAAGATATCGAAAAGGGCTTTGACGAAGCCGAAAGTTGGCAGGGTGAAGCCAAGCTTTTTCGTTGCGAAAACTGCGGTGCTCAAGTCGTTTTAAAAAACGGCGAGGTGGCGGCTAGTTGTCCGTTTTGCGGCACCCCGCACGTCGTTGAAAGCGAAGAACTTCCCGGAATTAAGCCCACGGCGGTTTATCCGTTCGTTTTTACGGAGACGCAAGCCGCCGAAAAGGCAAAAAAATGGGCTAAAGCCAAGCTGTTTGCACCGAAAAGTTTTAAAAAAGACTTACAAAGCGAACATATGCGCGGCGTATTTTTGCCTTGCTTTACCTTCGATAGCGACACGTTTTCCAAATATAACGGTCGTTTAGGCGAGCGTCACACTCGCACCGTTAAGACGAATAAGGGCACGAGAACCGAAACCTATATAAGATGGTATAACGTTTCGGGCACTTTTTCTAAACTTTTCGACGATATTTTTATATCTTGCGGGAACATGCCGCAAAGCGAGCTTGAAAAGCTTTTGCCTTACAGAATCGAAACTCTTTGTACGTACGAGCAAAAGTTTTTGTCGGGCTATGCCGCCTCGCATTACAGCAAAGATTTAAAAGAATGTTGGAAAGACGCGAAAAAAGCTATGGATAAAGAGCTTAGAACGCTTATTCTGGCTAAATATCACTGCACCGAGGTCGATTATTTAAACGTATCCACGGTGCACGGCTCGGTCACGTTTAAATACGTTTTGCTTCCGGTTTATCGGATAAATTATTTATATCGCAAAAAAGAATACCCCGTGCTCGTAAACGGAAATACGGGCAAGGTAAGCGGAAAAACTCCCACTTCGCCTTGGCGAGTGTTAACGGCTGTTTTGATATGCATCGCGCTTTTCGTCGCGTTCGTTTTGGGCGCAACCGCTTTAGATTCTTGCGGCGGCGATTCCGATATCGACGATTACGACGACGATTACTATTATTTTTACGATATCGGCTACGACGTCGATGCCGATAAACTTGACGGTTTTGTATTTTTAACGGCTAAAAACGGATAAAATTTATAAGATTTTAAATTTTCGGCAAAATCTATTGACAATAAAGGCAATTTAAGTTAAAATCTATGTAGGCTCGAGCTTGTCTTGTCGGTTTTTAGAGCCGAGCTTGTGCCTGGCTTAATGCTTCTAACTTAATGCTTTTAAAATAAAAAACTACTAATCAGGAGTGAATAATGAAAAAACTATTGACAAAAATAGCCGCCGCTTTATTGGTGATTGCAACGCTTTGTTTTTGCACCTCTTGTAAAGAGATCGAAAACGGTAGCGAAATACATCGCGTAAAAATCACGATCGCGCTTTACGATGAAGACGGCGTTGCTTCTACTCAAGACGTTTACGCTAAACTTTACGTAAACTTCGCGCCCGAAACCATCGAACATATCGAAAACCTTATTTCAAGCGGTTATTACAACGGCGTTTGCATAAGCGGAATAAGTTCCGACTACGCTCAATTCGGCGACGCAAAGCTTAATTCCGACGGCTCGCTCGATTTTATCGACCAAGGCTCTGCCGTAAAAGGCGAATTTTTGGCAAACGGCTGGAAGGGCAATAAGCTCACGGTCGGAAACGGCGCTCTCGTTTTAAAGCGTAGCGACGTAGACGATTACGAAAGCGGAAAGGCTACAGTCGCCGTAACTTTCGGAACTTCCTCGTTCGACGCTAAAAAATATTGCGTTTTCGGCATGATCGTTGACGACGACGGCGATGCCGACGCGGACGAAGACAGCTGGGAATACAAGAGTAGTTTTGAAAAAATCAAAACTTTAACCTCCCTTGCCGAAGACGAAGACGGAACTCGCATTTATTACTGCGACGTAGACGATACCGACGTTTCTGCCGATTCCGACGCTTATAATTGGCAAGGTCAATATATTACTTACGCTAAAGTAAACGACACCTATCATTATTATAAAGGTCGTTCGACTTCGGGAGAAGTCCTTACCGACGACGAACAGAGCGATTTTGAAGACAAAAAGAGCGATAACGCTAAAAACTTCAGAGTAATCCCCGCAAAAAGCGCGGTTATCGAAAGCATTACAATCGTTAAGTAATTTGTTTTTAAGCAATTTTGATTTTAAGCAATTAAAAATAAAAACGGCGCTTGCATTTTTAAAATTGCGGGCGTGCATAAAGGGGTAACGCCCTTAATAAAATAAGGCAATTAAGGCAATACCCCCGAATTTTTCGGGGGTATTTTGTGATAAAGGTTAAGCCGAAAATATGGAAAAGCTTATAACGGTAATTGGGGCAACCGCTTGCGGAAAAAGCGATTTAGGCATAAAGCTGGCTCAAAAATTTGACGGTGAAATAGTTTCGTGCGATTCGCGGCAGGTTTATAAAGGGCTCGATTTAGGGACCGGGAAGGTTACCGAAGATGAACAAAAACTCGTGCCTCATCATTTGCTCGACGTAAAACTTCCCAACGAAAAATACTCGCTTGCAGAATATCAAAAGTCTGCCTATAGGTCGATTAACGACATTTTAGCACGCAAAAAAACGCCTTTTTTGGTGGGGGGCACGGGGTTGTATTCGCGCGCCGTGGTAGAGGGTTATTCCTTTATAGACGAAAACGAAGACGACGCACTCAGAACCGAAATCAATTCTCTCACGCGCGAGCAGCTTGAAGAAGAACTTCGCTATGCGGGCGAACTCGTTCCAGAAGGACTTTCGCCCAGACATTTGGCAAGGCGGGTGGAAAAACTCCGCAAGGGCGTCGAAAAAACCGAAAATTCCAGGCGGTACGATTTTATTCAGCTCGTTTGCGTTTATCCGCGCGAACAGCTTTATTCGCGGATAGAAAAAAGATTGGACGAACGCATAAAACAAGGAATGGTCGAAGAGGTCGAAAATTTAAGAAAAAACGGCGCGACCGACGAATTCTTAGAAAGTTTGGGATTAGAATATCGTTACACCGCAAGATATTTGTGCGGCGAATATTCTTTCGAAGATTATCGCGAAGAACTTTTAAAGCAAATCAGGCATTTTGCAAAACGGCAAATAACTTGGTTTAAAAAGGAAAAAAACGCGTTTCGGCTTGATATGAGCGGCGATTTTTTAGCTAAAGCCGAACAGCTTTGCTCGCGGTTTTTAAGCGGCGAAGAACTTTAAAATTTTTTAAAAACGGTTGAAATTTTGCGTTAAAAACGCGCTAAATTAAATAAATATATATGTAAAGGAGAAGCAAAATGAACAAAATAATCACGATAGGCAGGCAGTTCGGTAGCGGCGGCCGAGAGGTCGGAAGAAGGCTTGCCGAAGCTCTCGGCATCGAATATTACGATAAAGAAATCGTAACCGAAATAGCAAAAAACACCTCGCTTTCCGAAGAATACGTGCACAGCGTAATCGAAAAAAAGCCGCATCCGCTCTTTCCGATAACCGTCGGGCAAAGCTTTTTAATATCCGATTCGTATTATTTAAAACAAATGGGCGAAATTTACGCAAAGCAGTCCGAAATAATCAAAGAGTTAGCCACTCGTTCCGATTGCGTTATCGTCGGGCGTTGCTCGGACTATATTTTGCGTGATTTTAAGCCGTTTAGATTGTTCGTTTACGCCGAAATGCAAAGCAGAATCAATCGCTGCCGCGCGCGCGAAGAGGGCGATGCCGATGAAAAACAAATTAAAAGGCAGATAGAACGCGTCGATAAAGATCGCGCCGCTTATTACGAGTTTTATACCGGCAAGCGTTGGGGCGCTAAAGAAAATTACGATATTTGCCTTAACACTACAGATATAGACATAAAAGAAGTAATTCCGCACCTCGCAAAAATGTTTTAAAGGGGCAAAAACGCCTCGCTTAAAAAAAAGAATAGGGCGTAAAAGCACAAAAAAAGTGCCTCTATAAGTCCGGTAACGGCATTTTTGGTTTTTTTAAGCTATTAAAAACCAAACCTTAAATCGAAAAATTCTCGGTCGTTTTTTCGGCTCGGGAATTTTTTATTTTTTAAGAAAAACGCTACGGGCGTATCGGAGTTTCGAAAAAAAAGTCTTTTAAATTTTGTTAAAAAGCGTAAAAAATGAAGAAAAAAATAATTTTTGTGCAAAAAAACTTAAAATAAGGCTAAAAATTATTGTAAAATTTCGCGCATTGTGCTAATATATATACATGATTATAGGGAATACTCGGGCGCGCGCGCTCGAACCTTTAGATATTCGGAAGTTTTCGGAGAGGCTATATGAAAAATCTTGGAAAAAACAGGACGATTGTCGTAATAATAGCGGCGTTAACGCTGATATTGTCGTCGGCGTTTTCGGCGTTGAGTTTTGTTTCTACGGCGAACGCTTTAACGGTTGCAACCGCGGGTGAAACCGACGCTGTCGTAGACGTAAACGATTATTATGCGGGTAAGCTGGATACCGTTAAAAAAGCCGATGACGAAAACGGCGATTTGAGCACGCTTTTTAGCGAAGTTTACGCTCCCGCCAAAAAAGCCGAGGGAAACGAGCTTGTTTTAAAAGAAATATCGGCTCAGCTCGAAACCGTAGTAAAATGCGCCGATTATCGCAATAAAATAAACGAAGAATATCCCGAAAACGAATACGCCGGCGACGACCTCAAAAAGCTCAAAGCCGAAAAAACCGAACTTTTAGGCAAACTAAAGATAGATATTTTAGACCTCGCCGGCGACTCTTCGCGCGAAGAATCGGTAACCCGAATGCAAGCCGCCTACGACCGAACGATCGAAAATTTAGAAGGGCTTCAAACCGCGTTTGCGAAAACTTACGATACGGCAAGAGATAAAATAATCGAAGATTATTCTTGGCTTACTTTAGTCACCAGAACGCTGATCGACGAAAAAGGCGAAGATTATTACAGAAGCAATTACAATTACGACATAAACGTCGCAAACGAAGCGTTAAACTTTTATACCGTTAAAAACTTCGATAAAGTAGCGAGTATAAAAGACGAATTTATCTCCGCCTTAGAAAGCGAATACGAAAAAAACTTTAATTGGTGGGAAACGAAGGGCTACGCGCTTTCCGAAACCGAGGGCAACGAAGAATTCGGCAAAAGGGCAAACGAAATGCTCGCCTCCGCCGATACTGCCATAATTCAAATGAAGGCTGTTCCGCATAACGATTACGAATACGCTTATTATTCGTTATACGGTCAATATGTCGACGCTCTCGGTACTTACGAGCAGGCGATAATAGAGGAAAGAATTGCAGAAGATATTATCGCCGCCGTCGAAAGTTATAAAAACTTCGGCGACGAGCTTAAAGCGCATTATCGCGATATGCAGACCGCGATGGAGATATTCGTAAAGGGGCTCGATTACAACGATTACATAGTCGACTTAACTAATGCGGTCAGCACTATTTCGGACGCTAACGGCGTAGTGACCGTGACTGCGTATTTTTCCTCGGATAACTCGAAAGCGAAAGTTATTCCCGCATTGTGCGTGCTTAAAGTTTCAAACGTCAGAAACGGAGCGGCAAAGCGTAATGCGTCGGGCGATAT
Source organism: uncultured Acidiphilium sp. (assembly GCA_964452295.1). Taxonomy (GTDB): domain Bacteria; phylum Bacillota; class Clostridia; order Christensenellales; family Borkfalkiaceae; genus HGM11416. The sequence goes on from CAYVKZ010000012.1 coordinate 17,423, forward strand.
TAAAGAACTCGACGAAGAATTGGGCGTTTCGTATTTTATATACGTTTCGGTAACCAACGGAAACACAGCCGATTATAAACTGCCGACTACTTCCTATCGCTTAAACGACGACGGAACGCTCGTCAAAGATTATAACGGCGAACGTAAAGTATTTGACGTTTATTACGACGTTAAGATAAATCTCGAAAAATATTACGAGTTTACTCAAAGCGAATCGGTCGTAAAAGGCAACAAGTCATACGCTTTAGATTACGACGGTACCAAGATTACGGATAATTACGGCGATTTCGTAGTTAAGTCGGACGAATCTCGGATAAAAAATACCAGTTACGACGAAAAGCAGCAAGACAAACTCGAAAATATCAAGAGCGGCTACGAAAAAATTAAAGATAACGTGGATTTGTCTCTTTGTTATTTATATAAATACGGTCAAGATATGACTATGCTAAACGCTAGTTTGGATGAAGGAGGAACGTTAATGTTTACTACCTCTACGCTCGGAATGTTCTGCATCGCGGGCGTCGAAACGGAAAATCTACTTTTGAACCCGCTAACTTGGGTTGCCGCTTTGGCTCTTCTTATCGTAATCATCATCGTGATTAAGATCATCTTAAAGCATGCAAGATATCGCATTAAGTTCGTAACTAACGGCGGAACTCCCGTTAAGTCGGTACGCGCGGCAAAAGGCGAGTTCTTTATCATGCCTTCCGCTCCGGTTAAAGACGGATTCGTATTCGGCGGCTGGTTCAGCGACCAAGAATGTACTTCCAGATTTATCGAAACGCGCATGCGTAGAAGAAAGGGGTATAAGGTTTATGCAAAATGGGTTGCTCCCGTTAATTCCGAACGCCTGGCATATTATTACGATGAGCTTAAAGCGCTTATGCTCTCTTACGAAAAAGCGGGGTACAAAGCGAACCTCGGCATAACCGAGCAAACGCGAGTAGCTTGCGTTTACGGCAGCGCGAACTGCGTTACTTTATACTTGGCGGCTAAGCCCGCGGTTTTACGTAGCGAGGGCTATAACGTAGAAGCCGCTAAAATCAAAACTTATCAAGACGTTCCTTCCAGGGCTGTTATCACTACCGAAGAAGCCTTCTTGTCGGCTCTCGGAATGCTCAAACGCACGATGGTCGAAAACGGCATGCAGCCTAAAAAGGAATACGACTTCGTTACCGAAAAATCTACCGCTAACGAAAGAGCGTTGGGCTTCGAACTCGTAATTAAACACGAAAAAATCGCAAGCACCGCCGAAGATTACTTCGAACTTATGCGTATCGCGCTTAAGTCTTACGTTTTAGAGCGCGACACCGGCAAGTTCGCCCCCGGCGATAAATTGACGCTTGCAAGAATTTACATAAACGACGCCGTGGCTTGTTTATATTTGCCTTGCGTTAAAGAGGTAAAAGAACTTTCCGGCGGCGAGACCGAGCCTAGATTTGCAGATACTCCCGTTTTGTTTAAGGTTCTCGCGCCTAACGATTTAACCGAGGCTTACGGACTTATCGATAAACTTATGACTTCTTACGGCTTCGTTAAAAATCCCGAAAACGCAAACGACCTTTCGGATAAGGAAGTTCCCGCAACTTGCGGATTTGCTTATACCGTAAGCTTTTAAGCAAGTTTGTAAATAAAAATAAACGGCGCTCCTTTCGGCTAGCGCGGCATTAAATTTTGCCGCCGCGCGGCTTTAAGGGGCGCAAATAATTATCTGCGAGAATTGTTCCGCAAAAAACAAAGAGCGGCGGGGAAGCGATGGATAAATCCGAAAAAAAATACAAAAAAGCTTGGTTATACGGCAAAATTGTCGTTATAACGGGGGCGGGCTCCGGCTTTGGCAAACTGCTTTGCCAAAAACTCGTAAGGCGTTACGATTGCACTGTTATAGCTATCGGCAGAACGCAAAGCAAGCTCGAAACTTTAAAAAACGAGCTTGAAAAGGAAGGATTCGGCGATAAAATTTTTTATGAAACTTTTGACGCGGGCGTCGAGCAAAATTGGATTGATTTTGCTAAAAAACTTGCCGAAAATAAAATGCAAGTCGATATTTTAATAAATAACGCGGGCGTTTTGCCGCCGTTCTCTCGATTCGAAAAGCAACAAGCGGGAGTAACCGAGCAAGCGTTTTCGTCTAATTTTTTCGCGCAGGTTTATTCGGTAAAGCATTTATTGCCCTTGATAAAGTTATCTAAGGCGGGCGGCAAGCGTTTTTCGGGCGCGATTATAAACGTTTCTAGCTCGGCGTGCCTTGCAAGCGTAGTCGGAACGGCGGCGTATACCGCTTCTAAATGCGCATCGGCGGGATTTACTAAAATTTTAGCGCTCGAAAATAAAGAGGTTTTTGTTTCCTTGGTAATCCCCGGATTTTCCGGTACGGATATTTTCAGAAGTCAAAAAAGCGTTTCGCAAAAAGAAAGCGGGCTTATAGCAAAGGTGTGCGGCGATCCCGATAAAATGACGGATAAAATGCTTAAAGCTTTTGTGAAAACAAAAAAACGCATAGTCGTGGGGGCTGACGCGCATGCGATGAACTTTTTCGGGCGGTTTTTTCCTAAAGCGTGCGACAAAGCCATTCGCGGCGTTTTAAAAAAGGCTAATCTTGACACTTTTTCGGACGTGTTCGATTAAGATATAAGATATTTTTTTGATTCGATATATGATTGATTTGAATATAAGAAAAGCCGAAGAATGCGATATTGCGGCAATAATGCGGCTTTTAATCCAGGTTGAAGAGTTGCATGCGAAAATTCGCCCCGACGTTTTTATCTCCGGAGTGCAAAAATATACCGATGCAGAGCTTAAAGATATAATTAAAAACGAATTAACTCCCGTTTACGTTGCGTGCAGCGATAGCGGCGAGGTTTTAGGGCACCTTTTTTGCGTGATTCGTTTGCCTAAGCCTATGCACGTAAGCAAAACTTTATACGTTGACGATTTATGCGTAGACGAATCCGCACGAGGCAAGGGCGTGGGCAAAGCTTTGTTTTCGTTCGCAAAAAAAATGGCAAAAGAACTCGAATGCGGCGCGCTCGTTTTAAACGTGTGGGAAGGAAACGACGGAGCTAAAGCGTTTTATGAAAAAATGGGAATGAGTGTGCGCGAAACGCAAATGGAATTGCCTGTTGGCAAATAATCGCGACTTACGTTTTTTTCGTTTTCGCGTTTTTGCCGCCAAGCATTATTTATTTTGTTAAATAACGATTTACTGCGGACTAATAATCGTAAAAAACGAAAAACAATATATTCAAACGTGATAAAACTTTGCATGCGGCGCGGCGTTTGCCGTTCGCAAATAAAAATATAGGTGTTATAATTGTTCGATATTACTCAAAACATATCGCCCGAAAAGGCTAAACTTATAAATCCTGTCGTGCTCGCCTACGTGGGCGACGGAGTTCACACTCTTTACGTGCGCAAAAGGCTTGCGCTTCAGCACGATTTAAAAAGCAGCGAGCTTAATAAAATGGAAGCGCGCGAGGTGTGCGCCACCGCTCAGGCTGCCGCCGCCAGAGAATTGGAACGCCTTTTTCGTGACGAAGAGCTTGCGATTTTCAAGCGTGCGCGCAACAGCAAAAAGGGCAGTCATGCAAAAAATTCCTCGCTTGGCGATTATTCTAAATCCACCGGGTTCGAGGCGGTTTTGGGGTATTTATATCTAAGCGGGCAAACGGAGCGCTTAAACGAGCTTTTAAATCTTTCAAGCGAATCAGCGAAGCGAGAAAAAACCGAATAAATAAAAAATCGGAGTTATATATAATGATTATAGAAGGTAAAAACGCGGTAAGCGAGCTTTTAAAAACGGATAAAACGATAGATAAAGTGCTTGTTCAGAACGGCATGCGCGACGAAGTTTCTCGCGCTTTAGTAAAAAAAATAATCGATAGCGGGGTAAAAATTAGCTATTGCGATAAAAACGTGCTCGATAAGCAAAGCCCCGCAGGCAGACACCAAGGTTTTATGGCGTTTGTTTCAGACTACGAGTACGCCGAAATCGAAGATATTATCGCAGATTGCGAGGGGCGCGACTGCTTTTTGCTCGTTTTAGACGGCATCGAAGATCCGCATAATCTGGGTAGCATCATAAGGGTTGCCGAATGTGGCGGAATAGACGGAATTATCATCGGCAAGCATCGCAGTGCCTCGGTTACGGATACCGTTATGCGAATTTCCGAGGGCGGCGCGGGGCATGTTAAAATCGCGCGCGTTACGAATATAAATAACGCCATAGATAAGCTCAAACAAAGCGGCGTTTGGGTTTACGGCTTAGAACTCGGCGGCGGAGATATTTACAAAACAGATTTGCGCGGCAGAACGGCTATCGTTATCGGAGGAGAGGATAGCGGCATAAACAAGCTTACTCAAAAAAAATGCGACGGCATTATAAGCATAAAAATGTACGGTCATATAAACTCGCTTAACGCTTCGGTCGCTTGCGGCGTAGCCGTATTCGAAGCGATTCGTCAGCGCGAGCAAAAATAAAAAGCTCGCCTATAGGTCGATTAGCGCATAGTTTTATGCTCTAGTCGCTGTTTTTTAACGGTTGCAAGGATTTGCCGAAAAAGGCAAAAAAGATACGTTTAAGGCTTAATGTGTTCGGCTCTTCAATGGTTAGAAAAAGGAGAATTTAAATGATCGATTATACCGAATTTTCAGAAGAAAAGTTAGTCGATTTGTATAAGAGCGGCGACAGCCTTGCTTTCGACGAGCTTTACGGCAGATACAAGCGAATAATCAACGCGGCGGCTCGCTCTTATTATTTAGGCGGCGGCGATAAAGACGACCTTTTGCAAGAGGGGTTTTTGGGGCTTTTAAAAGCCGCCGAAACTTATGATTGCACTATCGGAAGATTTAAAACTTACGCGTATATTTGTATTCGTTCAAAACTGATTTCCGCCGTAAAAAGCGCAAAAAGTTACAAAAACAAACCGCTTGTCGATTACGTTTCGATATACGGTCCGTCTACCGAGCTCAACAAACTTTTAAGCGACGATCCCGAAAACGCGCTTATCGACAGCGAAAACTCGGCGGAATTCATCGAAAATATAAACAAAAAACTGTCTAAGCTCGAAATTATAGTGCTTAAACTCTATTTAGAAGGGCTTTCTTACGCCGAAATAAGCGCGCGCGTCGGGCGCGACAGCAAAAGCGTCGATAACGCTATGCAACGAATTAAGAAAAAAATCGAAGCTTTATAAAAAGCTGAAAATTAAAAATTCAGGCTAACGAGAACGAGTATTTCCGAAAAAACAGGAGAAAAAATGTCATATTTAGCATTATATCGCGAATTCCGTCCGAGCGATTTCGACTCGATGGTCGGGCAGGAACACGTGGTTCAAACGCTCGTAAATCAAATAAAAACGGGAAGAGTAGGTCACGCCTATCTTTTTTGCGGGGCGCGCGGCACGGGAAAAACCACCGCGGCTAAGGTTTTTGCCAAGGCGATAAACTGCCTTTCGCCTAAAAACGGCAGTCCTTGCGGTGAGTGTGAGGTTTGCAAACGCTTAGCCGAGCCGACAAATCTCGATATAATCGAAATGGACGCGGCTTCGAACAATAAAGTCGAAAACGTTCGCGATTTGCGCGATAAAATTCAATATCCGCCCGTTGCGGGAAAATATAAAGTTTACATCGTCGACGAAGTTCACATGCTCACGCCCGAGGCGTTCAACGCGCTCTTAAAAACATTGGAAGAGCCGCCCGAACATGCCGTGTTTATTTTGGCTACGACCGAGGTGCAAAAACTTCCGTCAACTATTTTGTCGCGGTGTTTGCGCTTCGATTTTAAGCTTATTTCTACGCAGAAAATAGCCGATTATATATGCAAAATTTACGATAAAGTAGGCAAAAAATATCAAAAAGAAGCGGTCGATTTAATAGCGCGCGCGGGCGAGGGCAGCATGCGTGACGCGCTTTCGGTTGCCGACGTTTGCGTTTCTTACAGCGAAGGCGAACTTACTTACGACGACGTTTTAGAAGTGCTCGGCGCGTCGGATAGAACAGAGATTGAAAAAACCGTAGCAAGCGTGCTTGCGGGCAATCCCGGCGACGTGCTTTCTCGAACCGAAGCGCTTTGCGTCAGAGGAAAAAGCGTCGGAGTTTTAAATGCAGACGTATGCGCAGCTTTGCGCGATTTGCTAGTTATAAAAACCTGCGCCGAAGCGCAAAAGTTGCTTAGTCTGCCCGCGGATAAGTTCGAAGAACTTAAAAAAATTGCCGGAAATTCAGACGAACACGCGATTTTGCGCGCGATAGAGATTTTTTCTTCAGCCGAGGCGGATTTAAAATACAGCACTCACCCAAAAATAGTATTCGAAACGGCTGCGCTTAAAGCCGCGATGCCCGAAAGCGATTACAATATAGATGCGCTTTTATCTCGCGTTAACAAATTAGAAAAAAAGATAGAAGAATTATCTAGCGGAAAATTCGTTTTAAATGCGGATAATTCAAATTCGAATTCGGCTGCCGACACCGAAAGTACCGCTACAAAAACAATCGAAAAGGTTGACGTTTTAAGCGCGCGGAAAAAAGCGGAAGAACCTAAAAAACGCAAAGCTCCCGAATCTTCTTTGTCTAAAGAACTTCAAAATTACGGCTACGCCGAAGAGGATGTTCCCGAACCTCCGTCCGATTATATTCCCGAACCTCCGCCTGAAGAGGACTACGTTATCAATTCGCAAAAGTCCGCCTATAAGTCCGTTAACGACGCTTTCGCCGATAAAAAAACCGCTGATTTAACTTCGGCTAGTCAAAATGATGCGGTTTCTTCGGCAGAGTGCGCCGACCCGCGCAAGGCATGGGGTATGGTGTTAAGAAATCTGCGCGCGGATAAAGAAATTATGCTTTGGGTTGCTTGTCAAGACGTAGACATTCGCGCCGCAAACGGATTGCTTTATATAATAGCCGGCGGAACCAACGAATATAATCTTTTGGTTAAGCCTTCTAACTTGCAAAAGCTTGCCGATTACGTTATGGCGGCTTGCGGCTTGCAAACTCGCATAATAAAAACTAAAGAAGAATTGGACGCGCTTTTAGAGTTTGCAAAAACGCCTTTACCTCCGAGCGATAACGGCTTCGGGTTAGAAGACGGCGATAACGCAGGCATCGAAAAACAACGCGACGAAAAAGCGGTTAAAGAATTTTTCGGCGACGAAAACGTCGAAATACTCGATTAAAGTTAGGCGCAGAAAAGGATAAAATAATTAAATTAAGCGTAATTCGTCAAAACAAGATTAGACAAATCTAGATTAGGCGAAAAACGGTTCGGAACGGCAAAACTGCTAGTTAAAACGCGGCAAAGTTTCGCGTTAGAACGACTTTATAGACAAAAAAAGCAAAAAACATAAAAAAATAAAAATTGCGCGAAAGCGCGTAAGGAGTAAAAAATGGCAGGATTTAAAGGCGGTTTCGGCGGCTTTGGCGGCGGAAATCAAATGCAACAGCTTATGAAGCAAGCTCAAAAAATGCAAGAGGAAATGCAAAAAGCTCAAGAGGAATTAGAAGAAGCCGAGTTGATAGGCGAAAGCGGCGGCGGTTTGGTTAAAGTAACCGTAAACGGCAAAAAGGTTATAAGCGCTATAAAAATCAGTCCGCATGCAATCGACCCCGACGATATGGAGATGTTAGAAGACTTAATTATCGCCGCAATCAACGCCGCGTACGAAAAAGCAGACGAGCTTTACGAGCAAAAACTCGGCAAATACGCGAGTGCCGCGGGGGGCATGTTTTAATACATGAAGGTTTTTATCGAGCCTATAGGCAGGCTGATAAACGAATTCAGCAAGCTGCCGGGCGTCGGAATGAAGACCGCTCAGCGCTACGCCTATAAGGTAATAAATATGAGCGACGACGAAGCCGCCGCGTTTGCCGAAAGCATTTTAAACGCTAAGCGGCAGGTTAAATATTGCAAAATTTGCGGAAATTATTCCGAAACGGAGGTTTGCGATATTTGTCGCGAGCGCGAAGCCGAAGTAATTTGCGTGGTGAAAGAACCGAAAGACGTAATCGCCCTCGAAAAAGTTCACGAATTTAACGGCGTTTATCACGTTTTGCACGGAACTATAAGCCCGCTCGACGGCATAGGTCCTAACGATATTCGCATAAAAGAGTTGCTAGACAGGCTAAAAAGCGGTACGGTTAAAGAAGTCATCATGGCAACCAATCCCGACGTGGAGGGCGAGGCTACCGCGATGTATATAGCCGCGCTCGTTAAGCCGCTCGGCGTAAAAGTTACGAGGCTCGCGCACGGAATTGCCGTGGGAACCGAACTCGAATACGCCGACGTCAGCTCGCTTTCGCGCGCGATTATCGACCGTAGGGTGATTTAAAACTTGAAAATTTGCGATTTTTACGAAAAATAAATAAAAAATTTAAAAATTTTCGGTTTTTTTTTGCGCTTTTGCTTGATAAATAATTAAAGATATTATATAATAAAGTAAAAGCAGAGTTATACGAGATTATAATTCGGCGGGCGCTGTGCGCTCACTGCGAGAGGTGACTCGGATGAAAATTTGGTTTGATAGTGAAAACACGGCTTTCGGCGGAAAAAAATATTTCGCCGTTGTCGAAGAATTTTTGGTGGATAAAGACGGCAATCCGATATTGTCGCCTAGTGTGTCGTCGTCCGAAAAACGCGCGGATACTTTCGTTACAAGCGAAAACGCCGAACTTATAGCCAAGGTCGATCAAATAATCGAAAACGTTTCCGAATACGAAAAAGTCGTTAAAACCGAAACGAACGAAAATATCGAAACGGTTAATAGAACCGAGACGAACGAAAATATCGAAACGGTTAATAGAACCGAATCGGTCGAAAACGTCGAAACGGTTAATAGAATCGAGACGAACGAAAATGTCGAAACGGTTAATAAAACCGAGACGAACGAAAATATCGTGGCTTCGGAGCAGACGGCAGAGGAAGAAATCGCCGAGGTTGCCGTTGTTCGAAGCGAAGCTTTAACCGAAGAAGAACAACCCGAAACGCTCGTTGCCGACGCGTTCGAGCCCGAACAAGAGGCGCAAGACTCGCTTTCGGTTGCCGACGCAAGCGATTTAGGCGATGTCGATGTTTCTTCGGTAACGGTTGTTGCCGCAATCGCGGGCGATAACGGTCAAGAAGCTCGAGAAAAAGATTCTAATGTTAACGTTGCGGTCGTTGCGGGTGCTGTCGGCGAGCAAAAAGCGGAGGTAAGCGGCGAGCAAAAGGCGCCGATAAGAAGCCGTAACTTCGCAGAAAAGATGCGCGACGCAGACGAGGTTATGCAAGACCGTTACGACGAACTTAAAAACTACGCGCTTCGTTTCAGAAAGCTTAAAGCCAGAATTTCTAAAAAATTCGATAGCATTAACGCGGGCAGATTCCAATTCGTTAAACTTTCGATAGCGGGCAAAACCTTAAAACTTTACTTAAATATGGATATTACGACGACGGATCCTAAGTATCACTGCAAGGATATGTCGGATAAAAAGACTTACGTAACCGTTCCCGTGCTTTTACGTATCAAGTCGGGCAGAGCTGTCAAATACGCTAAGCGTCTTATAGATCAATGCGCCGAACAACACGGAATGTTAGAGCGCCGTAAACCTTTGGTTGTCGATTCGATGGCGTTAATAGAAGAAGCTCTCAAAGCGCGCGAGGAAAAAAATGCCGAGCTCGATGACGAGGTCTTAGACGACGTTGCCGCTACCGACGCGGGAGCCGACGAATAAAATAAAAACGACGGCGATAAATAACGTGCGTAACGAATTCTTCTCGTGAGAGGGGAATTCGTTTTTGCTAAACGGATATTCGACGAACGATTTTCGTTTTGCGGGCACGGCTTATATCATATTTACGTTAGGCGCTGCGTTTCGCCTAAAAAACGCTAAAAAATTATGAAAATTTGCGGATTACAAAAGCTTACTTTGCTAGATTTTCCAGGCTATACGGCTTGCACGGTTTTTACGCCGGGGTGCAATTTTCGTTGCCCCTTTTGCCACAACGCGGGGCTTGTTCTGCGCGGCGGCGAACTCGAATATTCTATAGAAGGCTTTTTTGAATTTTTAATAAGCAGGCGTGGACGACTGGACGGCGTATGTATAACCGGCGGCGAACCGCTTTTACAACTCGGGCTCGAGGGTTTTATTCGTCGAATAAAAAGCGAGGGGTTTAAAGTTAAGCTAGATACCAACGGCTCATTGCCCGATAAGCTCAATGTGCTTATAAAAAGCGGACTTTTAGATTACGTCGCGATGGACGTTAAAAACGCTTTTTGCAATTACGAAGTTTCGGCAGGCGCGGGCGTTAATATCGAAAACGTCAAAAAAAGCGTTGAGATTTTAAAGAAAGGCATCGTTCCTTACGAATTCAGAACGACAGTCGTTAAAGAACTCAATTCGTTTGAAAACATGCAGGCTTTAGCTCGCGATATAGGCGACGTTCCTCGCTATTTTTTGCAACAATACAAAGATTCGGGCGACGTCATCGGCGGGGGCGAAAAATTTTCTGCATATTCTTCCGAGCAAATGCGAAAGCTTTGCTCTATTATGCAAAACTGCGGCGTTAAAAACGCAACGCTCCGCGGAGTCGACTAATTATTAAATATTAAGAGGATTAAATGAAGGAAAATAACAGAGTAGCCGTTTTTATCGACGCTGAAAATATTTCCGCGAAATATGCCGAAAGGCTTTTAGCCGAAGCCGCCAACTACGGCGACGTCATCGTGCGGCGCGTTTTTGCCGATTGGTCTAGCGCTAACGTTACCGCCTGGAAAGAAGTCGTAAACAAACATTCGCTTATAGCCGAACAACAATTTTCGGCTGTAAAAGGCAAAAATTCAAGTGATATTTCGCTTATAATAAACGCGCTTGTCGTGCTTTTCGAAAAGGATATAGACGTTTTTTGTCTTGCCTCGTCCGACAGCGATTTTACAAGACTCGTTCAAGAACTGCGCGAGCGCGAAAAAACGGTCGTAGGACTCGGGCTTAAGCAAACGGCGTCCTCTTACGTAAACGCTTTTTCGGAATATATCTACTTAGACAACAGCGACGAAAAAGAGGACAAAGAGGATAAAGAGGGTAAAAAGCTTTCCGTTAAACGCACGGGCACTTCTACTCGCTACGGCGTTAACCTCGACGAAAGCCGTCGCTCCGCTTTGAAAGAAATAATCGATAAGCTCATCGAGGACGACGGTTGGGCACTGTACGCTCGCATCGCTACCGAAATGAAAAATAAATATTCCGACTTCGTGCCCAAAAACTATAATTGCCGTTCGTTAAAAGAGCTTATCGGCAAAGTTATCGACAGTATCGGCGATTACGAAATCAGAACGGGAAGCGACGGAACTACGATGTTCCTTATTCCCGCGCGCGCCGATTCTCATCGCGAAGAGGCTAAAAACGATGGACTCGGCGACGAAAACGATTCGCCGAATTTGCGCTCTGCAAAATTCGGCGCGTCGAACGCAAGCGTCGCAAAGTCGCGCTCGTTGGCGGGCAGAACTTCTAAAAACGTATCTAAAAACGCATCTAAAGCCTCTAAAAACGCACCGAAAAACGCGGGAACGACTCGCGTCGGCGGCGTAAAACGTCAATATATTCGCAGAAAACCGCGCTAAAATTCAAAATCAACAAAATAAGCACATTTAAAGCGCCGCTCGTATAAAATAATACGGGCGGTTTTTTATGCGTAAATTTATTAAAGCCGAAAGCGCCGCGAACGATTATCTTTACGTTTTCGGTTCGGCGTGGAAAAAAAGCGAGATTGCAGCCGTTTGCAATCGTAAAATCGGAGTCGGGGCGGACGGCGTGATTTTTATAAATAAATCGGGCGGCGTTTATTGCTTGGATATTTATAATTCGGACGGAAGCACAGCCGATTTTTGCGGCAATGCGTGCCTAACGTGCGCGAAAATTTTACAGAAAAGAGCCAGCGGAAGGTTTAGTTTTTCGCTTAAAACTCGCTCGCAAACGGTCGAGGCGCGGATAAACGGCGAACGTATAGAAATAGTCTGTTTAGCGCCTAAAAGGGCTAATTTGGGCGACCGCGAGCGCGATTTTATCGCAAAACTGCAAGCCGAAAACAGCGTGACGTCGGCGGGCGCGTTTAACGCGGGCAATTTGCACCTTGCGATTGCCTGCTCTAGCCTTAATAAGTCTTTTATAGAAAAAATCGTAAGCAAAATTTTATCGAGCGGAGCGTTTAAAAACGGAATAAACATAGAACTTTTTACGCCGTGCGAAGAAGAAGAAAATTATGTTCGCGCAGTGGTTTTCGAGCGGGGTAGCGGTTATACTTCCTCTTGCGGAAGCGGCGCGCTTGCGATTTTCGCGCAGTATAATTCGGCTGTCCGTGCTACCGAAAATCTTACCGTTAAATACGACGGAGGAGATTTGCTCGTGCGTTTAAGCGAAAAAGGAGAGGGGTACGTTTGCCTTTCCGGCTCGCCGCGCGTTTGTTTCGAGGGCGTAATTTCAGACGAATTTTTTGATGAGAAGGCGGTGAAGATAAATTATGAAAATAGACGAGGCTTATAAAAAATCGGACGAAAATTTTTTATTCGTAAAACTAAAGCGCGAAGTCGAGCTTTATAAAAAGCAAAATCCTAAATGCGAGGTTATCGATTTGGGCGTGGGCGACGTAAAGCTTCCGCCGATAAAGTGCGTGGGGCGCGCGCTTAAAAAAGCAGCCGATATAATTAGCGACAAAAAGGGGTTTAAAGGCTATCCGCCTGCATTCGGGTACGATTTTTTGCGCGAAAAAATTTCCGCCGATTACGCAAAAAAGGGCGCGTGCGTGCTAAAAGAGGAGATTTTTATAACGGACGGCGCAAAACGCGCGATTTGCGATTTAGTAGAAATCGTTTGCCCCGAAAAAGCGTTGATTTTATCGCCTACGTATCCGCTTTATGCCGACGTTTGTAAAGCTCGGGGCGTAGATTTCAGGCTTGCGGGCGGTTGCGAGAAAGATGAGTTTTTTGCTTTGCCGAGCGAAGATTTTTCGCCCGACGTGATTTTTATTTGTTCGCCGAATAATCCTACTGGTTCGGTTATAAGCGACGCTCTTTTAGAAAAATACGTCGATTACGCGCTCGAAAAAGGCGCGCTTATAATTTTCGACGGCGCTTACCGTTCCTTTTTAAAGGGAAATTTTTGCGTTTATAAAACGGACGGGGCTTCTTCTTCGGTGGCGGAAGTTCGTTCTTATTCGAAAAGTCTTTCGTTCACCGGGGTTCGGTGCGGCTATATCGTTATAAAAAAAGAAAATCCGCTATATTCCGCTTATCGGCGGCATGCGCTTTTACATTCAAACGGAGTTAGTTTTATTTCGCAATACGGAGCCGCCGCCGTATATTCAAAACTCGGCGCGAAACAGCTCGGTCATAGGATTGAGTATTATAAAAAAAGCGCGAAAATTTTAAAAGAGGAAATATCAAAAACGGGCGCAAAGCTTTTAGGCGGCGAAAACGCGCCCTATTTGTTTTTAAAAACGCCTTGTTCGGGCGAGCGATTTTCTTGCGGTCTTTTACGCGCTTGCGGAGTTGTCGTTACTCCGGGCGAAGGGTTCGGAGCGCAAAACTACGTTAGAATTTCGTGTTTTTGCAATAAAAAACAGGCTTTATCGGCGGGCAGAAAGATTGCGGAATACTTGCGCGAAGTCTGTTTAAAAGATTGATATATAAAAAGATTTATAAAAGCTAAAAACATTTTTCCGTAAAAAACGCGGAAGTCGGCACGGAATTTTTAAATAGCCACCGCAAAAAAAAATAAAAAAAGTTTTAAAAAGTCTTTAAAATCGCTTGACGAACTCTTTCAAATATGATATTATAAAGACGCTAAATGAAAATGATTATCGTTAGCAATAATTAAAAACGCGGGAAATAAGCCGAAAAATTTAAAAGCGTTAAAATCAAAAGGCTTAATCAAATAAAAATGAGTGCAATCAGAAATACTGTTCAACGCGAAGTCGTTTACGAAATTTTAAAAAACGAAAAAACACACCCCACGGCAGAAGAGCTTTTTATCAAAGCGAAGCAAAAATGCCCGGATATAAGTCTTGCCACGGTTTATAGACATTTAAAAGCGTTTTTAAGCGAGGGGCGGGCAATTACCGTCGAAACGGACGATAAAAAAGTGCATTACGACGGCGACGTAAGCGAGCACAGCCATTTTTATTGCACCAAGTGCTTTAAAATTTACGATATTTTCGAAACGCCCTCCGCGTTAAAGGGCTTAGGCAAAAACAGCGGTTTTATAGTCGAGCGCGAAAGCCATGCCTATTTCGGCATTTGCCCGACTTGCTCGGAAAAACAAAAATCCGCTAAAAAATAAAAGATTTTTTTGCGCGAGTGAAAAACGCGCCTAAAATAAATAAAAATAATAAAAACACGTTTTAAGGAGTTACTAACATGAAAAAATTTGTATGCAGCGTATGCGGTTACGTTCACGTCGGCGACGAAGCCCCCGATTTTTGCCCCCAATGCAGGGCTCCCAAGATTAAATTTGCCGAACAAAGCGGCGATAAAGAATGGGCTGCAGAGCACGTTGTAGGCGTTGCTAAGGGAGTTGATCCCGAAATTTTAGAGGGCTTAAGAATGAATTTTAACGGCGAGTGCACCGAGGTAGGTATGTATCTCGCTATGGCGCGCGTCGCTCACCGCGAAGGTTATCCCGAAATCGGCTTGTATTGGGAAAAAGCCGCTTTCGAAGAAGCAGAACATGCCGCTAAATTTGCAGAACTTTTGGGCGAAGTCGTTACCGATTCCACAAAGAAGAACTTAGAGCTTCGAGTCGACGCGGAAAACGGCGCGACGAAGGGCAAAGCGGATCTTGCAAAGCGCGCTAAAGAATTAGGCTTAGACGCGATTCACGATACCGTTCACGAAATGGCTCGCGACGAAGCACGCCACGGCAAAGCTTTCGAAGGTCTTTTAAAAAGATACTTTAATAAATAATATTTTTGTAAGATAAAGAATTACAAATAACAAGGCGTTTTGATTTTCGTGTAACGCCTTGTTTTTTTATATATAGTAAAAAAGGTTAAAAAAACGATTAAAAATGACATATAGATATTGATTTAAAAAAATCTTATGATAAAATCGAATAAAATGTTGAAGCGATATTTAATTTCTTTAACTTTTATAACTAAAAAGGGGAATAAAAAAATGAATGTAGAAATTTTATGGAAAGATTATAAATTTCCGAGTTGTGAAAAATGTAAAAAGAATTGTGGTAAATATGAATATAATAATTTGTGTAGTAATTTAAATTACTTAAAGGATTATGGGCAAGAATATTTTGATAGAATGAAGGAAAGCTTTGAAGAACTTAATAAACTTAATAATAACAAATTAACAATTTTTTCTTTTGGATGTGGTTGCAATCTTGATTATATGGCAAGCATGGAAGTATATGAAAATATGTCATATATAGGTGTTGATAATACTCAATGGTCGATAAAGGAGACAAGAGCTTATAAAAACTTATTTTGCGATGAAAATAACAACAATTTTAATTACAACGAAGGCATAAAATTGTTGTCGATAGTTCATGGTAATGTAGTTGTTTGTTTTTTTAATTCACTAAATGATATATTACAAAATAAAAAAATTTAAAAGAAGATATGTTTGAATCTTTAGAAAATAAATTTAATTTTTATATTATTTGTAACTATACTCGCGGAGGAAATCATACGCTTGCGTGGAACGAAGAATGTTTTTTAAAATCACTTTGCAATAAATTAAGAGAAAAATTTTCTATCAAACGGTTGAAAATTTTGAGCGGAGAAGGTATAATAATAGTAGGTAACAGAAAATGATATTAAGTGCAAGTAGAAGAACGGATATACCGGCATTTTTCGGAAAATGGATTGTAAACAGATTGGAAAAAGGTTTTGTTTGTGTTAGAAATCCGTTTAATAAAAATATGGTAAGCGAAATAAAATTAACCCCTATAGAGGTTGATTGTATAGTGTTTTGGACAAAAGACGCAACTAATTTTATAAATTATTTACCATTAATTGATGACCTTGGTTATAAATACTATTTTCAATACACAATAACCCCATATGATAAGGAAATCGAGCCAAACTTGCGAGATAAAAATGAAATAATTAATAATTTCATAAACTTATCTAAAAAAATCGGGAAAGAGAAAGTTATTTGGAGATACGACCCGATTTTAATTACGCAAAGTATTTCTTTAGATTGGCATATCGAGCAATTTGAAAATTTATGTAAAAAATTAAGCAATTATACAAATAAGGTTGTTATTAGTTTTTTGGACGAATATAAAAAGCTGAATAAGGCAAAAATAAAAACCTTAACTTATGATGAAATGCAACAACTTGGTAAGGTGTTTGCAAAAATAGCAAGCAATTATGGGCTTATTATTCAAACATGTGCAGAAAGTGTCGATATCGACGGTGTTTTAAAAGGTTCTTGCATAGATCAAGTTTTAATTGAACAAATTTGCGGTTATCGGTTAAATTTAAAAAAAGATAAAAATCAGCGAAAAGATTGTTTATGCGCTCAAAGCGTGGATATCGGAGAATATGATACTTGTTGCCATTTTTGTGAATATTGTTATGCCAATAACAATAGGTCGAATATAAAAAACAAGCTAAAACGACATAATCTAAACAGCCCGCTACTTATCGGAGAAATTTTGCCAACCGATAAAATTTATGAAAGAAAATAATTTGACGGCTTTCTTCGGTTGACCGTTAATATTTTGGGTTATCGGCAAGCGGTTTCTGTTCGCGGCATAATAAAATTAGGGTAAAAAGCGCAAAAAAAAAGCACAAAAAACGAATTTAAAGCAAAAAAAATTAAAAAAGCAAGTAAAAACGGTTTACAAACTCGCTCGATATGAATATAATAGCGGTACAAAGAAAAAAATTCGCCGTCGGCGGCTCTCTCCTTTTGGTAGGGCGCGCGGCTTTAGAGAGGTGCCTAAAATGGCTAAATACGTATTGTGCCCGCGTTGCGAGCTAAATTATATGCTCGATACCGAAGAATATTGCGACGTTTGTAAAGCCGAATTAAAACTCGGTCCGCAACTTATTTTCGCCGTGGACGACGAAGGCGAAACGGGCGAAAAATTGTGTCCCGTCTGTAAGCGTAACTACATTTCCGAAGACGAAAACATGTGCGAACAGTGCCGCGACGATAATAAGTACGACACCGTTCCCGACGACATCGATATCGATAAAGACGAAGAATGGCGTAACTATTTAGACGACGACGAAAAAGATATGCCGCAAGACGACGAAATTTCTTTCTCGCAACTTGCCGACGAAGAAAAGGGCGACGAACTCTTCCGCGACGACGAGGAAGAAGACGACGAGATTTCAGAATCTATCGACGACGAGCCGGACGATTTCGACGTAGATATCGACGAAAGCGACTTCGAAGCCGACGACGATGATGACGAAGACGAAGACGACGATGACGACGATTTTTAATCGATTGAAAATCGCGCTCCGAATTAACGAAAAGCACAAAAACGCGAAACGCCTTTAAGAACTTTCTTTTAGGCGTTTTTTTGTTGTAAAACGGCTTAAAAAGCTTGTAAACGCGCGAAAATTATGTTAAAATAATTATACAAATTTTTCTTAAAAGGGGCGGTTTTACGCCTCGAAGGGGGGAAAATGAAAGCAAAAAAAGTAAGCGCAATAGCAACCGAGTTTTCCGCTTCGGCTAAAAAGGGCGATAACTATATCGTTTCGGCTGAACTTTTCGCTTCGGCAAAAGCCGCGCTTTCAGAATACGCCGCGCTTTTAGAGCGTAACGAGGCGGATTCACGGCTTAGCCTCGGCAACACCAAGTGGACGGACGAAGAGGACGCTAAGCTTATAAAAGAATGGCAAAGCGGTATGAAAATTCAAAAAATCTGCGAAAAACATATGCGCGGAGCGGGCGGAATAATCGCAAGGCTTAATAAATTGGGTGTTTTAAAAGAGGACGATTTCAGCGGGAAAACACGCTGGACGGACGAAGAGGACGCTGTTTTAACCTCGGAATTTAATCGCGGTTTCAGCTTGGAAATTATGGCTAAACGACACGGCAGAACTATGAGCGGAATACTCGGCAGACTAGAAAAATTAGGTCTTTCGGACGAAGCTCGCTTTATTTAAACATATTTGGTCTAATTGTTTCAAAAATCATTTTTGCCGTTTAAAAACCTTTTAACTTGGTAAAAATAAGCGTATGATAAAATCGAACGCTAATTTAAACGACGCAAAAAAATACGTTTGCGCCTTAAAGGGGCGCGAAATCGCCGTTACGGTTAACCTCGGCAGAAATAAGCGCGTGAAATATCGCGGAGTGTTAAGCGAGGTTTATCCCGCGCTTTTTACCATTCGCCCGCTAGAGGAGTTCCGCGGAAAAACCAGTTTTTCGTATTCGGAGCTTTTATGCGGCGGGGTAAAAATAAGGGAAGACCCCGAGGCAAAAAACGCCTGACTTTTAATTTTCTTTTAAGTCGTAAAAAAAATTGAAAGTGGCGATAATCGACCTATAGGCGGACTTTTTGAATTAAAAGCCCGTCTTTTTTGATAAACGCGGGGTGAGGTTAAATTTAGGTTAAAAATTAGTTAAATTTTTCTCCTTCGCGCTAATAATGGCAATTTTAAAGAAAAAATCGTTGACAAACTTTTTGCCGTGAGTATAATAATTATATAAGTTTTAAAAGGAGGCGGTAAAAATGCAAAAGCGTAAGCATTTAGGCATGGCGATAATAGTTGCGGCAATATTCGTTTTGGCGCTTTTACTGTCCTGCGATTTTCTGCTTTCCAATTCCGAACACGACTGCGCTTGTTGTAACGATTGCCCCGTGTGCGCCGTTTTAGAAATCGCGCGCGAAATTTCGGGCGCAAAACGCAAAACGAGCGCGGTTGTAGCTGTTTTAGCCGCTTCGGCTTTTGCGTGCGTGTTGTCGCTTTTCGTAAAAAAAGGCGAACGCGTGGCGGAAAATCCCGTGTCGCTTTGCGACGTTTTAACTATTTGATAACTTCATAAAAACGTGCGTGCCGAAGAGAGCAAAAGTTTAGCTTGCGTCTTCGGTGGCTTTTGATTGTTGCGTAAATTTATCGCAAAACGTCGACGCTATAATTACATTATATAATATGTTTAGGGCGTTTTATAAGTCGTTTAGCGGTTTTTTACGAAGTTTAAAGCATAAAGGTCGCGCGTTTTTTTAATGCCGTTATTTGGTTGTGCGTAGTCTTTCGTCGGCTTTTTAACCCTTTCGCTCGGCGAAGGGCTGCGCGTAACTTAAGTCGCGGTTTTTTTATATGCAAAAAAATAGATTTTAGATGTGCGCGTTTAAATATTCTTTAGTTAATTTTTAGGTTTGCGCGCTAAAATCGAGTAAAAATTCGGGTTGAAAAAATCAAACGAAAATATTAAAACGAAGTTAAAACATATAGGTGAAAGATGAATTATAACAGTGAAAAAAATATAAAAAACAGCAAAAACGGATCAACGCGTTTTAAGCGTATTTTAATTGCGCTTTTGGCTGTTTTTGCGTGCGTTTTGCCTGCCGCGTTAGCGGGATGCAAAAAAAACGATAGCGACGGAATAACCGTTCTTTGCACGATTTTTCCTGAATACGACTGGGCAAAACAAATAGCAAACAGCGTTACGGACGAAAACGGCAATCAAATAATAAACGTAAAACTATTGGGCGATAGAGGGGTGGATATGCACAGTTACAATCCCTCGATTGCAGATATAGCGTCTATCGCAAAGTGCGACGCGTTTGTTTACGTAGGCGGCGAGTCGGACGAAAAATGGATAACTTCGGCTATCAAATCTGCCGATAATTCCGATATGGTTCAAATTAGGCTGTTCGACGTTTTAGAGGCAAAAGATATGCTTTTATGCGAAGACGAGCACGACCACGAAGGAGAAGAACACGATCACGACCACGAGGAATCTTGCGAATACGACGAACATGTTTGGCTTTCTATAAAAAACGCACAAGTGATAGTTGACGCGCTTTGCGAAAAATTTTGTGCTTTAGATAGCGCGAACGCGCAAAAATATAAACAAAACGCAAACGAATATAACGCAAAGCTTAACGAGCTCGATAAAGCTTACGAAGCGGCAGTTAAAAAAGCAACTTACGATACTCTCGTTTTCGGCGATCGTTTTCCGTTTGCATATCTTTTAAACGATTACGGGGTAAAGCACGACGCGGCTTTTTCGGGCTGTTCCGCCGAATCCGAGGCAAGTCCCGAAAACATAATAAGGCTTGCGCGCAAGGTTGACGAACTTAACCTTCCCGCGATTATAAAAATCGACGGCGCAACGCATAGAATCGCCGAACAAATAAAAGAAACCACTACGAATAAAAATCAAATTTTAATCGAGCTTAATTCGATGCAGTCGGTAACTAAATCGCAAATCGACGCGGGGCTTAGCTACATTTCGGTATGCGAGCAAAACCTAACTGCGTTAAAAACGGCTTTAGGCGTAACCGAAAATTAATTAGCCAAAGGGAAAATGATAGATTAGCAAATTAGGAGCAAAAAAGTCGAAAATGTCTGAAATTTCTTGTAAAGGTTTAAGTATAGGTTACGAGGGGCATGTCGTAGCCGAAAACGTAAGCCTTACCGTAGAACGCGGCGACTATTTATGTATAGTCGGCGAAAACGGAGCCGGCAAAAGTACGTTAGTTAAAACCCTGCTTTCGCTTATAAAAACGCTTAGCGGCGACGTGTTTTTCGGTGACGGAGTTAATAAAAACGAAATAGGATACGTACCTCAACGCACCGACGCACAAAAAGATTTTCCCGCGTCCGTATACGAAATAGTGCTTTCGGGGTGTTTAAACCGAATGAAAGATATTCCGTTTTACGGTCGCGAGCAAAAAGAGCTGGCAAACGGCAATTTGCAGCTTTTAAACGCCGAACATTTAAAAAACAGATGCTTTAGCGAGCTTTCGGGCGGACAACAACAACGCGTTTTGATAGCGCGCGCGCTTTGCGCCGCTAAACGCGTTTTGTTATTAGACGAGCCCACCGCGGGTTTAGATCCCATCGTAACCGAAGAACTTTACGAACTCATTAAAAAACTCAACGAAAAAGAGGGTATGACAATTATCATGATTACGCATGATATGTCCGCCGCCGCAAAATACGCAAACAAAATATTATACTTAGGTAAAAATCAATTTTTCGGCGATAAAAACGAATTTTTCGCCTCTCGTTCCGATTTGACGCTTTTTTCTGCGGAAGATATAAAGCCTTCCGAAAAAGCGGAACGTTTTAAGGAGGGGAAGTAAAATGGCTTGGTTTTTTTCAACTCTTGCGGACTATTTTCAATATTCGTTCGTGTGGTATGCTCTTATCGCAAGCGTGCTTATAGCGCTTAGTTCTTCGCTTTTCGGTGTAACTTTAGTGCTTAAGCGCTACTCGTTTATAGGCGACGGACTTTCGCACGTTGCGTTTGGCGCGATGGCGATTGCCAGCGTGTTGCGCGTCAGTCAAGAAACTTACGTCGTTTTACCCATAACCGTTTTAACGGCGGTTTTGCTTCTGAAAGCGGGGCAAAACGCAAAAATCAAGGGCGACGCGTCTATTGCAATGATTTCGGTTTCGTCTCTTGCTTTAGGGTATTTGTTGCTTAACTTGTTTCCGAGTTCTTCCAACGTATCGGGCGACGTTTGCACGACGCTGTTCGGCTCGACCTCTATCGTAACGTTAAGCGCCGATAAAGTGTGGATTTGCGGCGCATTGGCGCTTGTAACCGTAGTTTTGTTCGTGCTGTTTTATAACAGAATTTTCGCGGTTACCTTCGACGAAAGTTTTGCAAAAGCTACCGGCGTAAAAGCCGAGCTTTATAACCTTTTAACTGCGATAATAATTGCGGTTATCATCGTTATAGGCATGGAAGTAGTCGGTTCGCTTTTGATTTCGGCGCTTATAATATTCCCCGCGCTATCTTCTATGCGCGTGTGTAAAAGCTTTAAAAAATCGGTTATATGTTCGGCTTGCGTTTCGGTTTGCTGCGCCGTAGTCGGGGTAGTCGTTTCGGTCCCGCTAGGTACTCCGGTAGGAACTACCATAGTCGCGGCGGACGCCTTAGCGTTCGGAATCTTTTGCTTAGTCGGATATATACTTCGTAGAAAAAAGGAGTTAAAGGCATGAAAAAACCTTTTATAAAAACTGTTTGTTCGCTTCTTTGCGCTGTTTTCGCGTTCAATTTTGCCGCTTGCAGCGATAATAAAAACAGTTACGTTTTAACCGAAAATACCTTTTTTATGGTTATGACCAACGCGCTTTATTATCCCGAAAAATATGTGGGTAAAAACTTCGAGCTCGATTGCTTTATTTACGACTTAACGGATACAAGCGGAAACGTTTATCGCTTAGGCGTGCGCAAATGCTCTTCGGGTTACGGTTGTAATTGCGGAAAAGATACGATTATTGGCTTTATTTTAGATTACGACGGAGTTTTGCCTGCGCCTAAAAATCAAAGCGAAGATACTCCCGATAAGGCTTGGGTGCATTTGGCGGGCAGAATAACTTCAAGCACGAAAACGGATATTAAAATATATGGCTATAACGCAGACGGCGAGTTAGATACAAGCGTTATAGAAACCGTAAACTTTTTAACCTATGCGCCCGATAGCGTTACCGAAATTACGGACTATTCGGGGCTTAATTATTACGTTACCAAATAAATTAAACAAAAAAAACGGCGCTTTAAATAGGCGCTTTTAAGGAGAAAAAAATTATGGCAAGCAAACGCGAAAAATTAAAACGCGCGGA
>CAYVKZ010000013.1:0-39020 GCA_964452295.1 uncultured Acidiphilium sp.
GGGGGGGGGGGTATGATAATATGTATATAACTACAGCTCGGCTACGCACGCGATGCGGCAAAAACAAGCCGCGTGAATATAACCTGGTAATCATTAAGAGGAGAGGAAACCTTATGAAAAAGCACTTTTTACTAAAACTTTTCGCTACGGTGATGCTTTTAGCAATCGCGCTTACGGCGCTTGTCGCTTGCGATGCCGAAAGTTTAAAAGTCACCTTTATGCTGGACGAACAAGAGGTTTACAAAGTCGTCGATTTAGAAAGCGGCGACGAGGTAAAACTACCCGAAGAGCCTACTAAAGACGGCTTCGTTTTCGACGGCTGGTATTTAGACAAAGGCACTTGGGAAAAACAATTTTTCGGCAAAATAGAAGATCCCACCGTTTTGGCGATAGTCGTTTACGCTAAATGGACCGAAGGCACGACTTCGGAAAATCCGCCTTCCGGAGATTTGCCTTCGGATAAATGTAAACACGATAATACTAAAAAAGTAGAGCTTTCGGTTGGTTGCGATTATAAATACCTCGTCGTTTGTTCCGATTGCGGCGTGGTTGTTGATGTACAAACGGTTGTAATGCATACTTGGAGCGAAGAACCTAAGCTTTTTGCTCGCGAAAGTTGCCTTATCGGCGAACATACCGCTATGTATTGTCTCGTGTGCGGCGTGGAAAAGGAAGATACTATCGTTTATTCAGAGGGTGAAGACGGCATGTGTTATGCCGAGCATTTAGACGTTACCGAGCTAACCTATTTTGTAGACGAAAACGGCAATTTGGATACTAATGCCTGCACAAGCAGTAAAAAAAGAGCAAATGTTTGCCTTACTTGCGGAGAAGAATTCGAAGTTGTCACCGTAGTCGAAGCCTCGGGGCATGTGTTTGGCGATTGGGAGATCGTAGTAAAACCTACGGCTAATCTTTGCGGAAAAATAGAACGCGCTTGCACCGTTTGCGGCGTCGTTGAAGATAAAGTAATACCTTCGCTTTATAAGCTCGATAGCGAGGGGTACGCTACTGCCGATGTTAATGAGTACTATGTATACGAAAAAGTCAAAGGCTGTAGCTGTTCTGCAGAAGGTAGAGTCGATAAATATTCGTTTACTGCACCCGACGGAAAAACTATGTTTATTGAATTAAACGTTAGAAATTCATCTCACTATATTGTCGTCGATAACAGAAAACTTGATATCCAAGAAGGTGACGTTGTTGAGTATATCGAAGAAAAGTTTACGGTTTTAAACGGTGGAATAGTTACTTGTGCGTCTTTCGGAACCGACGCAACGTTTAAGTGCGACGAATGTGGTCAATCTTATTCGGTTAAGGTTCGCAAGCAACATGCGGCTTATGATTCAAAATACGGTGAAATAACTAATATAGTCGCAGCAACTTGCACGTTGCCGGGGTGTTATACTTATAACTGTCGTGATTGTGCTCAAACTGTTCAAGCTATAATTCCTGCGCTTGGTCATAGCTTTGTTTTAGATGAAAGTAAGGGCGACGGCGGAATGAGTATCGGATCAAGCGATTACGGCGAAAAACGTTTTACAATACACGTAAAATGCATAAACGACGATTGCGACGTATCGGCTTCGATAATGACAGATAAGTTTAATGTCACGGAAATCGCCGCAACTTGTACCGAACCCGCTATTACTATTTACACCAATATTATGGTTAACGGTTACGTTCTAACCGATTCCAAAGGTACTCCCTTTGAAATAAAACAAGTGCACGGAACGCCTTTAGGGCACGCCGAAGGCGTTGTCGAAAACGGCAAATATAACATTGCGGATTTAACCGCGGCAGATGTTACTCTCCTAGGCGGTTCTAGCCTCACTTGTAAAGACCACGACGGTTCTACCGATACTGCATGGAAAGATGCAATATACAAATGTCCTAATTGTGATATTGCTTTCTCTATTAAAGTTTGCAAATCGCATGAAGCCGACGCTGACTCTGTTGGTTGGAAATACGATATAAAGCCCACTTGTACCGAAAGCGCCGTTAAAACTTTCACATGCAAGGATTGTATGAAAAACGTTGAAATCGAATGTCGTCCTTTGGGGCATAATTGGGTTTACACTCTCGATGCGGAAAGCAAAAAAATCGCCGACTTTAAGTGTTTAAACGAGGACTGTGACGGCGGCGACGAGGGCAGTATTGCGGTCGGGACAAAGGTAGTTAATGTAATTTCGCCTACTTGCGCATTTTACGGTTCTGCCGTTGCAATCGTAGACGGATGCGAATGGAAGATAATTCTTGCAAAGTCCGCGTATCATGCTTTTAACGGTGTGGTAATAAACGGCACCGCCGATAACCCCGTTAATTATATGGAAGGCATGGTGAGTTTTGGCGGTAGCGCTATAAGTTGCGTGGCTCCTAAAACGAAGAACGTATTATTTACTTGCGACTGTTGCGGCAATAATTGTATGACTTACGCGGTTAAAGCACACGAGCTACGTATTGTTGTCGAAAAGGATGCAACTTGCACTATGTCGGGTATAGCGCATGCTAATTGTTACGTCTGCGGAGAACAGTTCGATGAGATTATTCCCGCATTGGGGCACGCCGTATCGTGGACGATTGAAAGCGTAAGCGGGACTACGGTTTCTATCGGTATGGCTTGCTCTCGCTGTGATTTTGAAGAAAATCGCACGTTGGATTTATTCGGTTGCTTTGCGTCCAAATACGGCAGCGTCGTAGTAGATACTTCGACGTTAAGCGAGCAAAGTTGGGAAGTCAAAACCATTGTAGCGGGCACTTGCTCTCATACGGGCGTTTACAGATTTACTTGCGACCATATTGAGGGATACTTAGACGAGGGTAAACTTGTATTTACTACTCCTTTAACCTTTGATATTACGTACAGAGCGACTCACGACTTAGTCGATTACGAATATATCACTTGGCATACTAATGACTGTAAAGTTTACCGCGGCAGATATTGTCGCGCGTGCGGAACGGTTATTCCGGAACGATAAACCGTAATTAAAACTTAAAATATTAAAAATGCTTAAAACGGCTAAAGGAATTTCCTCAGCCGTTTTTCAATATAAAAAACCTTTCCGAAAGAGGGAAAGGCAAAATAGAATATTTTTATTAGTTAGTTTTGTTGCGAAAAGGCGAAAATCTCGTCTATAAGGGTGGGGGAATATTCGTTTATTAAGGTACGAAAACCGTGCGATGTGCTTATAACGTGCCTGAATTCAATCGGATAAAAGCGTACTCCGCAACGCTCGGCGCATAAGCGATCGGTGTAATTATCTCCCACAAAAATGCTTTTTTGCATATCGGGATTATATTTTTCAATCGCTGTTAGTAAAAGTTTGGGTTCGGGCTTTCGGCAAGAACAACGCGTTTTGTATTTTTCAATCACTCCGTTTTCGTCGTGCGGGCAAAAGAATATATCGTCGATTTTTGCGCCGAAAGGTAATAGCAGTTCGTTGATTTTAGCGTTCACGGCGTAAACGTCCTCTTCTGTGTAAAGCCCTTTGGCAATTCCGCCTTGATTGGTTATGAAAATTATTTTATAGCCCGCGTCGCTGAATTTTTTTATAAACTCGCCCGCGCCTTTAATGAGCTTGATTTTTTCGGGTTCGAAGTTATAGCCGCTCGCAAACTCGATTATCGTTCCGTCGCGGTCTAAAAACAAGCACTTATTCATAAGAACCTTCTTCGTCGGCATCGCCGTTAGTTGAACCGTCGCTTAACTCCGTTTTTGCATCGTCGCTTGCATTTTTGCTTGCGTTTATGGCGGAATTATCGTCTGCGGAAGTTTCGTTTTCGCAAGCGGCGGCTTCGTCGTTTAAATTTACGTTCTCGTTTTGTTCGTCGTTTTCGTCCGTTTCGTCGCTGCTGTTATCGCTTTCGACTTTTTCGTCGATTTCCATTTCTTCGCCGCTTATAACCGCCGTAAATTCGCCTATTTCGGTAGCGTCCTTCGCAACCGTATGCGAGCCTAAAGTTTCGGTTTCGTGCAAAGGTTCGATTGTAGTTTCGGTGTGAATTTGCGCGTCGTCGTCCGAAATGTTGGGGGTAGGAATGGAAAGTTCTTCCTCTTCCTTTTGCTTGTTGTTGCCGTAAAGAACCGCGTATTCGGCGGCACGGCGTTCTTTTTCTTTTTTAAGAGTAGCGGCTATATTGGCTTGCTCTAATTTTCCGCGTTTGGTAAGTTTGTATATTTGCTGAATCAAAAACAACACGCATCCGCAGATAATATATAGATAATAGCTTACTACGCGCCACAAAATCATACCCCAAAGCAAAACGCCGCCGGTTAAATAGCCCGCAAATATCGAACGGAAGGAAAATTCCGCGCCGCCCGAATTGCCCGGAGTGGGTAAAAGCGTAACCGAAACGTAGCAAATCGAGGTGAGCGAAAGAATCTTTATCCAAGAAAGGTTGCTCACACCGTGCAAGCGCAAAATAAAATAGGGGCAAGAATATAGCGCGGTAAGCGACAAAATCGAAAGCAATGCGCCCCAAAGAAAACGCCAAAGCGATTTATGCATAAAGTATTTTAAACATTCGGCGTATTCTAAAATGCTTCCCGCGGTTTTGTTATAAAATTCCTCTTCGTTTTTCACAAGATGCAAAAAGTGCCCCGCCTTTGCCACGGCGTGTGCCATCGCGCGGGCGACTTTCGGCATTATGGTAAAAAACAATATCGCAAACGGAATAAACGCGTTTACTATTATACCCAAAATGAACAAAATCTTGATAATCGTGCTTACGTCGCCGAAACCTTGCCACAAAACCGAGCCTAGCGCGACTACGACGAAGGCTATTCTGTCTAAGCAATAAGAGGCAATGGGCACGCCCGAGGCGATTCCCACGGGTACGCCTTTTTTGCGCAGATAATAAATTTCGAAGGGTTGCCCGCCGCTGCCGAGCGGGGTTATCGAGTCGTAATAGCGGCAAACGATTGTCGAGTTGAGGCTGACTAAAGGCATATTCCTTTTGAGCGTGCCCTTAAGTAGCGTAAACCTTTTCATCGCGTTAAAAATCATAGATAAGGCGAATACCGCTATCAAACCGTAAAACCAAATTCCGTTTTCGACGTAAGTATTCCATACCACGGAAATCGAAACCGGGGCGTTGTCTCCCGTGAATTCGAGAAGAGCCGTGCCTAAAACGGCGGCTATGTTAACGCATACGAAAAGAGCCATAAGCCCCCATTTTTTGCCTACGGATTTCGTTTGGAGCGGCGCGCTTTCGGCGGCGGAAATTTTTTCAAGTTCACGCTCGGTTTGCTTAACGTCGTCGTCTATATTGATTTTTTCGTCTTCGACTACGGGTACTTCTACCGCTTCGTTTTCGATGAGGGGTTCGTTTTTAAATAGGCTTTCTTTCTCTTCCATAATACTCTCCGCGCGGGTTCGCCTGTTAAAAATGCGTTATTTTTTTGCTTTAAAGCGTTATTTTTCGCTTTTGTGCGTTATTTATTCCGAGATTGACAAAGTTTTAAAATTAAAGGCTTTCTACCGCGAGCTTGATTTTCGCGGTTATTCCCGCGGCTAAGCGGATTTCAACGTCGTAAAAACCTACGTTTTTAATGCTTTCGCTTAAAATAATCATCTTTTTGTCGACGTCGTAGCCTTGCTCTTTTAAAGCTCCGGCGATTTCTTGCGAGGTAACGCTTCCGAAAACCTTGCCTTTTTCGCCCGCTTTAACGCGGCAAGTTACCGTTTTACCCTTAAGCGCCGCGGCAATTGCCATAAGGCGTTTTTGCTCTTCGCGGCGGTGAAATTCTTCGGCTTCTTGCTTGATTTTAAGGCTGTTTATCTCAACGGCGGTCGCTTCTTTCGCAAGCCCCTTTTTAATGAGCATATTGCGAGCGTATCCGTCGCTTACTTCTTTAATTTCCCCTTTTTTGCCGGTGCCTTTTACGTCTGCAAGTAAAATAACTTTCATAATAATCTCCGTGTTTTTTCTATAGTTTTCGTTTAGCGCGCAATCTTCAAAAAGTCGGATTTATGCGCCGTTACGCGCCATTCACGCGCGCGATTTATCTTGATGCTATAATAGTTTAAAGTATGCGCAAAAAAAAGTCAATAAAAAAATTTGATTTTTAGGTGAATTTTTGGCGAAAAATAGGGCATAATAAAAACGGTACGAAAAATCGAGCGGAGCGATTCGACGAAAAGCGGAAAAGCAAGTCGAAATAAGCCGAACTCTGTTTTTCGCAAGGCGAATTTTCGCACGGAGGTATTTAATTTATGCAGAACGATAAACACGGAATAACTTGCAGCGTTTGCGATTGTTGCTATAACGTCGACGGAAAAGAGTGCAAAAAGCAAAGCGTATGTATTTCTTGCGGAGAAAAAGGTTGCACGCAATGCGCGAGTTACCAAAGCGACGTCGAATGACGTCGAATAAGGCTTTTTAAAATAATCGGAAGGTTGCAAATATACAAGACAAAAAACCCGCGAATAGTTCGATAATCGACCTATAGGCGGGCTTTTTGTTGTTTTGTGGTTTTATTTTCTCAAATCGATTTGCGTGGAAGCGTCGCAAGTCATAGCTCCTAAATACTTGGTTGCAAAATAATTCGAGACGGCTTCGGATAACATAACGTCGGTTAAAGCGTCGATTTTTGCTTTATAATCGGCATTATTTTTATAATCGTTTTCGCGAGCGGCGATAACGTTTGCTTTCGAAGATACTTGCTCGGGGTCGTCCTCTACGGCGATTCGCTTATCCGAACCGACTTTGCCGGTGTAGGCGGTGTTGCAGGGGAGTAAAACGAAGTCGTAATCGCTCATTGCTTGAACCAAAAGGTTTTCGGCTACGAGTTTTACGCTTACGTTTCCGTCTGAGCTCGTCCAACTGTCCGAAAGCGCGCCTAGCGAAAGTGTTTCTTCGTTTTCGCTTATCGGAAAATTTTCGCCCTCTTTCGATTTGTCTATAACGCCTTTTTGGCAAAGAAGTTTAAATGCTCTTACGGCATTCGATGCGTCGTTGCAAACGGCGAACGTCTTGCCGCTTAAAAGCGAACTTCCCGCCGCGGCTTTGCCGTAATAAATTCCCAAAGGCTCGTAGTGAACTTTGCAAGTAGCGAAAAGCTTAACGCTCCCCGCGTAGGTTTCGAGGTAAGGGACGTGCTGAAAATAGTTGGCGTCGTAATCGCCGCCGGCAACGCCGTCGTTTTGCATTGTCCAATCGAGCACGGTAACCTTTAAGGCGTAGCCCTTTTTTTCAAGCTCCGATTTAACTACGTCGCTTAAAACTTCGGCGTGCGGCACGTCGGATGCGCAAACGCTTATAACGTTTTCGTCTTTTGCGCAGCCCGCCGAAAAGCCGAGAGAGAGTGATGTAGCCGCGCATAATGCGACTACGGCAACCAGTGATATAAATTTTTTCATTTTGACAGTCTCCTTTTGTCAATTTTTTTAGCTATAAAAAGTCCGAGTTCCTGAATCGCCTGCACCATCGCTACGACGATTAAAATAAGAGCCCAAAAGAGCAAAGAACCCAAATAATTGCCCGTATTTCTGGTGTAAAAGGTGTAGATTCCCGAAATCAATCCGCCCGCGCCCACGTTGTAGGCAAAGGATGTGTATCCTATCACGTTCACCATAACCACGGCGACGCCGGTTACCAAAGACGACCTAGCCTCGGGAATTAAAACCTTAACGATAAGCTGAAAATCGGTAGCTCCGAGAGATTTTACCGCTTCTATTTCGCCGACGGGCACTTCTGCAAGCGATTGTTCGACCATTCTCGAAACGAATCCGAACGCGCAAACGGTTAGCGGAATTAAAATCGTGTACCACTCGCCCGTACCTTTGCCGAAGCTCGCTCGGGTTAGGGGAATACACAAAACTATAACTATAAGGCAGGGCACCGAGCGCAGTACGTTTACGAAAAAACCTATTATAAAATTGAGTTTTTTGCAAGGTTTCAGTCCGTTTTTGCCCGTTACGTTGAGTAAAACTCCGCAAGGCAAGCCCAAAACGTAGGCAAAAAAGGTGGATAAAACGGTTACTGCTAAGGTTTCGCCCGTCATTGCGGCGATTTCAATTAAGGTCATCGCTTAAAACCTCCTCGAGCGGAATATTGTTTTTATTGGAATATTCGCAATAATCGCAGTGCGTACAAGAATTTTTCGCGTTTTTTAGCGTCGACGAATGTATGCTTAGCGGTTCGAACGCGTCTTGAAATTCGAATACGTTTTGCGCTTCGAACACATCTTGCGGATTACCGTTTGCGACGATTTCGGCATTGTCGATCACCGCTACTTTGTTGCAGATTGATTTTATTACGGACATTTGATGCGAAATAATTACGATCGTCAAGTTTAATTTTTCGTTTAAGTTTTTAAGAAGTAGCAAAACCGAGCGGGTCGTTTCGGGGTCTAAAGCGGAAGTCGCTTCGTCGCACAAAAGCACTTTCGGATTTGTCATGAGCGCGCGGGCTATAGCTACTCTTTGTTGTTGTCCGCCCGAAAGTTCGGCGGGATAGGAGTTGAGTTTATCCCCTAATCCCACGGAGTTTAGAAGTTTTGTCGCCTTTTCTTTTCTGTTTGGCTCGTTCGTTATTTCCCCCGCGAGTTCTACGTTTTTAAGTACCGTTCGCTGTTGCAGTAAATTAAATTGCTGAAAAATCATCGCGACGTTTCTGCGGATTTCGCGTAGGCGTTTAGGCGAAACTTTGGTTAAATCTTCGCCGTCTATAAAAACGCTGCCTAAAGTGGGGCGCTCTAAGGCGTTCATGCATCTGACCAAGGTGCTTTTTCCCGCGCCGGAAAGACCGATAATTCCGAAAATATCGCCGTCTTCTATTTTTAAATCGACGTTTTTTAAGGCGGTGAAGGTTTTTTTATCGGATTCGTAAGTTTTTTCCAGATTTTTGATTTCTATCATTTTTCGAACTCCAATCGTGTAATCGTAAAAAATAATCGTAAAAAAATAAGCATAAAAAAAGCCCAAGACCTTTAAAAGCCTTGGGCGAAAGAGCAATATAGCGGTAACGCGCTCAACTAAAAAGCATAGCGAAACCCCTCACGCTGTTCGCCCGAGGAATTAACATTCGCATGCCTAAAGAATTTACGCCGATATTCATAAAACAAAAGTCGGCAATTGCCGCTCCTTACAAAATATTAACTGTATCGATAATAGCAAAAAACGGCGTTTATGTCAAGCGAAAAATTCCGATATTCGCGATAAAAATCGCAAGAAAATAAAAAATCGGGGCTTTTCGAGGGTTAAAGGGTTGATTTTTCTTTAACGGGGTAGTATAATATGGTTAACTTAAAACGAAGAAAATAGGCAGGTAGAAAAATGAAAGACAGAAGAATAACCAAATTAGCCAAGAACCTGGTAAACTATTCGTGCAAGGTAAAAAAAGGCGAAAAGGTCATGATAGAAGCGTTCGGGATTCCGAACGACCTAGTAAAAGCGTTAGTCGGCGAGGTATATGCGGCGGGGGGATATCCGTTCGTAGTGCTTCGCGACCATGCGGTGATGCGCTCGATGATAAAGGGCGCGAGCAAAGAGTATTGCAAACTTTGGGCGCAATACGACGGCTACGTTATGTCGGATATGGACTGTTACATCGGCATACGCGGGGGCGAGAACTCTTGTGAGCTGAGCGATATTCCCGCGGAGAAGAACGCTATATATCAAAAGTTATACAGCTATCCGGTGCATCATGAAAAGCGCGTATGCAAAACGAGGTGGGTAATATTAAGATATCCCACGCCGTCGATGGCGCAGATGTCGTCGATGTCGACGGAAGCGTTCGAAGATTTTTATTTCGACGTATGCACGATGGACTATCAAAAAATGGACAATGCGATGAACGCGTTAAAAGAGCTTATGGAAAAGACCGACGAGGTACGTCTCGTCGCTCCGGGAACGGACTTAAAGTTTTCGATAAAGGGCTTGCCGGCGATAAAATGCGCGGGAACGTGCAACATTCCCGACGGCGAGGTATACACTGCGCCCGTAAAAAAGAGCGTAAACGGAGTAATAACTTACAATGCGCCTTCTATGCAACAGGGATTAAAGCACGAGAACGTGCGGCTCGAGTTTAAAAACGGCAAGATAGTAAAAGCTACCTCTAACTACACGAAGCAGCTAAACGAGATATTCGACACGGACGCGGGCGCGCGCTACGTCGGCGAGTTTGCTATAGGAGTCAACCCCTACGTCAACGTACCTATGGGCGACATATTGTTCGACGAGAAGATAGCGGGTTCGATACACTTTACTCCGGGCAGTTGTTACGACGAGTGCGACAACGGCAATCATTCGAGTATTCATTGGGATTTAGTGCTTATAATGACCGAAAAATACGGCGGGGGCGAGATTTATTTTGACGGAAAGCTTATAAGAAAAGACGGCTTGTTCGTTTTACCCGAGCTCGAGTGTTTAAATCCCGAAAATTTAAAGTAAGTTAGCTTAAAGTTAAAAATGCAAGTATCCTAAACGAAACAGGTGCTTTTTATGATTTTTCAAGAGACCGAAAACGTTGAATTAAAACGAATATTAAACGATACTTTGCCGAAAGAAATCGTTGCGTTTCTTAATAGTTATAACGGCGTAATTTATATCGGCGTGGAAAATGACGGAACGATTGTCGGCGTGAATAATCTCGACGAAGAGCAAAAGAAGATTGCGGACGTTATTACTATGCAAATTTTACCTAATCCGCAAAAATATATAGAGCTCGGTACGAAATTTATTGAGGGCAAAAACGTTATTGAGATAAAAGTAACAAAAGGAGATTCGTTTTATTATATAAGGAAATACGGTCGCAGCGCAAGCGGTTGTTTCGTTCGCATAGGTACTACTTGTCGCAGTATGACGGAAGATGAAATAGAGCAGAGATTTACAGAAAGCATAAGTATTCCCGAAAAGGCAATTAAGGATATACCTGTTTTGCGTGAAGACTTGACTTTTGCAAAATTGAAGCAATATCTTATTAGCAAAGGTATTCATGTTAGCGAGAATACGTTTTATAAAAATTTTAGTTTAGTGACCGCCGACGAAAAGTTTAATATTTTGGCAGATATTCTTGCCGATGAAAATATGAACTCTATCAAGGTTTCAGTTTTTAAAGGGAAAGATAAATCGGAATTTATAAAGAGAAACGAATACGGTTACACTTGCCTTATCGAATCGCTCGAAAAGGTGATTAACTACTGTGATGCATTAAACGAAACTTTTATAGACGTGTCCGTTCGTCCGAGAAAGGAACAAAGACTTTTCAGTGGCGAAGCGTTTAAGGAAGCGTGGATCAATGCTTGCGTGCATAACAAATGGTCGGAAGAATTAGCACCTGCCGTTTATTGGTTTGAAGACAGGTTAGAAATCGTTTCTTACGGTGGAATACCGAAAAATCTTACAAAAGAAGAATTTTTATCGGGGAAAACCGAACCTGTTAATAAAGAACTTATGAAAATTTTTCTTCAATGCGGTATCGTTGAACATTCGGGGCATGGTGTTCCCGTTGTTGTGAGAGAATACGGTGAAAACGCCTATACGTTTTCGCAAAATATGATAACGGTTACGATTCCGTTTAACAAGCCGAAAAAGATAAAAAATGAGCCTGTAAATGAGCCTATAAATGAGCCTGTAAAACTTACGAAATCAGCAACGAAAGTTTTCCAATTTATACAAGGTCATTCCGATAGCACGATTGACGATATAGCAACAGCGGTAAGTGTTTCTCGCGAAACCGTTAAACGTGCGCTTAAAGCATTGAAAGAAAAAGGATATATCGTTCGTGTCGGTTCGGATAAAACAGGGCATTGGGAAATAAAGTGTTAATTCGCATAATAATCAAATAAAAGTAAAAGACAAAAAATGAGCGCGGCTTGAATTAAAGCCGTGCTTTTTCTATATAATAATAATGATAAGCGCACGCGCGCATGCAAAGGACGGAGGCGCGGGGCGGGAAAAATAATCTGACGCAAAAAAACCGAAATGATAAAAAAGTGCAGTAAGTGAGTAAATATAACTATTGAAAATAAGGTCGTATTTTGTTAAAATTGACGTAGACCATGCGGGCGTGCGCCCAAATGGTTTGAAGTAACAAGGCACAAATCTGCAAAAACACGCGGGCAAAGTCTGCGTGAGATAAAGCGGTAACCCCGCTAAGGAGGATAATAATGCAGAAAAAATTAAGTAAGATTTTGGCAATTTTAGGCACGTTAGTGCTTTCGGCAAGTTGCGCGTTCGGTTGCGGCGGAACGCCCACTAACAGCGGAAACGGCGGCACTAGCGGTGGCAAAGTAACCATAAAAGTTATGGTAGACGGCGGCGGCTTAGGAACCAAATGGGTTTCGGAAGCAGGCAAAAGATTCGCTGCAGAGAACGTTAATACCGTTTGGAAAGGAACGGACGGCACCACCAAAACGGGTGTAATCGTCGAACCTCAGGTTTCGAACGGCGTATCGATGAGCGCTTCTTCTAAATCTTCGACCACGACTATATTCGATTTGACTTCTGTTCAGGATTTGAGCTCTTATGTAAACGGCGGCTATATTTTGGAAATCGACGATATTATGACCGAAAAGTTCGATGAGCGTAGCGGTTCCAAACTTTCCGTAGACGATAAGATCGAAGCTCAAAACAAAGGTAGATTCCAATATAACGGCAAATATTACGCAGCTCCTTCAATCGAATATTATCCCGGTCTTGCTTACAACGCAAACATGTTCGCTAAAAAAGGATATTATTTCGCTGCAAGCAGCGAAAGCGCAGTTAAATTCCATTCCGACGTATTAAATAAGGATTTCTATTTTGCTCCCGCTAACTCGACGAGCGGGAAGTCTTGCGGTCCGGACGGTGTTATGGGCACTTCGGACGACGGTTTGCCTTCTTCTTTATACGAATTCATCGCTCTTTGCGAAAAAATGAAATCGGATAAAGTTAGCGCGATCGACTTCTCCGGTCAATTCAAACAATATTCTAACTTTATGATTTCGGGCTTAATGTCGAGCTTAATGGGCTACGACAGGACCGCCGGAACTTATAGTTTTAGCGGCACTTACGAAGTAGTTACCGGCTTCACGAACGAAAACTTGTTCCCCGGCGTTGATGGAATTAAAAAACCCACGACCAAAACCGTAACCGTAACCGAAGAAAACGGTTATTACACCACTTGGTCTATCGAAAAATATTATGCCGAAGCTTTCTTAGAACTTTGCATGACGAAAGGTTGGCTCAGCTCTTCTTGCACGAGCAACGGCGTTTCTCAACGTGACGCAATGAGAAAATTCGTATTCTCCGGCATAAACGGTGCCGAAGAAATCGGTATGCACGCGGACGGTTCGTTCTGGTGGAACGAAGCCAACATCGAAGGTATCTTCGACGATTGGGACGAAAACGGCGGTATGGGAGCAACCGTAGGTGAGGGTGCAGGTTATAATCACGACGGCGTTAAGTGGATGCCTCTTCCCGTTTCGATCAGCGAAAGCGTTACTACCGAAAACGGCTTAGGTAGAGGTCAATCTCTTATCGATATGTGGAACTCGATGCTCGTTATAAACGTTAACGTTGCAGGCAAACCCGAAGAACAAGCGGCTAAGGCGTTCATACAATTCCTTTGCTCGGACAGCGAACTTTCTAAATTCACCTCGCTCACGACCATAGTTAAATCGCTCGATTATCCTATGGACGATGCCGACTACGAAGCGATGAGCGAATACGGCAAGAGCCTTTGGGCTATGACTCGCGAAGACGACAGCAACAAAGTAGTATACTTCGAAGGAGACAACGCGACCTTTAAGAAGAACAACGGTAAATTCTCTCACGGTTGGAACACCGAAAACGCATTCTCCGTAGGAACTTCGCCTTCTTATTATCAGTATAAAATTGCAAATACAACCGCTACTCTCGACGAAATATTCAAGATGCAAGCAATAAGCAAAGCTTCTTGGAGTAGCATGTTGCAAGGTAAAACGGCTACGGACGTAGACGGATTAACCTCCATCGCTTAATTAAGCGCAACAGAAAAAGCTTTTATTAAAAAATAAAAGCGAGCTTTAAACGGCTAAAGCCGAGATAAGGCGGCTATAAACGCCGCCTTATCCCGGATTTTTTCGATTTTTTAAGGATAACAAATGGAAAATGACGTATTGCAGCCTTCTTCAAACGAGGGCTTGGGCGGCAATTATCGCCCGGACAGAATAAAAGCTGGCACGAGAACGCAAAAACGCAACCTCTTTTTCGGGTTGATGATAGCCGTTCCCGTATTGCTTTTTATAATTTTTTACGTAATAGTTAACTTTAACTCTATAACCCTAGCTTTTAAAAAATACGAAGAGATAGACGGGGGGCAGATAGGGTACAAGGTAAGTTTTGCGTGGTTCGATAACTTTAAAACCATATTCCAACTGCTTTCTTCGGATAATAACTGGCGCATGGTAACTAACTCGATTTTGCTGTGGGCTGTTAAAATGTGCGTGGGTATACCTTTTGCCATACTCTTTTCTTACTACGTATACAAAAAACGCTTCGCGTCCGGATTTTTTAGGGTAATTTTGTTTTTGCCTAACGTTATATCTAACATTATAATGGTTAGCATGTATAAATATTTCGTAGACGTGGTATTGCCCGACGCATTCGGCGAGTTTTTAGGTTTAACCCCGGGACAAGGGCTTATATCCGAGAACCCCAACGCGTTAGGACCGATAATGTTTTACCATATATGGTTAGGCTTTGCGAACCACACGCTTTTGTTCACGAGCGCCATGTCCGGCATAAACGAATCGGTTGTGGAATCCGCTCAGTTAGACGGCGCTTCGAGCATGCAAGAGCTTTGGTACATAACGTTGCCGATGATATTCTCTACCATAATAACCTTTATCGTGGTAGGCCTTGCGGAAATGTTTACCGACCAAATGAGCTTGGTCGTATTTTACGAAAAGTTTTCTACCCCGGTAGAATTCAGAACGGTGGGGTATTACTTGTTCTGGCAGTCTTACGAATCGGACGTAGTGGTAAGCAATCAATGGGTTCCCGGAAACACGTCTTTCTACGCAAAGCTCAACTATCCGCAACTTTCGGCTTTCGGTCTTATGATAAGCGCGGTTATAATCCCGCTTTCGATATTAACCAAAAAGCTTTTGGAAAAGCTCGGACCCAGCGTGGAATAAGGAGGCGTTAAAATGCAAAAAGTTAAAACACACAGAAAATTTAACGTATTCTTTTTAATAGCGGGCATATTTTTGGTGTTGTTCACGGCGTTTA
This sequence comes from uncultured Acidiphilium sp., assembly GCA_964452295.1. Lineage (GTDB taxonomy): Bacteria > Bacillota > Clostridia > Christensenellales > Borkfalkiaceae > HGM11416. Next base: position 15,198 of record CAYVKZ010000013.1, read on the forward strand.
TGTTTTTGCTGTTTTTAATGGCTATAAACACTTCGCTTAAAAGTCGCGCTCAGATGACAAGTACTAACGACGGCAGTATTTTCGGATTGCCTAAGATAGAATATTGGCGTACGCCTAACTATCGCAAAGATGAAGCCGGCTACGGCACTTACTTCGGAAACTACGTTTACGCCTTTAAAAATTTAGCAGTAGAAATAAACGACGGATATTATGCAGGTTTGTTTACTCAAACAAGGGTAGACATAGCGCTACGCGTTACACTCGGCAACTCGATTTTTAACACCCTTTTATACGTTATTCCGAGTTCCGCGATAGCGGCGTTCACGCCGATGTTCATGGGCTATTTGTGCGCTAAATATAAAAATAAAGGTTCCGCGTTTTTATACGCGCTCGTATTGTTCGTAATGGCAACTCCAATCGTTGGCAACACGCCCTCGATGGTAAACCTTATGCGTTCGTTAAGGCTTTATAACACCTTTATAGGCAACTGGCTTAGGGTGGTAAGCTTTACGAACATGTATTTCTTGATATACTACGCGTTTTTCACAAGCCTTTCTTCGAGCTTCGACGAAGCCGCGGAAATAGACGGCGCTTCGCAAATTTCGGTAATGTTCCGCATTTGCATGCCGCTCGCAAGCAGTATATTCTGGACGATATTCCTTATGATGTTCGTTTCGTTCTGGAACGATTACACCACGCCGATGCTTTATATGCCCGGCAAACCCACTCTTTCTTACCTTATTTATTACAGAACGACCTATCTCCCCACGCTCGACAGTTACGACAGCGTTTTGGGCGAATACGTGCAAACTTCGTTCGACTTTATAGGCAGAAAGATGGCGGTGCTTATGGTATTCGCAATCCCCATCATCGTAATATTCGCCATATTCAACAAACAGCTTATGACAAACCTTACGATGGGCGGCGTTAAAGAATAAGGCGAATAAAAAAGTTAAAAATCACAAAACTATTAAAACAAATAAAAAAAAATCTTTTATTAAAAAGGGAAAATATGGGTAACACAAAATTTAAAATCAAAAAAACAATTTTAATTGCGTTAGTCATCTTAGCCTGCCTGTTTGCGGGAATAGGCGTAAAAACGTTAACGGCTCAACAAGTTTCGGCAGCCGTTATCGCCATTAAGAGCGATTCTATCCCCGATAGGTTAGTGCTTAACAGCGAAATCTCTCTTCCGGAGAGCGTTACCGCTAATTACGAGGGCGCAGACGAAACCGCCGAAAACGGCGTAGTAATCTGCCCGGACGGAAAAATTTTAAACGCAAGCGATTTAACCAAGTTAGATCAAGCGGGCGTTTACACGGTAAAATACTTTTTTACCAAAGGCAAAGTTAAATATACCGCGAGCAAAGAAATAACCGTTTATTCTTCCTATTACGAATTCAGCGCGGGCAACAGCGACATTAGGCTTTCGACCTCGAGCGACGGACTTCACTGCAAAAAAGACGGCGTTATAATCGACTTGCAAGACGGCGACATGTTCACTTACAACAAACCCGTCGATTTAAAAGCTGCCGGCGAAGACGGTTTAACCGAAATTATCGAAATAGACGGTAGACTCGGGTATTTCTTGGACAAAAACGGCGAACGCGTTTCGAGCGGCGGTTCTTATGTAGCCGAAGTAGAGGCTATTTGGGTTCGCTTAACGGACTGCTATAACCCCAATCTTTATGCGGAACTCAGAATAGGTAAATCGCCCGCATACAGCGGAAGTTACTTTCCCGGCGTCAGAACGAGCAACCAAGATTGCACCGGCCTTCAAAAAGGCAGCACGCACTCGGCTACCAAACAAGTTACTTTAGACGGTATCAACTACGGTTTCTGGTATCAATACGGCTACATGAGCGGCTTTAACTATATGGGAAGCGAAATGACCACCGGATACGTTTGGAAATACGATTACGAAAAAATGCGTTTCTATTTTTCGTATGACGGCGGCGACGATATCATCGTAACCGACCTCGACGAGCCTATACTCTTCTCGGACGGCAACTTCTTCCCCGGGTGGACCACCGGCGAAGTTTACGTAAGCGTTTACGGCGATAATTATCTCAGCGGAAACATCGCGAGAACGGAAATCGTTTCCATCGCGGGAGAAAGCGTTTACGATAAAAAAAATAACTTCGATATTTTAAGCGGCGAATATACGGACGAAGTAGCTCCCGCGATAACGGTTCATGCTTCTAAAACCACGCCCACCGGCATTTACGGCGCGGTAGGCGACACGATAACCGTTCCCGAAGCTACGGCAACGGACGTTAACCTCGTAGGCGACGTCGAAGTAACCGTTTACACCGGCTACGGCACGGACAGCATGAGCAACGTCAGCGTAACCGACGGTAAATTCAAAATCACGCAAAAGGATACCTATACCATAGTTTACACCGCGCGCGACGGTTCCGGTAACGTGGGCACCGCGCTTTACACTATAGCCGCCAAAAACGTAGAAGGCAACCGCGCCGTGGCGTTAACTTACGATAAGCATTCTTCGCTTATCACGGGCGAACCCGTAGAACTTAGCTATGTTATAAGCGACAGCGTTAACTGCCCCATCGAAGACGTAAAAGTTAAAATCCACGTAGAATCTGCTCGCCAAACTGCGGACTACGATGGCGCGGCTACGTTTATTCCGAGCTACGCCGAAGAATACAGAATAACTTATTCTTACACGGACGGCATATATTCTTACGAAAGTTCTTACAGAGTAACAGCTCGCGTAGGCGAGGGCGTGGTAACCTTCGACGGCGAAGTTGTATTGCCGCAAACTTTAATTAAAGGCTATTATTATTCGTTACCCGTTCCGCAAGCTTATTCATACGCCAGCGGCTATCCCGAAAAAACGACGGTAACGACTTACGCCGTATATAACGGTGACGGAAAGGAAGTTCTTATCGAAGACGCGAACAAAGCTCAAATCACGCAAAGCGGCAATGTTTATTTCGTGTTTAAAGCAGAAGGCGCAAAATCTATTACTACCGAAACCGTTAAAGTAGTAGACGTAGGAGGTAGCTCTAATATAGACGCTTCTAAATTGTTCACGGGCGACTTTACTGCAAGCGATTCTTCGTTAAAGTTTGTTTCGAACAAGCAAAGCGGCAACAATACGTTAAGCTTTATAAACGCGGTTTCGGCAAGAACGTTCGCTTTAACTTATAAAGTGTTAGCCGAAGACGCGAACTTCGAAGCGTTAAAATTAATTCTCACGGATTACGCCGATTCTTCGATTAAACACTATATAACCATCAACAACGGCGGTAAAAAACCCACCGTTTCGATAGACGGCGGCGCGGCTACCGAGCTCGAAGAAGTAACGTTCGGTTCGAGCATTAGCGTTCCCGTAGCTTACACTTACGCAAGCCGCAAGCTCACGATAGGTTATAACACTTACTCGCTCGACGCGGACTTCCCCTCCGGAAAATGCTATTTGTCGATCGAAATGATTGGCATTAACGGTAATTCCGCAATCGAAATCGGCTCGATAAACAACCAAATATTCTCTCGCACCATCTCGGTAGACAACGCGACGCCTGAATTCTTCATCGAAGATTTCAGAGGCGAATACGCGGTGGGCACGGTTGTAAAAACCGCTATTCCCGAAATCGCCGACGTTATATCCGGCGTAGATTATTCTTCGGTAATCGTTGCGGTTAAGGCAAGCGACGGCAAACCCGTATACGACGAGGACGGCAACGTTCTTACGAATCTCGATTACACCAAGCAATACGGCATTAAGTTAGATCGCGTAACCAAAATCTTCGTTAGCTACAGCGTTAAGGATTTCGCGGGGAACACTGCTTACAACAACATTACCGTTAACTGCGTGGATACCACTGCTCCCGTGATAACGCTTACCAATATGAAAGAAGGCGGCACGATTCACGTTAAACCGACCGACACGATTAAGATTTACTTCACCGTTTCGGACGACTTCACCGCCGCGGGTAACATTTTAACTTATATCCACTTGCACTGCGACGATATGTATTCGTTTGTTCCTAACGTAACGGGTATAACCGAAGACAACAGACCTATCGACGGCGTATATCAGGCAGAGTTTAATATCAATATTAAAGGTAATTACACCGCTCAGATACACTGTTACGACGAAAAGTTCAACCATTCGGTTTTGAAGATTAAAATCGTAGTAGAATAAAAAGGGGGCATAAAGCAATGAAAAAATTATTTAAATCTATTACTGCATGCCTTTTGGCGTCCACTTGCGTTTTAGGCGCCGCGTGCGGCTCTAATAACCAAGGCAACAATAACGGCAATAACAACGGCGGCACGACCGTTTCGGAACGCGAACGTTACACTTACGACGGTACTCATAACATGACCGCGCCCGAAATCGATAACGAATGGCTCGTTAAAGACGGGGCTACGGATTACGTTCTCGTAAAGCCCGCGGGTAAGGACAGCGATATCGACACCGCCGCCGACGAATTCAGAATTTTCTTTAAAAAGGCAACGGATATCGATATAAAAACCGTGCTCGACAGCTCTGACGACCCCGTTTTGACGAACGATAACGCAAAGCGCATTTCGCTCGGAATGACCTCGCTCGTAACTTCTATGAGCGAAACCGAACAAAAATCGATTTTGGGTTACGACGCCAAAGAATTGGGGCGCGACGGCGTAAGAATAGTAAAACACAAAAACACCGTATATCTTTTGGGCGGTCAGTCCGAAGGCGTAATCAACGCCGTTTACGACTTTTTGCAAATTTGCTTCAATTACGAATTCTATTATCGTAACTGTATCGAAATCGATACCGGCGTTAGAAATCTCAAGATGAGGGACTTCGACGTAACCGATATCCCCGATACTTCTATGAGAAGTTACGGTAACCCCGTTTCTTTGAACACCAAAATGTTCGATTTCGAAGTAGAATCGGGCTTGGTAACTCAAACGGACGCAACGCGCGCAATTACGCGTTATCGCGTTTATAACTGCAACAAATATTACTTGCCCATATTCAGAAATTGGGATAAGAGAGAGGGCGATTATTTAACCTACGGTTATCACAGTAGCGACTATTTCGTAAACGAAGACAGCACCGCGGGTCCGCTTCATAAAGAAGTAACCGAAGAATATCCCCAAGGCGAAAACACCAAAATTTGGCGCAGCAACTGGAAGGGCGACGACGGTATTCAGCTTTGCTATACGGCGCACGGAGACGAAGAAGATTACAAGGCGTTAGTAAACGCTTGCGTAGATAAAATCATCTACTCGCTCACTTGCGACAACGGCGCTTTTGCAGACAGAGAATACGTAGGCTTAACCATAATGGACGGCGGCTCGCAATGCACTTGCGACGCTTGCACCAAGCTTTATAATAAAGACGGTCGGTCTTGGGCGGGCGGTAACATCCGTTTCTGCAACGATGTAATGGAAAAAGTTAAAGCATGGTCTGAAGAAAACGACGGAATCGGAAGAAATCTCAAGCTTTACTTCTTCGCTTACGGCGCGACCGAAAACCCCCCCGTTAAAAAAGATTCGAACGGCAACGTCGTGTTGAATTCTGACGGAAGCGCGATGCCCGCGAACAGCGAAGTGGTTTGCCGCGACGATTTGATTACTCTTCTTTGCACCTCTAACTACGCAACTTCCATTTATTGGCCGCAAAGCACGCTTCAAGAACGTTTGGATAACATCGCTCAGTGGGGCGCTGTTACCAAAAACATATTCAACTGGTTCTATCAAATGCGTTATCTCGGCTATGCCGGATATCACGACAGCATCACCATGCTCAACAGCGACTTCTACGCATACGCGTTAAAATACGGTTCGCTTTACATGATGAACCAAGGCGACTGGAAGGGCGACAGCATTACCTCTTACGGTATACTCAACGAGTACGTGTTCTCTAAGCTTATGTGGAACAGCTCGCTCAAGATGGAAGACCTCGTTAAAAAGTTCTTCAAGGCTATGTATAAAGACGCGTCGGATACGATGTATGAAATATTCCAGATGCAACGCGAACACAGCTTGACAATCGAACAGCAAGCGGGCGCCATTACGGCGGGCACCAACCTCATTAAAAAACAATATTATCCCTACACGAGCTTCATTAAACCCGTAATCGAGCTTTACGAAGTAGCTCTTTCCGAAATAGAAAGTTTAAAAACCACTTCTCCGGGCGAATATCTGCTCGTTAAAAACCGCATCGATCACGAATACGTTTCGCCGCTTTATTTAGCGCTTGCGCTTTACGGTGGCAGCGGCGTTTACGACGGAGCAACCAAGCTCACCTACAAGCAAACGCTTATGGCTATAACCGAAAACGTTAATTTCTACGTAAGCGAGCTCGGCGGCAGCGTTTACGAAGCCGCGCGCGACGCATAATCAGGGGGTAAAAAACATGAAATTATTCAAAAAGATTTTAATCGGCGCTTTGGCGACAACCGCGATAATTTCGCTTGTCGCTTGCGGAAAAGCCAACAATAACAAAGGCGACCAAAATCAAGGCGAGGGGCAAAAGGTGGTTTACGAACAAACCGCCGTCACCGCTTCGGTTTCGTTCTCTTCTTCCGAAAGGCACCTCAACGTGGGCGATACCTATCTTTTAGCGCCTAAATACGAAAAAATCAGCGGCTATACGATGAAATATTCGTCTACCGCTCCCGCAATCGTCTCCGTAGACGAAAATACGGGTTTTGTAAGGGCGTTAAACGAAGGCACCGCCGTGGTTAAGGCAACTTACAGCAACGGCAGAAAATCTGCCACCGCGGCTATGACCATAACTTGCGATTTCGGCAATTACGTTCCCGAAATCAGGCTTGCCAATATCGTTGAGGAAGAGGGTGTAAAACTCCGCGTCGGTTCGAGCTTCGCTCTCGCCTCGAACGTCAGCTATAACGGCACTTTGTTCGACGACGGCGACTTTAATTACCTCGTTTCGGATACTTCGATCGCAAAAATTTCAGGCGGTAAAATCACCGGCTTAAAAGCGGGCGAAACGTTTTTGATTATTCGCGGAACTTGGCGCGGCAGAGACGTTACCGAAAGCGTTAGCGTAACCGTTGCCGAAGACGTAGTTTTCTATAACGACGGCGAAGTTATTCAAGATTTCACCGTTTACTCCGTTGGTACCGCAGAAGACGGCGCGACTTATACAAACACCGTTCCCTCTAGATTTACGGTAAACGTCGGCGGAGTTGCTTCTACTAACGTAGTTAGATCGTCTATCGGCGACGGAACAATTCTCGCGGCTAAGGGCACTTATTTCGAGGCTAAAAAATACGGCGAAACCACCGTTACTTTAACAACCACGGTAAACGGCACCGAATATTCTAAGTCGTTCAACGTAACCGTTCTTCGCCCCGAAGTCGAAGTAGGCGGACAGATTGAAATGTTCGCAACCGATTACGGCGCTTATTTAGATAAAACTTCTTCAACCGGCGCGCGTAAAACCATCGTAGATTATATCGGCGAACAAAGCTTAAATCAAAAAGGCGAAGCTTTGGTAGACGCTTATCAAAACGATAAAGCTATAACTGTCGACGGCGATAAGGTTTACGGCATCAGCTCGTCTAATCCGGGCGGCAGAGGCACGGCTCAGGTAGTAGTAGGCACCGATACGTATTTGTATCGCGTAAATCTCGAAGTGGTTGCAAAATACTTCACCGTAGCTTCCGACCTTAAAGAACTCGAAATAAAGGGCACGTCGGACCTCGGCGGATATTACGAACTTCTTAACAATATCGTCGCAGACGACATAACCCTTACTCACAGCGGAAGCGGCGCGTTCACCGGTATTTTCGACGGTAACGGCTACATCATAAGCGACCTTACCTTGGCACAAGATAGTAGCATGTTCGGCGACTTAGAAACCGCAACGATTAAAAACCTTGCGTTAGTCGACCTTAACGCTACCAGAGCTTACTATTTCAGCAGAAACGGTCACGAAAGCGGCTTGGTGTTAAACAATATTTACATTAAGTTAAGCGCAAACACCGAACACCCCAAGGGGATAACCAATTACAGCGGAAGTCAAAACACTCTTAAAAACGTAGTAATCGATTACAGTGGTGTAAATGCCGAAGCGGCATTATCTGCAATTCAAGCCGAAGCTGCCTGCGGCGTATTGTTCAACGGTTTATCGCGCGGCACTAACGAAGATTACACCGAAGTAGTAGCCGCAGATAACCTTTGGTCCGACGTATACGTTATTTCGCCTTATCTTTTGACTTACAGCTTATACAACGGCTTTATAACAAACAAAGATAAGCCTTTAAACGATCCTCCTAAAAATCCCGAAGAAGAGAAAAATGACGAAGATATAGAGGTCTCTAAGCCTATGTATACTTACGGCTTAAACGAAGCAAAGGATAAATTCGGCAACGATACAAACAAAACCGTTTGGCTTAAATACGTTAAAGCAGATAACGACAATAAAGTCTATGAAGACGTTACCGTTTCGCTTACCGATTTGATTGCTGATAAGAAAATCACTCTTATAAAAGACAAAGGAGTATTTAAGCAGGTCAAAGACGCACGTTACTCGGTTCAATATTTGAACATGAAGTTCCATAACGTATATCACTTTAATAATCTCAGCGAATTACAAACTTACGTAAGCAGCCAAAAGGACGCGAACGGAGACGTAATTCCCGCAGACACCTATTTAGCTTCGTTCAGTTTGGATTATTGGGATATTTCAAGCGGCGCCCCCGTTTGGATAGTTAAATAGGATAGTAAAATAAGAAATATTAAAAAGCCTTCCCCCTCGGGGGAAGGTGGCGCGCGAAGCGTGACGGATGAGGGGCATTGCGTTCTACATTTCGCGCTTTGCCGCTCGTTGTCACGCGCTTTACCGCTCGTCATCTCGAGCGCAGTCGAGGGGGCTCTGGTCTTCTCGTCATCCCGAGCGGAGCGGCAAAAGCCGCGTAGTCGAGGGATCTATTTGGAATTATCCGCAAAAAAATAAACTGTCATCTTGAGCGGAGAACCGAAGGTTCGCAGTCGAAAGATCTTGTTGGAATAATCCGTAAGCACTCAATCAAGATTCCTCGACTACGAGGCTTGCGCCTCTTCGCTCGGAATGACGGCAAACCCAAAAAAACCTTCCCCCTCGGGGGAAGTCGGCGCGAAATTAGCGCCAACAAATTCGGAAAAAGGGGATGAGCGCCCGCGAAATCCCAAAACTGCGGGCGAACCTTTTTTAAATAATTTTTCTTGGAGGGAAAAAATGAAGAAAAAATTCTTAATGCACGTTTTAGCACTAGTTTTAGCGTGCTCGGCAGTGTGCTTCGTTGGCTGTGGTACGGCTAAAGATCCTGTCACTTCGTCAGACGATCCGTCCGACGGCTCGCACACTCACACTTACGATCTTGTAGCTCGTGAAGAGTCTACATGCGTAACCCAAGGTCATTCCGAATATTACGTATGCGACGGATGCGACACTATTTTCGTTAAAGAAGGCGACGGCAGCTATACCGAAACCGACTTGGCTTCTTTAACTCTTCCCTTGGCGGAACACAGCTTTAACGGCATAAGCGTAGACGCAAGCAACGTTACAACCGAATATACTTCGGGCGACGAATTCGACGAATACGGCTTAAAAGTGACCAAAACCTGCTCGGTTAAAGGTTGCAAAGGCGTAGCCGCAAATTCTTCCGAAATATCTATTTCTTATACGGATAGCGCAAGCTGCCTCGTTGCGGGTATGGATCACGTTGTCGTAAGCGTAGGCGATTGGACCGCTAACGTCGAAGTAACCGTAAGCAAAAAGGTTATCGAGCTTCCCACAATCGCAAGCAAGCAAACAACCGGTGCGGTTCAAGTTGCAGACGTTCCCGCTTCTGACGATTACGAAGTAACTGAAAACAAAGGCGGCAAGGATAAAGGCACATACGACGTTATTCTTACCGTTAAGGATAAAGCAAACTGCACCTTTAAGGTAAACGGCGAAGAAGTTGATACCGTTACTTTAAAATTCCAAATCACCGCAGGTCCTAATCCGAGCGTTGCAATCACAGGCGACATCGCAGACGTAATCTGCGGCGATGAACCCGTTGTTACCGCAACCGCGGATGATAATCCCTCGTTTACTTATGTTTACGCTCTCGAAGAAGACGGCGAATTCTTATCTATCGATAAATATGCCGACGGGCTTTACGCAGGCACTTGGTACGTTAAAGCCATAGCCGCAGAAACCGAAAACTACAGCGAAACCGCTTCCGCCGCGAAGAGCTTCACCGTAAAACACGGCTTTAAAGGTTATAAACAAGGCGAAACCGCCGATACTCCCGTATGTCATTGCGGCGAAAGCGTAGAAGGCGAAGCGTTCCAAACCGTAGCAACCGAGGCGAATTACGTTTTGGCTACCGCCGAAGCTTTGGCTACCGGAATGCAAAACTTAAAAATCGAAGGCGTCGGTACTAAAGATAACGGCATTGTCGCCGTAAACAGTATCAAATGCGGCGATTTAGACTTAGGCACCGCCACATCCCCCAACGTAGCAAACTATGTGGCCTTGGTCGGCGGTACTAAGGGTGAAAAGAGCTTAAAACTCGAAATTACCGATACTTTGGGCTACGAACATACCGTAACCGTTCCTTTGATTTTGGTTACCGAATTCATAAGCGATTGGGAAACTCTTCTTTATAAAACGCAAATGCACACCGGTCATGATAACGACGCATGTATCTTCGGCGAAGGCGAATATTACGCGTTAAGCGGAGATATAACCGCTACCGGTGCTACGAACACGTTTAAATATAACGACGTCGAATATACAGCTAAAGACTATAGTTCTTGGGGCTATGCTCAATCTTCTTACGCCGATATGAAGGGCTTTAGCGGCACGTTTGACGGCGCGGGCTATACCATTCGTAACGTAGACGTAGGTTACTGCGGTATATTCGCTTCTTTAAGAGACGCCACCGTTAAAAACGTTAACATAATTGTTGATAACTTCAGTCATTATTCCGGCCTTCTTGCAAACCACGTCGGCGGCACAACCATCGAAAATATTAACATTATAGTAAATTCGCCTATCGACTTTACTTCGTATGAAGGCGATTTCGGCGTTATAATTCGTCAGTTTGCGTTTAATAGCACTGTTAAAAACGTTAACGTTTACGCACCCGGCTCTAAGATTAAATATATTATAGCCCAAGGTCACTATGCAAGTTCTATTTACGGCAACAATACTTACGAAAATATTCATTGCTATGCCGCTTCTGCCGAAACCTTCACGCAGGGAGATACCATGCCCGAAGGTTCTTCGATTGTAGTAGTCGGCAAAGACGACGCATTCAAAACCCAATATTTCGCACAGGCAGACGATAAAGCTACAATAACTCTTCCCGAAGCGTTTAAAGATTACACAGTAACCAAAGTTTTATTTAACGGTAAAAAGTTGGGTAGCGGCGTCGAATTCAAAACCGAAGACGTTTTAGATTTAATCGACGGGACTTCTAAGGTCGGCGAATATTCATTAGCTCTCACGCTCGAAAAAGACGGACATAAAATAGTTCTTCAAAGTTCTGCTGCTATTGCAAGCGCGTTTATAACCTCTTGGAACGAACTCCGTTATTACGTAAGCTATCGCAGTGGCGTAGACGCGGCGTTCGGTAAAGGCGAATATTACGTTTTGGCAAACGATATAGTAGGCGGCAACCCCGAAAGCGAAATTACCGACGAAACCTACGGAACGATTGCTGCGGCGTCTCCCGCATGGGGTAGCGGCGATTTAAATATTCAAAGCGGTGAAGAAGGCGGCTGGTCCGTAGCGGGCTTTGCCGGCACGTTAGACGGCGCGGGGTATACCGTCAGCGCAATAGACTTCGCTTCCGTAAGCTTGTTCGGTTCGTTTAACGGCGGCACCGTTAAAAACATTAACTTGGCGGGCACTTGGTATAGCTGGGGCTGGAGTATTTTCGGCGGCAGCGGCTGCGTAGACGGCGCTACTATCGAAAACGTTAACGTTACCGTTAGCGCCGGATTCGACGGCGATTTCTCGGCTCTTCTCAACAATGAGGGAACAGCTCCTGCAAACAATGCCGCGACCGGTATATTCTTCGGTAACCAAATGACTAACACCACTATTAAAAACGTAGTTGTTCATGCCGAAGAAATAAAACTTAAAAACATTCTCGGACCGGGCGCTTGGGGTTCCGAAATCAACACCGGAAAAGTTAACGGCAACAAGATAGCCAACGTTAAAGTTTACGTAAAAGATTACGAAACCATTGTTAACAACATGTCTTGCATCAATTCGAGGACGGCTCTTCGCGTTTATACCGTTCGTAAAACCATCGAATTAACTCCGGGCGAAACCTTCGCTCTTAAGTTGCCTTACGGCTTCGAACATTATAATTCGTATGGTGACGTTTCAGATATGCAATTCTATCGTTTAAGAATAGACGGCAAAGACGCTCAGGTTATAGTTTCTAACGAAGTCGAAGGCGGTAAAGATATGATAATGGGCGGCGTTACGTTCAAACAACAAGATCTTTCTTCCATTCCTGCCGATAACGTTTTGAAATTCTTCGTAAATGATGACGGAACTTATAAAGCCGGTTCTTACGATTGCGAAATAGAATTCACCGCAAGCGCAAGCAATTGGACTTACGCATACGATAACTTCAGATTGCTTGTTACCTTAGTCGTTCCCGAAGGTAGCGTTCCCGGAACCGAAGCTCCCGAGGGCGGCGATAACACCGGAACCGAAGTTACCGATCCCGTAGGCGGCGATACTCAAACCGATCCCGTCGAATAATTAAAGCACGTTGTTGTTTTAAACAAATTAGGCTTCCCCCTCGGGGGAAGCCTTTTTCTTACGGTCATCTTGGGCGAATTTTTTCACGGTCATCTTGAGCGTAGTCGGTGTCAAGATCTGGCTTCCCTGTGTAAGGGAAGCTGTCGGCAAAGCCGACTGAAGGGTTGACTGTTTTTTATCAACAATCCTTCCGTCACGCTGTCGCGTGCCACCTTCCTTTACACAAGGAAGGCAAAATCGCCTTCCCCCGCGCGGAAGCGGCTCGATAATAAAAAGAGCAACTGCGCAATTGGGGGCGATTCCCCTGTCAGGGGAAATGTCTGCGCAGCAGACAAAAGGGTGCCGCCGCGGCAGGCGGGGTGTTTTTTTGCCGTTTTTTCGGCAAAATTTAAACAATAAAACTAAAAAATCGGCAAAAAAACGGATGCGGGGTATTAATTATAAAATTTCCCCTCATCACCGCTACGCAATAGCTCCGCGGAGCTTCTCCCAAAGATGAACGGGAGAAGCCTTAATTTGCATAGCTTGCGCGGATTATAAAAAAGGCTTCCCTGTGTAAGGGAAGCTGGCAACGAAGTTGACTGAAGGGTTGCAAGCGGCTGTTAAAGCCGCTCGTCATCCTAAGCAAGCACGCTTTTTAAAACCGTCATCTTGAGCGTAGGGCGCGTATGCGCCCGAAGTCGAAAGATCTCGTTTGAATAATCCGTAGATAATCAATCAAGATTCCTCATAGTCGGTGTCAAGATCTGGCTTCCCTGTGCAAGGGAAGCTGTCGGCGGAGCCGACTGAAGGGGTGACTGTTTATCAACCAACAATCCTTCCGTCACGCTAACGCGTGCCACCTTCCTTTACACAAGGAAGGCAAAATCGCCTTCCCCCTCGGGGGCGATTCCCCCTAATAGGGGAAATGTCTGCGTAGCAGACAAAAGGGTGCCGCCGCGGCAGGCGGGGTGTTTTTTTGCAGATTTTTTACTCATCGATATTTATCATTCATAATTAAAAGTAGACAAAAAATCTTTAATTAAAAAAGTGCAAAAGTGTGGGAACGTACATATATTGCATTTATAGCCGATATTGCCCTTTACTATTTTTATTCCGAAACGAATTTCTTTATAATTGTCGCTTTTTATCAAAGTAGAAAGCGATTTCGAATTATTATTACCGGCTTTTACTTCAATCGGAACAAGATAGTCTTTATAGCGGACAAAAAATTCTTCTTGCAAGGTAGAGTTTTCTTTTTTAAAATATTTAAGTTCATAGCCCGATTTAACTAAGGCTTCGCCCACGATACTTTCAAATAAGCCGCCCTTATAAACGTCTAGGTTTTTATTTTGCCTAAAATCGTTTTGCGCATCGTCGTCGAGCTGAGAAAGAAGCAATCCGTTATCTGCATAATAAAGAACGCAACAATCTTCTATGACGTTGCCCCTTAAAGGTAAATTCGGAGTTTGTAAAGCGCGGCTGATATTTATTATACCCGCGTCGTCAAGCCATTCCAACGAGCCGCGGTAATCGGCAAATTTTGCCCCGGAACGTACTTTCGATATTTGAAACTTCTTATTTTCTTTTCCTAATTGAAAGGGAATCGATCTAAAAACGTTGGCTACGCGCGCTTTATCCAAGCCTATTGCATATTTGCGAATATCCGCCTCGTAGCCTATAACTATTTGCCGCTGAATATAAAGAGTATTTTCAAAAGTTTTTTTATCGACAAAATCTTTTACTACTTCGGGCATTCCGCCGGTTATGCAATAATCTAAAAACAAATCGTCATAAAGCTTTAAAACGGCAGGCGAAAAGGGCGTAAACGATTGCATATGAGATAAAATATCTTCTTTTATATCGTCGCCATAGCCTATCGCCCATAAAAATTCTTCGAAGTCGAGCGAGCGCATTTCAATTTCGGTTTTATAACCTACGCTTATATTCGATATTTCTTTATAGTGAATCCCAAGTAGCGAGCCGCTGCAAATTACGTCGTAATCACCGCTTAACGCAAAGAATTTTAATGAAGTCGCAATGTCCGGAAACTCTTGAATTTCATCGAAGAAAATGAGCGTGTTGTTCTTTACGAATTTCGCATTCGGGTTCATGCGCGAAATATTTTTTACAACGGCTTCCGCAGAATAGCCGTTTTCAACGATTTGTTTATAAATAGGGTCTTCTACAAAGTTAATTTCAACAACGCTATCGTAGTGTTTTGCAAAGTTTTTAATCGATTTCGTTTTGCCTACTTGCCTTGCTCCCTTTATAATCAGCGGTTTATGTTTGGGATCTGCTTTCCAGTTCACTAAAAAATCGTCCATTTTACGTTTTAAGTATGTTGCCATATTTTGCCTCTCTTTTTAGTTATTATATCACGTAAAAACTAAAAAAGTCAAGTGCTTTCACTAAAAAATGAGCGAGTTTTGTCGTAAAATCACTAAAAAATGAGGGAGTTTTGTCGCAAAATCGCTAAAAAATGAGGGAGTTTTAGCCTTAAACCCACTAAAAAATGAGGGAGTTTTAGCCTTGAATCCACTAAAAAATGAGGGAGTTTGTATTATTGTCATCCCGAGCGAGCGTTATTTTACCGTCATCCCGAGCAAGCACGCTTTTTAAAACCGTCATCTTGAGCGTAGGGCGCGTATGCGCCCGAAGTCGAAAGATCTCGTTTGAATAATCCGTAGATAATCAATCAAGATTCCTCGGTGCGCTTCGTAAACTCGCTTACTCGGAATGACGTGAACAACTAAAAAAGCCTTCCCCGCGCACACGGTCATCCCGAGCGGAGCGGCAAAAGCCGCGCAGTCGAGGGATCTACTTGGAATTATCCGCAAATACTCAATCAAGATTCCTCGGTGCGCTTCGTAAACTCGCTTACTCGGAATGACGAAAGTAAAAACGTCGTCGCATAAACGGCGGATTTAAATTAAAAACACCCGAGAAAAATCTCGGGTGTTTTTATTGGTTGTTTTGTGGTAATTACACATATAATCGTTATTTAATATTTTGTTTTGTAGTGGTAATTGAAGAAATTAACATTCTTCTAATACTGCCGCCATCGTGTAAAAGTTTTTTTATAATATCGTCAGCTAAAATTTCTAACCTTTGTAAAAGTTCAAGCCAATATTCTGTTTCATAACACTCTTTTAATGCTATTTGCAATTTAGAAATAAAATCGGCTTTGCTATGAGCATATTTTGCTTCTCTTATGTTTGCGCCGATAGAGGTTGCACTACGTTCTAATTGGTTTACAATAGCATAATGTCCTTTAATAGTGTCAGTTATTTTTAATATATTAATTGCAAAATCCATAGATAAATCTGCAAGTTTATTTGCTGCCATAATAATCCCTCGCAGTATTATTATAGCAAAAAATAAACTAAAAATCAAAAAAATTGCGCAGGTAAAATTAAATCCGAAAAAATTTCGGATGAAATCTTCGGCAGAGCCTCAGATGAAATTAAATTCGCCTCTTTAAATTCTGCCTCAGCAGATTTCATTGCGAAGCGATTTCGTCCGCGGAAGCGGATATATCCCGCCAACGGCGGATTTAAATTAAAAACACCCGAGAAAAAATCTCGGGTGTTTTTATTGGTGGGGACGGATAGACTCGAACTATTGACCTCCTGCATGTCAAGCAGGCGCTCTAACCAACTGGGCTACGCCCCCATAGCTATTACATTTTACTATATTCGCGCGTATTTTGCAAGCAAAAAAAACACAAAACTAAAATTATTTTTATTTTTTCGTTTTTCGAGGTTGATTATTTTCGTAAGTCATTGTATAATAAGTTCAGACGAAGTTACAAATCGGCATTTCTTTGTTATCGGAGAATGAAAATGACAGAAAACCAAAATTCCAAAAGAATATGCGTACTCGGTTCGGGCGCGTGGGGCACGGCTATTGCCGACCTTTTGGCGAGCAACGGGCATAGCGTTATAATTTACGGAATTAACGAAAGCGAATTGGACGATATCAATTCGCGGCATAAAAACGCCGCTTATTTCGGCGAAGATTTTATTATAAACGAAAGAGTAATCGCTACGGGTGATTTGCTTAGCGCGGTTAGCGGTTCGGATATGGTCGTTTTTGCCGTGCCGTCGTTCGCGATAAAACAAACGGTGTTAAACGTTAAAAATCTTATAAGCGACGGGTGCGTGCTTGTCAATCTCGCAAAGGGATTCGACGAGCAAACCGAGCTTCCGCTTGCCGCCACCATTAAAAACAATCTTTTTTCAACGCATAGCAAAAACGTAGTTTCGCTTATAGGTCCGTCGTTTGCGAAAGAGGTCGCGGCGAAAGAAAAAACCGCAATCATCGCCACCGGTGAAAACGAGGCGGCTTTGCGCTTGGTTCAACAAACCTTTTCTAACGGATATTTCAAAGTTTACTTAAACGACGACGCGATAGGCGCCGAATATTGCGCCGCGCTAAAAAACGTTATAGCGCTCGCTTGCGGAATCGCCGACGGGATAGGTTGCAAAGTCAATACCAGAGCCGCGCTAATAACCCGCGGCCTTGCAGAAATCGTGCGTTTCGTCAAGTTTTTCGGCGGAAACGAAAAAACTTGTTTCGGTTTGGCGGGCGTAGGCGACTTGGTTTTAACTTGCTCTAGCCGAACTTCGCGAAATTATACGGCGGGGGTACAAATAGGCGAAAGCACTGCGGAAGAATTTTTTAAGGTCAATAAAAAAACCGTCGAGGGCGTGTTCGCTTGCAAAATCGCAAAAAGAATAGCCGACGAAAACGGCATTTACGCGCCCATTATAAGTTCGGTGTACGCCGTGCTTTTTTGCGGCGCAAAACCGCAAAACGAAATCGAGCGGCTTATGCGTTCCGAGCTCAAATTCGAATAAAATCCTTAAAAGCTTATTCATTTTTTATGGTTTTTTAGTCATAAATATCAAAGTGCGCTTAATTAAGCTAAAAAAGCGCAAATTGTTTTGACTTATTCGCTCGGCTGTGGTAAAATTAAGTCATAAAACAGATTGCCGTTAGAGGCTTAACGAGTTAAATTCTCCAAAGTTTTCTAACGGATAAACGACAAACAATCGCGGCAACCCGCGGGAGGAAAAAATGAAAAATTATCTGGCTATAGATATAGGCGCTACCAGCGGCAGACATATCGTCGATTCGAACGGCGTTTTGACCGAGGTTTTCAGATTCGAAACAGGCTTTAAAAGGAACGCCGAAGGCACGCTTATCTGCGACGTCGAAAAACTCTTCGCCAACGTAAAAGAGGGCATAAAAATTGCCCTTGAACGCTTTAAAACTCTAGAAAGTTTGGCTATCGACACGTGGGGCGTAGATTACGTTTTGCTCGACGGCGATAAAGAAATTTTGCCGTGCGTAAGCTATCGCGATTCGCGCACTCAAAAAACCGTGCCTTTGGTGCACGAAAAAATAGCTTTCGACGAGCTTTATAAAATCACGGGCACGCAATTTCAGGCGTTCAATACGATTTATCAGCTTTACGCCGACAAACTAAGCGGCAAATTGGACGGTGCTACCGACTTTTTGATGCTTCCAGAATACTTGAACTACAAGTTAACCGGCATTAAAGTCAAAGAATACACTCAAGGCTCTACGACAGGGATTGTAAACGCCAAAAATCGCGCGTTCGATAAAAATATAATCGAAAAGCTCGGTCTTCCGCAAGAATTGTTTAAAGAATTTCATTTGGCGGGCGAAACCGTAGGGTTTTTATCCGAAATCGTCGCCGCCGAAGTGGGCGGGCAAGTCAAAGTGTTGCTGTGCGCCTCGCATGATACGGCTAGCGCGTTCGAAGCGGTCGATTCCGAGCCGAATTCGGTTATCGTTTCAAGCGGAACGTGGTCGCTCGTCGGCGTAAAAATTCCCGAACCCGTAACCGACGAAATCGCTAAAAAATACAATTTTGCTTGCGAAGGCGGGGTAGGTTACATTCGCTTTTTAAAAAATATTACGGGCATGTGGATAAACGTTCGCTTGCACGAAGAGTTTAAAAAATCCTTCGACGAAATGACCGCTTTAGCCGCAAAAAGCACTTTCGACGGCGTGTTTAACGTGAACGACGAGACGTTTACGGCACCCGATTGCATGAGTGCCGCCATAACTGAATATTTTACTTCGCGCGGAGAGCAAGCGCCCGTAACGGACGGCGATTTTTATCGCGCGGCGTATCGTTCGCTCGCATACGGTTACGGCGAAACGGTAAGGCAAATCGAAGAGATACTCGGCTTAGAATATAAAAAGATATACATCGTAGGCGGAGGTGCGAAAAACAAGTTTTTAAACGCTTTGACCGCCGAACTTACGGGTAAAGAAGTGGTCGCTCTGCCCATCGAAGCGACTTCGATAGGTAATCTCATGCTCCAAAAAAGAGCGGACAAAGCGCAATAACGGTCGCTTTTTGCGCGTTAAAAAAAATAAAACGAGAAATAATTGCGGTCATCGCAAGGGAGATATTTTATGAAAAACATTTTAGAAAGCAAATTTTTAAAGCAATTTACGGCTACCTGCTCTAACATGTATCGTTTAGGGTGGGACGAGCGCAACGGCGGCAACGTGTCGCTCATGCTCGACGAGGACGAAGTTAAGGATTATCTCGATTTAAACAAGGTTATCCGCGAAATTCCCATTAGTTTTAAAGCGCCCGAGCTTGTCGGTAAGTTGTTTTTGGTTACCGGTACGGGCAAATATTTCAAAAACGTAGAGGGTGATCCCGAAACCAACCTCGGCATTATCAGAATCGCCGAAAGCGGCGACGTAGCCGAGCTTTTATGGGGCTATAAAGACGGCGGAAGATTCACCAGCGAGCTTCCCGCGCACCTTATGAGCCATATCGAGCGTCTTAAACAAAATCCCGATAACCGCGTTATTATGCACTGCCATCCCAACAACCTCGTAGCGATGACCTTCGTTCACTCGCTCGACGAGCGCGAATTCACCAGAACCATTTGGAGAATGGAAACCGAATGTATGGTCGTATTCCCCGACGGTATAGGCGTTTTGCCTTGGATGCTTTGCGGCACCAACGAAATAGGCGAAGCAACCGCCGCTAAAATGAAAGATTTCCGCCTTATCGTTTGGGCTCATCACGGAATTTACGGTGCCGGTGCCGATTTAGACGAAGCTTTCGGTCTTATCGAAACCGCAGAAAAAGCCGCAGATATGTATCTTAAGGTTGCTCATCTCGATATTAAAAACGTTATCACGGACGAAAATCTTAAAGAAATCGCAAAAGCTTTCGGCGTCGAGTATAAAGAAGGCTGGCTCGATTGCTAATAGTTTTTTACGCAGTTAAACGATTAAAAATTAAAAACTCGCGAATCGAAAAAATCGGTTTCGCGAGTTTTTTTGTCTGCGTAATAGTTTAATTTTTAAAAGTTTTTTTTAAATAAGCTCGTTTACGTGGTTTAAAACGAAAGTGGGTTTTTCGGCGCCTTTAGCCGCGTTTACTTCGTCGATTTTAACTTCGCCGCTTAACACGCACACGCTGTCTACGCCGGCGTTATTACCCGAAGCGATGTCCGTATACAGTCTGTCGCCTATAACGACGGTGTCGCGGGCGGAAACGTCAAATTTTTTCATTGCCTCGAAAATCATCGCGGGTTGCGGCTTGCCTATAAAAATCGGTTTTTTCCCGGTTGCGCGTTCATATCCTTGGCACATGGCTCCGCAATCGGGCACGAATCCGAATTCGGTAGGGCAAACCCAATCGGGATTGGTCGCGTAATACGGCAAATCGAATTCGGTTAGCATTTTGCATGTGTTATACATTTTTTCGCCCGTGATTTCGGGGTCGTAGGCAACTAAAATCGCGCGCGCGTCGTCGGTATATTCGGTGGTTACGTTTAACCCGCCGCTTAAACACTCTTTTATAAACGAGTGCGTGCCTTGTGCGAAAATCAAATCGTTTTTAAATTTTTCGCGCATTAAAAGCACGGCGGCTTGCGCCGAGGTGAAAAAGTTTTGCTCGCTCACGTTTTTAAGCCCTAAGCGGTGCAGTTTCAGTTTATAATCTACAACCGAGCGCGACGCGTTATTGGTGATAAAAACGAATGTTCCGCCGTTATTTTCGATTTTTTCAAGCAATTCGGCAACACCTTCGAACAGCGTATCGCCTAAATAAATAGTGCCGTCCATATCGAAAAGATACAGCTTTTTTTTAAGTAGCGCCGAAGCGTCTTTTCCGTAATAATCTTTAAGCATAACGCTTTAGTCCGCCTTAAAAATTGCCCGAAACTATCAAATCCGCGTCGTCGGAAATGTTTTTAACGAGAACGTCGCCAAGCGAAACGGGGTAGGGGCATTTAGTGTTTTTAATAACTTCCATTACGCGAAAAATCTCGGTCTTTTTAACGGGTGCGCTGGTTTTTACGGGAATCATCTCTCCGTTTATCGCGCGAACGGTGCTGGTAACCACGCGTTTGGGGCAAATAACCTCGGCTTCGGCATACATTTTACCGCGCGGGCAAGAATTGCCCGTTACGCTCATTACTTTTTCGCCTTGAGTTTCAACCGTGATTTCGCACCCCATGGGACATTCGATGCAAGTTAGAGTTTTAATCATGTTCCGCCTCCAATTCGATCGTGATTTCGTCGCTTAATTCAGCGAATTTATCGTTTAGCAACAAAAGGTTTTCCATTTCGCCCGGGACGGCGATTTTTTTCTTTTTACTTGCGATAATTCGGTCGCCGCATTTAGCGGTTATAGTACAATTTTTAAACGTGGAAGTCACGCGGAAAAATACTTTTACGTTACCGCTCGCGTTTTTATCGATTTTTTGCGGGCATACGTAAGAAATATTCGCGCCGTTTACAAGGTTTAGTTCTTCGCCGCGATTTTTGCCGTTTAGCGCGTATTCCGCGGCGTAGCGCCCCGCAAGTTCGGCTTCTTCGGAAACGAAATCCACGAGGTCATGAACTTGCAAAACGTTGCCGCAAGCAAAAATGCCGTCAATCGAAGTCTCGCGCGTTTGATTTACGACCGCGCCGCGCGTTTTTGGGTAAATCTCAATGCCCGCGCCTTTAGTCAGCTCGTTTTCGGGGATTAGACCGACCGAAAACAGCACGGTGTCGCAATCGAAGTGCATTTCCGTCCCCGCGATCGGCTGCTTGTTTTTATTCACTTCGGAAACGACAACGCCGGTTACGCGTTTTTCGCCTTCGATTTTCGTAATCGTGTGATTGAGATACAGCGGAATATCGAAATCGTTTAAACATTGGGCGATATTACGCTTAAGTCCGCTCGAATAGGGCATAATCTCGCATACGGCAAGCACTTTTGCGCCTTCTAAGGTCATTCTTCTCGCCATAATAAGTCCGATATCGCCCGAGCCTAAAATAACTACGCGTTTGCCGGGCAGATAGCCTTTTATATTGACGTATTTTTGCGCCGTTCCCGCCGAATAAATACCCGCGGGGCGAGAACCCGCAACGTTTAAAGCTCCGCGACTGCGCTCTCTGCACCCCATGGCAAGTATCACGGCTTTGGCTTGTAGCGTGAAAACGCCTTTTTCCGAGTTGATTGCCGTGATTTTTTTGTTCGGAGAAAGCGAAAGCACCGTAGTATCGAGCAAATATTCGATTTGTCTTTTTTTGACTTCGGCAATAAAGCGCGCCGCGTATTCGGGACCGGATAAACTTTCTTTAAAGCGAGTCAAGCCGAAGCCGTTATGAATGCATTGGTTTAAAATTCCGCCTAGTTTTTGTTCGCGTTCTAAAATAAGCACGTCTTTTGCGCCGTTATCGAATGCCGAAACGGCTGCGGCAAGCCCCGCGGGACCGCCGCCTATAATTATCACGTCGTAATTTGTTTTAATTAAGTTTGCGCTCATTTCGTCACCTCTTCCAAAAGATAAGAATCCCCGCCGCATTTCGTTACTTTGTCTAGTGTTACCCCTAGCTCTTTGGCTATGAGTTCTGCGACATGCGGCTGACAAAATCCGCCTTGACATCTGCCCATACCTGCACGCGTTCTGCGTTTTACGCCGTCTATATCTGTAGCGGGCGGGTTTTCGCGCAGGGCGCGGATAATTTCGCCTTCGGTAATTTGTTCGCATCGGCATACGATTTTGCCGTAGGAGGGATTGTTTTTAATAATTTCGTTTTTTTCTTCGATAGAAAGATTTTTAAAGAAGTAATCGGCTTTTCTAACGCCGTTAAAGTTTGAGTTTTTGCTAAGCGGAATAATTTTTGCAATTAAGTCGTTAACGACGTACTCTGCAATCGCGGGCGAGGCGGTAAGCCCCGGCGATTCGATTCCCGCAACGTGAATCACGCCTTCGTGCGTTTTGCTCGCTTCGATAACGAAGTCGTGCCTATCGGAATAAGCGCGAATTCCCGCAAACGAAGTAATCGTGTTAAAAAGCGGCGGTTTTTTGCACATTTTGTTAACTTTTTCTTGCACGAATTTAAGTCCTTCCGCGCTCGTTTCGGTGCTAGGAATATCGCTTTCTTCGGCAGTAGGCCCTAGTAAGATATTGCCGTCTACCGTTTGAGTTACCAAAATGCCTTTGCCGAGCTTAGTCGGAGTAAAAAACAAGGTGTGGTTTACGAAATCGCCGCTTTCGCGGTCGAGCAGAATATATTCGCCTTTTCTACCGCTTATTTTTATATCGTCATCAGAAAGCGATGCTATTTTTCCGCTGCTTATCCCCGCGCAGTTAATTATCGTTTTTCCTAAAACTTCGCTATTGTTTTTCGAATGTACGATATAGCCGTCGTTCGTTTTTTCAATCGCGGAAACTTCAAAATTCGTGTAAAGTTTTGCACCGTTATCCATCGCGTTGCCAATCGCGGCAATGGTAAGCTCGTAAGGGCAAACTATTCCGCCCGTCGGCGCATACAGTGCGGCTAAAGCTTCGTCCGTTATATTTTTTTCGATTTGCCTAAGTTTTTCGCGGTCGATGATTTCTAAACCTTCGACTCCGTTTTGTTCGCCGCGCGTTTTAAGTTCGTTAAGCGTTTTTATCTCTTCATCCGAAAAAGCAACGACTAAAGAGCCGTTGTTTAGATATTTAACGCCGAGTTCTTCGCAGATTTTAGGCATTTTTTTATTGCCTAAAACGTTGAATTTAGCTTTTAAAGAGCCGATTTTTGCGTCGAAT
>CAYVKZ010000014.1:0-38059 GCA_964452295.1 uncultured Acidiphilium sp.
GCTTTTCGGGATCGGAAAGCCAAATACAACCTGCGTCATTAGCAAACGTTTCGGCTGACGAACTTTTTAAGTAAGTTAAAAAATCGGCAGTAATATCGTTTAGCGTTACGGTAGAGCTTGTCATTACGACGAACGGTCTTTGGATTGCATAATCTCCGCTCAAAACGGTTTCCTCCGACGGTATGATACCGTTCACTTTTACGACCTTTACGGTGTCGTTTACCGAGCCGAGCGAAATATATCCGATTGCGTTTTTATCGCTTGCGACTTTGCTCATAACGTTGCCCGTTTCCTTTTGAAGATCTGAGTTCGACGTGGTTTTATACACCTTTTTGCCGTCTATCTTCATTTCGAGATAATTGCCGTTCCCGTCCGTTACAGCCGTGTCGAACGCTTCACGCGTTCCACTACCTTGTTCTCTCGCCACGACGGTAATATTCTTTTCTCCGCCGCAAGCGGTAAGCCCGATTGCTCCCGTAACGAGAACAGCCAAAGAAAGTAAAACAGTTACGATTTTTTTCATTGCATATAACTCCTTTTTTAGTTTACGCCTATATTTTACCGCAAAGAAGAAAATCCGACTATCACATTTACCTTTTGAAAACGTAAAGTTTATGTAAAGTTCCAAATTATTTTTGCGACTTAATCAAAGTAAAGAAAAAAGAGCCAAGTTTCTCACTAAGCTCTTTTAGGCTACTTCTGTAACGAATTTGCTGTTTGATTGATTTTTCCCTTTTGTCCCCAAGGATATTTACCTTGTGATAAACTATTTGTGTCAGTCATGACTAATCCGCCTGTGTTTTTTATTTGTGGTCGGCAACCCCGCTTTATTATAACACAGGAGGATTACTTTTGCTAAAGCTTTTTTATTCCACCACTTCAAGTGGTGGTTGTTTTCCGCCAAAGGCTACAACATAAAAAACAGAAATTTGTGAAAAACAAATCTCCGTTTTTTAAATCAAGGTTTATATCAATTAAACATTTTTCAACTGTAATCGAATATTAGTTACAATCATCGTGCGAGTGACGGTGATGAACATGCCCGCAGTCGCAGTCGTCGCCGTGGCGATTTTCATGCTCGCAGTCGCAATCATGACAATCGCAATCGTCATCATGGCAATCGCCGTGCGAGTGGTGTAAATCGGATATCGAAACGCCGTTTATGCTGTCTATTTTAAAAGCGGCGTAGTCTTCCGTTTTCAAGCATTTGCCACAATTATCGCAAATTTTTAGCGGGTCTAAATCGCAAAATTCACACTCGCCGCAACCGATGCAATCTCTATCGTATAAAACGCATTTTTCGCCGTTTTTTATTTGTTTTTTCATAAAATCACTCCTCTTTTTTGCAAAAAACAACTTCTAGCAAAAAAATAATAAAAATTTATAAAAAATATGAACAAACGTTTGATTTTTTTTGTTTGACATGTTAAAATGTATTTAGAATATTTTAAGGAAGCTGACCATGGGCAAAATTCAAGGCAAGCTTAACGCAGTGCACGACTACGTTAAAAAATTCCAAAACGAAAACGGATATCCGCCTTCCGTGCGCGAGATAGGGCGCGATTTAAAAATTAAATCGACAGCCACCGTCCATTACTATCTTAAAAAGCTCGAAGAAAACGGCGTAATCACCAAAGACGCAGGAAGAAATCGCGCTATTTCTTTAACCGACGAAGCTTTGCCTTTCGTTTCGGTTCCGCTTGTCGGCACGGTTACCGCAGGAACTCCCATTTTGGCGGTTGAAAATTTAGACGGATATTATCCCCTGCCTGCCGAATTTACGGGGGCGGACGAAGGCTCGTTTATGCTGCGCGTGCATGGCGACAGCATGATAGAAGCCGGGATTTTCGACGGAGATAAAATCATTTGCCGCAAGCAAGAAAATGCGGATAACGGCGATATCGTGGTTGCTTTAATCGACGACAGCGCAACCGTTAAACGCTTTTTTAAGCGCGACGGTAAAATTATTCTGCACCCCGAAAACAGCGCCCTTTCGGACATCGTTTTAAACGACGTGGTAATTCTCGGCAAAGCCACGGGGCTTATGCGTAAATTTTAAACTCTTTTCGCTTTTTGCCTTTTTACTTACGAGGCGAATATGTTTTTTTCTGCAATTAAATATTTAAACTTAAGGCTTTCCGTTTTTTTTACGAAAAGCCTTTTTTACTAGTTCTTTATATTGATTAGTATGACGGTTATAAGTGCCAATGCGATCGCAAGCAACGCGCAAGGCAAACCGTTTAAAAATTTATTCGAGTTATTTTTATAATCGTTATTCTTCATAATGCGCTCCTATAAATTAAGATGCCGAGGCGAAAGCCTTAGTTCATCATATCCTGCCAATAGAAATTTTTAAGAGTGGTTTTAAGCATTTCGGTATCGGCGTAGCGTTTGAGTTTGCCACCGTGAGCAACCGAAATAACGCCCGTTTCTTCGGAAACGATTATGCACGTTACGTTTATGGCTTCGGTTATGCCGATACCCGCGCGATGGCGAGTTCCGAGCTCTTTAGGCAAGTTAGTTTCTTGCGATAAAGGCAAGAAGCAACCGGCTGCCTCGACCTTAGTGCCGTTTATAATCATAGCGCCGTCGTGCAAAGGAGTTTTGGGAAAGAATATGCTTTCGATAAGCTGAGCGGAAATGTTTGAATTTATCGAAACGCCGCTATCCAAAATTCCGGAAGGAATGTTAGAGTTAGAAAGAATTATTATCGCGCCCACGTTGTTTTTAGACATATTCTGAACGGCTTTAATAATTTCGTTTATGCACTCTTTAGCGTTATCTTGCAAAGCGGCGCCGTCGGGATGTTTGCCGTCGTGCCCCTTAAGTTTGCTGTTCCATACCGCCCTTTTTATTTCGGTAGCGAAAAGCGCGACTACCGCTATTGCAAAAATCAGCGGGAAAAGTAGCGCAACGCTAGCGGGCATCTGCGTAAAATACGCCAAAAAACCCGATAATAAAACGTAAAATGCGAACGCCACGCTTATCGAGCGCGCGTTGTTGTTTTTTAATACGACGAATACGAAATAAAACAAAACCGCGAGTCCTAAAAACTCTAGCGCGTATTCGGGTTTGAAGTCTTTAAAAAAACTTTCTATTCCCAACATTAACGATTTGACCATCTGACACCTGTTTCGGCTTTTTTAGCTATTTGTTCGCTCTTAAGCCGCCTTTTCAATTAAAGTAATGGTTTTATATATGACTAGATTATAGCATAACGAGCGAGAAAAAACAATGTTTTTTGCGCGGGCTATGCGATTTTTTTATGCTTTATAAATTTTTTTAGCTTTCGCTCCTGTTTATGCGACCGAAAAACTCCCCGATTATTCCACTAAAATTTTAAAAACGCATATAAACAACGCGTCGTTTATCGAAATTTTTCCGCTTTTAAAGTCCGCGTCGAAATTTTCGAACGCGCAAATCGTGTTTTTAAGCTTGCGCGCGCCGATTTTTTTTGCCAAAGCGGTACTTTTGATAACCGCGTATTCTTTTATGCCGAGTTCTTTGGCAAGCGAAGCCGCGGGCTTATCCGAAACCGCGCAAAAAAACAATCTGCGAAAATAATAATAAACGGACGTATACAGTTTTTGCGGCTCTTCGTTTTTTAAAAGCATGTCATTGAGTATGTCGAGAGCCTCGTCAACCCGCTTTTGCGCGAGTTTGTCGGTCATTTCGTAAATACGATAATCCGTATCCCTCGTAACCAGCGTTTGAATATCTTCGGGCAAAACCTCACCTTTTTCGGCGCAATACGCTCCGAGTTTTTCGACCTCGCCGCTTATTCTCGTCATATCGTTTAAACAATATTCGGCGAGCAAGCGCGCGTTCTCTTCGGAAATAACCACGTTTAAACGCTTTAAAGTCACTCGAATATATCGAGCCAAAACGGCGGGACTTGCTTTCGAGCAATCGACGACCTCGGCGCAAGCTATTTTTTTGAGATTTTCGCAAGGATCGGAATTGATTACGACCAAAACGCAAAAATCAGACGGATTTGCAAAATATTCGCTTAACGCCTTGTTTTTCAAGTCGGCTACAGAGGGCGAATAATCGCGAACGCAAATAAGCCGCTTTTCGGAAATGAAAGGATATTGCAAAAGCGCGGAAACCAAAACGTCCGGATTGGCTTTTATTTCGGCTCCCTCGAAAGAACAAAAATCTATATCGTTATCGCCCAAACATTTTTTCTTGATGTCGCGCAGGGCAAGCTCGCGAAGATATGCGTCGTCGCCCTCCACCACGTATACGGGCGAAAAGCCCGACTCGAGCGACTTTTTTAGCTCTTCAATTCTCATTTAACACCTCGATTATAAAAATCGCACAACGCGCGCAAGATAGCCGCATTTTTTGTTATAAACAACGCAAAAAACATACCGCAAAACACATAAAAAACGCAATTTTGCGCTTTACCTTGAGATTCGTAAAATCCGAAACGACAAGCGCCGCCGCATAATAAAATATCGCAAGCGCACCGAATTTAAAGGGCAAGGCGAAATTTTCAAGCTCGATTGCAGATAAAACGGCGGTTATCGCCGACAGCGCGTTATCGGGCAAAAACGTAATCGCCGAAAGTATTTTTGAACTTATTCCTAACGCGTAAAGCGGAATGCCGAGCATCGAAATAATCGCCAAAAGTTGATATAAAAGCGACACCGCCGGCAAAAGAAACAAATTAACGAAAGTTGAGATAATCGACATATAGCCGCACATGTCGGTTAAAATAGGCAACGTTCCTATCTGCGCGGCAAGGGTTATCGAAGTCGATTCGCCTAAGCGTTTCGGCAGACCTTGCGTTCCTCGCTTTAACCACGGCGCGAATAAAAATATGCCGGCAACCGCGGCGAAAGATAAAAGCCACCCCGCGCCGAATATACAAAAAGGATTTACGCTAGCCAAAACCAGCGCCGCTATCGACAGCGACGAAAAGGCGTCGTTTTTTACGCCGAAAGAAACGCAAATCATTCCGACCGAAAGCATGATTAAGGCGCGCACCGCCGAAGCAGAAAAGCCGCACACACCCACGTAAAACAACGTAGGCAGTAGCACGAACACGCATTTTTTAAAGCGCAGAATTCTGAGTCTTTCAGCCAAAAACAGAAAAATTGCGGAAAATAATCCGATATGTAAGCCCGAAACCGCAAAAACGTGCGCTATTCCGCTCAACCTAAAGGTGCTTAAAACTTCACTTTTTAAAAAAGAAGTGTCGCCCGTGAGCATCGCGAGCACCGTTCCGTAGTTTTCGGAGCTTATCGCTTTCTTTAAATACGCGGCTACGTACTCGCGCGATTGCTCGAAAACGCTTAAATCTTTTTCGTATCGCGCGATAAAATCGCCGTAGGTTAACGAAGCAACGTAATAAATATCGTTCTTCGCGGCGTATTTTCCGTTTTTGCCGTAATAATCGACCGCGCGCGAAAAATTCGCGCTCACGCACACCCTTTCGTACTTTTCGGGCGTTTTTTTGACCGAACTTCCGTACAAATATACCCTCGCTTTGCCGTAGGATTTTTTATTGCCGAAGCTTAAATCGTCGAGCAAAACGATTACGTAATCGTCGTAAACTTTTATTTCTTCGACTCGACCGTAAACCGAAACGTTCACGCCGACGTTTTTGCAATTCGAATAGCGATAAAGCGACACACCGACGCGCAAACCGCCTATTAAAAACGCAATTGCAAACAACAAAAGCGCAAGTTTTAGACGTTTTAGTTTGCTAACGCCGAAACCTATAATCAAAAACGCAAAAACTAACGCTAAAATCGAAAAAAAACAAAGCGTTATCGCTAAAATAAGCGTAAAAACAAACGACTATTCCGAGCGCGAATCCGAGCGCCGCGGCTAAAAGCGGACGAGCGTTAAAAACCGAAAACAAGCCGACTATTAAGTCGGGCGAGCCGAATTCTTCGTTTGAATTATTTTCGTATTCGCGCAAGGCAAGACTTTCGTTTAAACTCTCTTCTTTTTTCATTAGCGTTTTTATTATCTGAATAAAATTTTTTAAGATTTTTTTGCTCGAATAAATAATTTCGTTGCAAAAGCCGCCGTTGTCTGCTATAATATAATCAGTAAAGCAATTTAGGCTTTTAACCTGCGGTGTTCGAGTTAGAGTCGAAGTTAATCCACATTTTTAAATCGGGAGCAAGCAAAACCGACGATATGCAAAGCCTGCGGTCATTGTCTTAGAGCAGACCTATAAAGCAGGAAGCCAGAATTCGTCGTGCGCGGCACCCACCTGCTTTTGGCGGGTTATAAATTTGCTCTATACGGCACAGGCGGGTTTTGCTTTAAAAACACGCGGAGTTTCTTTAGGCGTTTGCAAAAAGAAGCTCCGCTTTTTTATTGCTTTTTTGCGTCAATCGGCGCAAATTTTTACGTATAATTTTTGAACTTATAAATACTTCACGGTATGAACGCTTACGAATTCTTCGCCCGCGTTAAGCCAAATAAGCCCGTGCTTATCGCAAATATCGCCGCTAGCATCGGAATAATCGGGCAAGTTAAACCAAGGCTCTATGCAGATAAAATCGGCGGGTTCTTTACTCGTCCAAACAAGCAGGTTAGGCGCGTCGAACGTAATTTCGGCAAGCGGAGCGCCGTTTTCGATAAGCGTTACTTTGCGCGAATTTACTCCGCCGAAGATAAGCGTATCGTGCGCGAACATTTCGCGAGTTATAGAGAGTTCGTCGCCAGAACCGAAATCGTCGCACTCGTTTAAAATAGTGCCCGTTTCGCCTAAAACCTTAGGCGATAAAAAGCGTTCTTGCTTTTCAAACTTTAAAAGATGGCTAGAGCCCAACGGCGCAAACAAATTGAAAGATTCGTGACTGCCGAGGGATGCAAACATCTTTTGCGCCCCCGCATTTTTAATTTTATAAGTTATTTTTACCGCGCCGCTTTTTAAAACTTCGTAAGTTACGTAAAATTCAAAGTCGAAGGGATAAACTTCTTTCGTTTGCTCGTCGCTTTTTAACAAAAGCGTAACGGAATTTTCGCTTTTTTCCGTCACCGAAAATTGTTTTCTTCTGGCAAATCCGTGCGAAGGCAACGAATATTCTTTGCCGTCGAAAATGTATTTTTTTTCTTTAAGCGAGCCGCACATAGGGAATAAAACAGGCTCGTGACCTTTCCACGAATTTTCGTTGCCCTGCCAAACGCGCTGTTTTTCGCCCGCGATTACGCCTATCATTTCGGCACCGAGCGTGCTTATTTCGGCAATTACTTCTCCGTTTTTTATTTTAATTGTTTTTTCTTCGATTGCGCTCATTTTTGAATTTTCTCCGTTAGTTTTTTTGCGTTTACTTTTTTGTTTGACTTTAGCGTCGTGAATCATCCGCATCCAATCGGTTACGTGCTCCTCGCCCGCCAACAGCCTTTTAATGTTTTGCCGATGGGCTATCCAAGTCAGCAATATTATGCCGAAAACCAACAAATCGGCGGCTATAAAAAACGCCATTCCGTATTCGAAATTGTTTTCCACCGCGAAGCCGTCGTTATAAAAGCGTATTACCGCGGCTACAGCCGACGGCGTAGTCGCTATGAACGAGCCGACCGACCCCATCTCGGTTATAAGTATATACGCAACGGCAACCGCCGCAAAAATCAGAGTTACTATCGGCTCGCCCACCAAAAACACGCCTATCGTGGTAGCTATGCCCTTGCCTCCCTTAAACTTATAGAACGCGGGGAAAATATGCCCCAACACCGCGAAAAATCCCGCTAAATATTGCGCTACTTCGCCGACTTTAAGCGTGGAATCGCCGAAAAGCGCGTCGCCGTAAACGAGCGCAGCCGTAAGCGCGGGCACCGCTCCCTTTAAAATATCGAGAGCAAGAGTTAAAACGCCTATTTTGAGCCCGAACTGGCGACTCATATTGAGCGTTCCCGGATTGCCGCTGCCCATCTTTCTTATATCTTTGTTTTTTCCGCGTGATATCAAAATTGCGAAATTCAAATTGCCTATCAAATACGAGCCAGCTATTATCAGCAGAAAACTCCACCAAAGGTCTTTAAAATACATTATTTTTCCAACTTTAAAATTATTTAAGGATTTTTTACTAATGATTTTTTGCGTTAAAGCGCAAAATCCGTAAGCTCTAATCTTCGTCTTTTTGCCTGAAATATATTCTTATCGGAGTACCCGAAAAATCGTAAGCCTTGCGTATAACGTTTTCGAGATAGCGTTTATACGAAAAATGCACTAGCTCGGAATCGTTTACGAACACGATAAAACGCGGCGGATTGACGTCGTCTTGAGTAGCGTAATAAATTTTTAATCTTCTGCCGTTTTTAGAAGGCGGCTCGGTAGTTCTGATCGCGTCGCCGATAAAATCGTTTAACGCGCCAGTTGTTATGCGACGGCATGCGTTTTCGTAAGAAGCGCGCGCCAAATCCATTATTTTATCGACGCGCTGTCCGCTTTTCGCCGAAACGTATACCGAGCGATAATAATCCATAAACGCAAGGTCGCAATCGAGTTTTTTATTGAATTCGTTTACGGTATCCGTGTTTTTTTCGACGATATCCCACTTGTTCATAACGATAACAGAGGGCTTGCCTTGCTCGTGGATATAGCCGCAAATTTTTACGTCTTGCTCGGAAAGTCCTTCCTTGCTGTCGACTACCATAAGGCAAACGTCGGCGCGACGAATTGCGCCGAGCGCGCGAATTACGCTGTAATATTCTATATTTTCGTCGACCGCCTTTTTCTTACGAATACCCGCGGTGTCTATCAAAACGTATTTTTTGCCGTTTATTTCGACCGGAGTGTCAATCGCATCGCGCGTCGTACCCGAAATATTCGAAACTATCGTACGGTCGTAGCCCAAAAGCTTGTTGACTAGGCTACTTTTTCCCGCGTTCGGCTTGCCGACTACGGCTATTTTTAACGCGCCTTCGTCCTCTTGCTCTTCGATTTTTTCAAAACCTTGGCAAACGGCGTCTAAAAGGTCGCCTATTCCGGTTCCGTGCTCGCACGAAATGCCGTACGGCTCGCCAAGTCCTAGCGAATAATAGTCAAAAAGTCGTTCTTGCTTGTAATTATCAAGTTTGTTAACGGCTAAAATTACAGGTTTGCGCGAACGGCGGAGCATATCCGCAACGTCGTAATCCGAAGCGGTTATCTCGGTTTTTACGTCGCAAAGCAAAATGATTACGTCGGCGGAGGCTATCGCCGCGTCGGCTTGAGCTTTAATATGCCGCCACATTTCGTCTTCGGATTTAAGCTCGATTCCGCCGGTGTCTATAAGCGTAAAATGCGTGCCGCACCATTCGGCATCGGCGTAAATTCTATCACGCGTGACGCCCGGTTTATCCTCTACTATCGAAATTTTTTTGCCCGTTACTTTATTAAAAAACGTAGACTTTCCGACGTTAGGTCTGCCAACGACGGCTACTATCGGTTTACTCATTTTTCGTTCTCCTTTTGTTTCGTTTCAAGCTCCCCATAAGAGTTTTTTTTCGGGATTTTTTACAAAAAGCCCGTCTATAGGTCGATTATCGACTATTTCGCAATTTTTTTATAGCTTAAATTTTGCATTACTCGACGTTCATTTTCGCTCTTATAACCTTTTTGTTAAGTGCGGAAGCCAAGTCGCTAAGCGTTAAATCGTCTAAAAATTTATCTTCGTCTTGCATAAGACAAGGCGACGGAATAAGCAAAGTCTCGAAACTAATTCCGCTTTGTTTCACGGCGTTTAAAATATCACCGCCGGTTAAAAGCCCGGTACAGTTAACAGTTTCGCCGAAAAACACGTTGACTATCGGCAAAAGCGTTATTTTTACGTTCGCGCAGGACTTTTCGACCTCGCTAACCACGTCTTTCATAAACGAATAAACGCTGGTTCCGCATATCGTTAAATACTCGCCCGAAGGCAAAAGCTGAGTGCCGTTTTCGGTTGCCTCGGCTATTTTATAACGCACGTCGCTTAAGAATTTAGCGCTCATGCCTACGCCGTTTTCAATTTGCAAAAGTTCGCCGTAAGTTTCTAGCGGAGGCAGTTTTTTGCCCGCTTTAAAATAAAATTCGTCGGCAAGGCAAACCTTGTTGGCTCCGTGTTTTAAGTTGATTTTATCGACTTGCTCGATAACGCTAGCCGCGTATTCTTTGGTTATATCTTCGATATGATAAAGTCCGTCGCGATATTTGGTAATTCCGCACGGAACCACCGCCGCCGACATCAAATTTTTATATTCGTACAAGCCGTTTAGAGTATAATCTAGCTCGGCTTTATCGTTAACACCCTCGACCAAAACGACTTGAGTGTTGAATTTTATGCCGTTTTTTTCAAAAATATCCAGATATTCTTTGATTTTATAAGCAAAGCGGTTTCGGAGCATAGCGTTTCGCACCTCGCCCCTGAGCGCTTGCACGGATATGTACAGCGGGCTTAATTTTAGGCGAATTATGCGTTCGACGTCGAAATCGCTGAGGTTTGTGAGCGTAACGAAGTTTCCGTGCAAAAAACTTTGACGATAGTCGTCGTCTTTTACGTAGAGAGAACCGCGCATGCCGCAAGGCATTTGCCTAACAAAGCAAAAAATGCAATCGTTTCGGCAAGTTCTTATCTCTAATCCGTCGTTTACGAAGGTCAAACCCAAACTTTCGTCGTCATCTTTTTCTATTTCGACGGTAACCCTTTCGCCGCCTTTAGCTAAGACTTCAATCGTGAACTCGTTTTGCGATTCGTAATATAAATAGTCCAAAATATCGACGGCTTCGTGTCCGTCGAAAGACAATATTTTATCGCCCGCCTCGAATCCTTCTTCGAAGGCGACGCCGCTACTTAAAACTTCTTTTATCTCTAACATGTCAATCGTTGTTTTTTGTTTTTTCGCGCGATAACGCTTCCGCTTTAGAAAACGCGCAACCGCAATAATTTTGACGATATAAGCCGAATTTTTCGGATAATTTAGTCGAAATCAAAAAGCCGTTTTGCTTTTTGAAATCGCACGGTGCCCACGTTACGCCGAATTTTTTTGCCGCCGCTTCGCCTATTTCGTTTATGAGCGGCGCGTTTTTATGCGGACTTACGGTAAGAGTGGTGCTAATTCCGTCATAGCCGTTTTTTAAAGCAAACTCTGCCGTTTTTTCAAGCCGAAGCTTAAAGCACTTTTCGCACCTAGCCCCGCCCTCGGGTTCTTTTTCGAACCCGAGGCAAGCGGCATAAAATTCGTCGGCGTTATAACTCTCGACAAAAAGCGGAATTTTATCGCCGTATGCCTCGCTTAAAAGCCTTTTTTGCTCGCTTGCTCTGTGAGAAAACTCAGCCAAACCGTCTATATTCGGGTTATAGTAATAAACCGCAAGCTCGCACTTTTCTGCTAGCCGCGCAAGACAAGCCGTGGAACACGGAGCGCAACAAGAATGTAGCAAAAGCTTGAATTTTTTGCCTTGCTTTTCGTATTCTTTAAATAAATTTTCGCGCAAGACTTCGTAATCGATTTTCATTTTAATTTTGCTCCGTTCCGTCTGAGGCAGAAGCGTCGTTTTCGCTCGGTTTTGCGCGCGCCACCTTGATTATAAATATAATAAGCATAATAATGGCAATAACGACAAGCGCGTAAATTATGTAATCGACGTATTCTTTAAAAAACAAGGTTAAAAGCGTGATTATAATCCCCGCGATTAGATTGCCGATAGAAATTGCGGTTATCGCTTCGAAAAACGAAAAGCCCAAAAACGCGGCAATCGCGGTACCTGTCCACACCCCCGTTACCGGGAAAGGAACCGCCACGAAAACCAAAAGCGCCTTAGTCATAATTTTTCGAGCGAGTTTTTCGTCCTCTATCCCGCTCGTTTTAAGACTGATTTTTCGAGCTTTTCCGTATAGAACGCTTTCTACCCGCTCGATAAAATTTTTAATAAGCGGGATTTTTTTAAGCAATTTGAATATAGGTATCAACAAAAAAAAGACGGGAATACAAACGAGCGTCGAACCTAAATACGCAAGCCCCGCCGTGCCGAAGAGGTCTATTCCCATTTTTGCGCCGATGGGGATTGCCCCCTTCAACTCGACGAGCGGGAAAGCCGAAACAAATATCACGCTTAATATCGGACTGTTAGTAATCGATAATAAAAAATCTGCTAATTTTTGTGCCATAGCCTGCCTTTTGATTGATTTTTACGCTTTCTTAAGGTATTATATTAAAAAAGCGACCGAGCTATGCCGCTCTTTGCTTTTATCGATTGCCTTTGCCGCGCGTTCTCGATTAAAATTCGCGACTCGGCAAAAACAATCCCTACTATGATTATAACACATTTTTTTTTAAATTAAAAGAATTTTTAAGGAGTTTTAGCCGTTTTATGACTTTACAACAGCTTTTATCGCCGTTTCGCCGAGCAATCGACGATTACGATATGATAAACGAGGGCGACAAAATAGCAATCGGGCTATCCGGGGGAAAAGACAGTCTGCTTTTGCTATATCTTTTTTCGGCGCTCAAACGCTTTTACGATAAAAAATTCGATATCGTTGCCGTTAATATCGATTTAGGATTTTTCGACGGAACGCAAACCGCTCTCTCTTTAAAAAACGAATGTGAAAAATCGGGTGTGCAATTTGTCGGCGTTCAAACGGATATAGGCAAAATTATTTTTGAGGACAGAAAAGAAAAAAGTCCTTGCAGTCTTTGCAGCAAAATGCGCCGCGGCGCTTTGATAACCGCCGCAAAAAAAGAAGGTTGCAACAAACTAGCCCTCGGACACCATTACGACGACCTTTTGGAAACTTTTTTGCTTTCTGCTTTTTACGAAGGCAGGCTTTCGACCTTTTTCCCGGTCACTTCGGGCGAAAGCGATATTTCGGTCATTCGCCCTATGCTTTATATTAAAGAAAAAAACATTCGTGCCTTTATGCGCGATAAACCGATTTTTAAAAATCCCTGTCCCGCCGACAAACACACTAAGCGACAATATGCAAAAGAGCTTTTAAAGCACATAAACGACGACGTTCCCATCGCAAAAGATAATTTGTTTAACGCGATAACGCACGTCGAGCGCGCGCACCTCCCCCCACCCCGAAAAATCAAAGTTGACTAATGTCGGGCAATTTGATAATCCCGCGCAAGCACGTTTAAGAGCGCTAGTTTTGTAGGTCATTCTGAGCGGAGCGAATTTATTCGCGCAGTCGAAGAATCTCGATTGAGTATTTACGGATTATTCAGGCAATATCCCTTGACCCCGCTCAAGATGACGTGTAATAATGCGCAAGCAATGCCACTTAAGGCTTCCTTGTGTAAAGGAAGCTGGCGCGAACACGCCTGAAGGATTGTCGCATTTTAACACCGTCATTCTGAGCAAGCGAGGAACGAGCGCGCCGAAGAATCTTGCTTAAATTATAACGCGCAAGCAATGCAAAAAAAAGGCTCTCTTGTGTAAAGAGAGCTGTCTGCGTTAGCAGACTGAGAGATTGTTGCTTGACGAACAGTCACCCCCTCAGGCGCTCCGCGCCAGCTCCCCTTACACAGTGGAGCCTTTATTTATCATTTTTACTTCATTTTTTACAACCCGACTTCGCCGTCGGTGCAAACAACCTTCTCCGCGGGCACGTTATATTTCCAATTGTTGCCTTTTTCAATTGCTTTCCACTCTGCGACAGTTCCGTCAAACTTAATTTCAGTTAAATTATCACAATAAAAGAACGCAGCATAGCCGATAGAAGTAACGTTATCGGAAATAGTTATGCTTGTTAAGCCAGTATACCACGCAAACGCATAATCACCGATAGAAGTAACGCTGTTCGGGATAGTTATGCTTGTTAATCCGTCACAACCATAAAACGCATAATCACCAATAGAAGTAACAGAACCGTCATCGGGTATAATGCTGTTTTTGCAACCGGCGACTAAAGTTTTACTTTCGGTTTCTATTAAACAATTATTTTCACTATGATATTTAGTATTGTTTTCGTTAACAATTATGCTTTCAAGCCCACTGCAACTTTTAAACGCAGAATCACCGATAGAAGTAACACTATCGGGAATAGTGATGCTTGTCAACGCAGAACAATATGCGAACGCATCGTAACCGATATAAGTAACGCCGTCGGAAATAGCCACGCTTGTTAATTTATAGCAATTATAGAACGCATAATCGCCGATATAAGTAACGCTATCGGGTATAGTAATACTTTTTAATGCCGAGCAATTATAGAACGCCCGCTCCCCGATATAAGTAACGTCGCTGCCGATTATTACCTTTGTTAAACTTTCACAACCACAAAATGCATATCCGTTTATAAAAGTTGCTGTTGATATATTTGCTTC
Organism: uncultured Acidiphilium sp.; assembly: GCA_964452295.1. Classification (GTDB taxonomy): domain Bacteria; phylum Bacillota; class Clostridia; order Christensenellales; family Borkfalkiaceae; genus HGM11416. The sequence continues at coordinate 14,263 of CAYVKZ010000014.1, forward strand.
GGTTATCAATTTATCGTCGATATATAAATTATGTGCATAAGTTAATAGGGTCGAATCACTAAATTCGATTTGAACCCATTGGTCTATCGTGCCAGCATAATTTACTTTTTCTAACAAGTTGCAACCTATGAACGCCTCAGCACCGATAAAAATAACTCTGTCGGGGATAGTTATACTTGTTAACGATGAGCAATCATAGAACGCAGAATCACCGATAGAAGTAACGCTATTTGGAATAACTATGTTTGTTAAGCCGCTACAACCATTGAACACACTATCACCAATAGATGTGACGCCGTCGGGAATAGCAATACTTGTTAACGCTGAGTAACCCCTGAACGCTCGGTTCGCAATAATTTTTGTTTTATCGTTAATAACGCAAGAAGTAATAGATATATCTTTTGTTTCTATTAAAACAACGTAAGGATTATTTTCATTACCTAAATATAAAGCGTTATCGTATTCGTTATGTTGTAAATTATCACAACTACTGAACGCATCACTACCGATAGAAGTAACACTCTCCGGAATAGAAATGCTTGTTAAACTATCGCACCCACTGAATGCAAAGCCGCCGATATAGGTAACGCTGTCGGGAATAGTTACGCTTGTTAACGCCGAGCAATTATAGAACGCACCGTTCTCGATAGACGTAATGCTATCGGGTATAGTTATGCTCGTTAACGATTTGCAACCACGGAACGCGCCTACACCGATAGAAGTAACAGGTTTTTTATTATAAATTGAAGGAATAACGACATTCGTATCTGCACAAGCTGCCATCCCGTAAACAGAATAGCTCTCACCATCGGCGTTTAAAACAAATTTAAAATCTTGCTCTTTATAGCCTACAATTATACCAACCGCTAACGCAAACGTTAAAATCAAGCCAAGCACGGTAAAAATAGCTTTTTTTTTCATGTTTATCTCCTTTTTTTGATACGCTGATTGATTGCAATAATTTTGAATATTGCCCATCCTCGATTGCATTATATCATAAAATTTAAATATTTACAAATACTAAACATTATAAAACAAAAAACTGCCCTAAATCGGACAGTTTTTTTCAGTTTGTTAACCTTAAGCTTATTCAGCAACGGCAGTAGCGCCGGCTTCTTTGAGCTTTTCAACCATTTTGGTAGCTTCGTCTTTGGGAAGAGCTTCCTTAACGGTACCGAGTTTTTCAACAAGGTTCTTAGCTTCAACAAGACCAAGACCGGTGAGTTCACGAATAACTTTGATTACGGCAATCTTGTTAGAACCGAAATCTTTTAATACTACGTTGAATTCAGTCTTTTCTTCAGCGGGAGCAGCTTCGGCAGCACCTGCAGCGGGAGCAGCAGCTACAGCTACGGGAGCAGCAGCGCTAACGCCAAATTCCTCTTCTAAAGCCTTTACGAGATTGTTGAGTTCGAGAACGGTAAGACCTTTAATATCTTCCATCAATTTTGCAATATCAGCCATTTTTGTATTCCTCCGATTTTTTATACAAATACTAAATAATTTTTTTTTGCTCCGTTTTAAAAGCGGGCGGCTTTTTCGGCTTTAAGGCAACCGAATGCCTTGATTTTTGCGCTTACAAAACATATTGCTTAGCGCTCCGTTACGCTGCAAAAGTTACGTTTTTAAAAACATTTATAAATAATTTGCAACGCGATTTTTGCCTTTTGTGACAAAGCTTAAGCGATTAAGCCTCTTGAGCTTTCTTTTCGGCAACGGCGTTGAGCGCGAGAACCACGCTGCGAAGCGTTGCGGAAAGAACTCCTGCGAATTTCGATACGGGCGACTGCATAGAGCCGAGCATCTTCGCGATGAGTTGTTCTTTGCTGGGCATTGCGGCAAGAGCTTTTACGCCGTTAACGTCGATATACGAACCGTCTACGTAAGCGCTTTTTACAGCGAGCTTATCGCCGTATTTTTTAACCGCGTCAACGATAACCTTAGCCGCGCCCGTTTCGTCGCTTCCGAAAGCGACAGCGGTAGGACCGTTAAGGTCTTCGTCGAACGAAGTTACGCCCATTTCGTTAAACGCCTTGCGAACTAAAGTATTTTTCAAAACTTTATATTCAACGTTTACCTTGCGGAATTCGTTACGAAGCTCAGTGTCTTCCGATACCGTTAAACCCTTATAGTTTACGAAAACGACAGATTTACTGTTTTTAATCTTTTCAGACACGCTTTCGACTACTTTCTTTTTGAGTTCGAGATTAGCAGACAAACCTTTTTACCTCCGATTTTATTTAAGCAACCAAAAAAACCTGCGCCGCCTTAGCAACGCAGGTGAAATACCAAACAAACGACCGTGCGCACGCGCACGATAATTTTAAAAACGTTACCTCGGCAGGTTTGCTTTCGCAATTAAAACCGGCTTTCTTCGGCTATTTACTTATTACTTGAACATTTTACCACCCGCAAAGGCGATTTGTCAAACGTTTTTGCGGGTGATTTTAAATTATTTTAAAATTTTTGCTTAAAAGGTTAAATAATTCGAATTATTTCCCTTAAAAACGACCGACAATACTTATTAACTATCGGTTTTTGCAAAATTAGCCCAAAACCTTAGCGTTAACCTTAACGCCGGGCCCCATCGTAGAAGCAAGCGCGATATTCTTGATATAAACGCCCTTCGCCGCAGCGGGTTTAGCTTTAACGATAGCGTCCATAAGAGCGCGATAGTTTTCTAAAAGCTTATCCTTGCCGAAACTCTTTTTGCCGATAATGCAGTGAATAACAGCGGTTTTATCGAGTCTGTATTCGACTTTACCTGCTTTAACGTCGTTAACGGCTTTGGTAACGTCCATAGTAACGGTACCGGACTTCGGGTTAGGCATTAAGCCCTTAGGACCTAAAACTTTACCGATACGACCGATTACGCCCATCATATCGGGGGTAGCGATAACTACGTCGAAATCGAACCAGTTTTCTTTTTGAATTTTAGCAACCATATCTTCGGCACCTACGTAATCCGCGCCGGCGGCGGTAGCTTCGTCAGCCTTGTCGCCCTTAGCGATTACTAAAACCTTAACGCTCTTACCGGTTCCGTGGGGAAGAACGATAACGCCTCTTACTTGTTGATCTGCTTGCTTAGGATCTACGCCGAGCTTGGTGTGAAGCTCGATGGTTTCGTCGAACTTAGCTTTGGAAGTGTTTAAAACGATATCCATCGCTTCTTCTAATTCGTAAACCTTGGTCTTGTCGTAAGATTTTAAGCTGTCGGCATATTTTTTTCCGATTTTCATGATATATCCTCCTTGTGGTCGAACGAGCACGTAGGCTCTCCCACTAAACGACAACCGCCGCTATTGGATTTTGCGGTTGCGAACCCGCCGCTTTTTTGCCAAAATCGCACCGAACGCTTAATTTTCTGCGTTAAATTTCGCATTCGATTTTGCGTTTTGCGTTTTAACCTCGCGCGGCAGTTAAGCGAGCAATTTATTAGTCTTCAACGGTGATACCCATCGAACGAGCGGTACCCTTAATCATCGACATGCAAGCTTCTAACGAAGCGGCGTTAGTGTCGACCATTTTGGTCTTCGCGATTTCTTCAACTTGAGCCTTGGTGAGCTTTGCAACTTTTTGCTTGTTAGGCACACCGCTTGCCGTTTCGATTCCGCAAGCCTTTTTGATAAGTACGGGTGCGGGGGGCGTTTTTAAAATAAACGTGAACGAACGGTCTTGATAAATCGTGATAACGCAAGGGATTATAAGTCCGACTTGATTCGCGGTTTTCGCGTTGAATTCCTTAGTGAAACCCGGAATGTTAATACCGTAAGGACCAAGCGTAGAACCTACGGGCGGACCCGGAGTTGCTTTGCCTGCGGGTAACTGCAATTTCACTACTGCTGTAACTTTTTTTGCCATAATTGTTCCTCCATTTATTGTGGTTCAAGCGAAAACGTCGGTTTGTGATTTTGGCGTTTCTCCCACTCACCGCAAAAAACTTTGCGGATGTAAAGCTTTTTTCCTGCTCGGGCTATAAATTTTGCCGCAAGCATAACTATAAGCATCGTCGGCGCGCACGTACGCGACATGGCGTTAACGCGTTTCGATGACTTTTTCGAGCTGAACGAAATCGAGCTCTACGTCGGTTTCTCTGCCGAACATATCGACCTTGACGTTAGCCTTTTGCGCTTGAACGTTAAGCGACGTTACCGTTCCCACAAAAGAATCCAACGGTCCCGAAATAATCTTCACGCTGTCGCCCACGACTAAATCGACGTTTTCGACCTTGTCTTCGAGGCGCATACGCTTAACCTCGTCTTCGGTGAGCGGCAACAACCTACCCTGCGGACCGACGAACCCGGTAACGCCTTTTATATTGGTTATTACATACCAAAGGTCGTTATTGAAAATCATCTTAATAAATACGTACGACGGAATGAGCTTACGCGAAACAACCTTCTTTTTGCCGTTCTTTTCTTCGATGGTTTGTTCCATCGGAATTTTGATATCTAATATCGTAGACGACAAATTGTTGTTTTCGATAAGCTTTTCAAGACTGTCTTTAACCATCGCCTCGTAACCAGAATAGGTGTGGATAACGTACCACTTAGCAACGTTTACCTGATCCATTAGCCTATCCTCAAGAATTGGTTACAAGCCTTAAAAGCCATTGGAAGCCGTAGTCCGCGGCGGTTATGAAAATCAAAAAGACCAAAATTACGCCCAAAACAACCCCGGTCTGTTTAACAACCTTAGGGAACGCGGGCCAAGTAACTTTTTTGAGCTCGGAGAAAATCTCTTTGCACTTTTTACCGATCCATCTGAAAAATCTAACGAACGCGTTAGGCTTTTTGTTCTTATTTTTTTCTACCTTCTTTTCGCTTGACTTTGCGGCGGTAGTTTCTACCTGAGTTTTTTCGCTCATTTTAAGCACCTCGTAAAAAATATTAGACGCGGCAACGCCGCACCGCGGTTAAACCGAAGCAAATTCGAAAATTACTTGGTTTCTTTATGCGCGGTATGCTTTTTGCAGAACGGGCAATATTTGTTAAGCTCGAGTCTGTCGGGCGTGTTCTTCTTGTTTTTGTACACGTCGTAATTGCGTTGTTTGCATTCGGTGCACGCAAGAGTTATCTTCGTTCTGGTTCCTTTAGCAGCCATCGTTTTGCCTTCCTTCGCGGCGCAAAGCTTGCCCCGCAAACTTATTTTAACATAAAATTAACACCCCGAACCCGAGATGCTGAGTTCATTTTACTATATTCTTAAAAAATTGTCAACGATTTTCGCACGGCTTTTGCGTTTTTGATTATATTTTTTTACTCGCGCGTAAAACAGCGAAAAATCGCCTTGTTTAAAACGCCGCGAAAACCGCTCGGTTTTAAACTAGATTTAACCGAAATAAGCGGGGCTATAAGCCCGTTAACGGCACTTTCACGCATTTTTAAAATTACTATTTTACAAATAATTTTATTATCGAAAGCACGCTGCTTTTTATAGCTTTATAGAGCATCAAAATCAACGGAAACGCAAAGAAAAACGCTAAAATCAAAATCGCCAACCCCAGTGCCGCATAATATATTGACGTTAAAGTCGTGCCGGAAAACTTTTGCATAGACGACAAATTTTTAAACTTGTAAAACGCGAGCACAGCCAAAATAAGGATAAGTCCCAAAACCGCGCCGATTATCGCGTACGTTATATAAGGCGAACAATATACTATTTTTACTTCGTTTTCGCCCGCGTCTAACTTTAAAAGCATAAAGTTCAAACCGTTTTGAATAAGCTCCGTTTTTTTGCCGTTCACGTAAACCGTATGTCCGTCGAGCGCAATATAATTAAGAAGCAAATATTCGCCCTCCGTCGACGATACGGTAGCGGTTATCACGTTTGGCGCAAGCTCGATTTCAGCCGCGTTTTTCGTCGCCTTTTCGCTAGCGGAACGCACCGCGGAATCGGAAACGATAAAGCTTGAAAACCAATCCAACAAATCATCTTTTTCGAGTTCTTCGCCTTTTTTTAAGCGAACGTGCAACGAATATCCGTATCCTTTTCCATGCCCGGCTTTAAAAATTTGCTCGCCCGTTAGCGTCTTTACGGAATCGTCTTTCCAACTTCCGACGCAATATTCGAGCTCGACGCCTTCCGGAAGCGAGCACTTTATAAACATATTGCCCTCGACTTCATACTTAAACAACACGCGCCAAGCCCCACTCTCTTTGTCTTGAACGGTTATTCTAGAATAAGTAAGCTCGTACTCGAAAACGCCGTCTTCTACGCCCAAAACGTTTAGCAGTTTTTTATAATCTTCCGCGTCGCCGTTTTCGAGCATCCCCATATCCGAGCTTTCAACTTTAAACGCATGCGGAAAAACCCAGTTGTTTTTATAGGCCTTGTAAGTGCCGTTAATCGACTCATAGGCGGGGTTATCGTCGTAACACGGCAAATACGCAGTGTTTTTTGTTATATAATATTCAAATCCGAGCAAGCAGTCGCCGAGCAAAGTTCCGTTATAACTTCGCATAACGTTTTTGCCGTTGTTGCCGTATTTAAAAAAGTTTATCGGAGCAAAATTTTTTTCGTCCGCCATAGACGAAAATACCGAAAAAGAATTAGTGTGCAAAGTTAAAGGAGCGTCAGCCGAAACGTAGTCGCCTGCGAGTTTTATCCGACCGTAGCCGTCGCCGTTTTCGCCAATGGCGTCGGTTATTCCGCCGATTTCCGCAAGGTTTGTATAGTCGTTCGAATTGCCCTTAACCAAGGCGTAATCGTAAAATCCTACCTGACAAACGAGTAAAACCGCGCAAGCAATAGCCAATGGTTTTTTGCTCAACTTCCCTTTTATTATAAACGGAAACCCTACGGCAAACGCGCACAGCACGCCCGCGAACAGCAAGCAAGTTACCTCTAATCCGCCCAAAGAATGGGCAAATCGACTTGCGAAATATTTAACGTAGACCTCGCTTTTTACCCCTAGATATAGAAAATACCATCCGACGATAACGCCCGCACAAACGACTGCAAGCGCACTGATATACGCCGTTTTTTTACTAAAAATGCGGCTAAAAAACGATTTTTTATCTTTAATGGGGGGATTTATCTCATTGTTTTCGCAGTTTTCGCTATCATTATTAACGTTATCGCTTTCGCGGTTTTCGCATTTTTCGGCGCTTATAACGTTCGATTGAGCCACAAAATCAGCCTTTTTAGCGTATATCTCGCTTAGGGCACAAGCGGCTACGTAGAAAAAGTAAAATCCGTTTAGAAAACCGAAGCGAAGCGCGTAACTCATATAAGAACCGAGGTTAAGCAAAAGCATACATTCGTCGCACAAAACGGGAAGAAGCGTAATCACAAACGCAAAACCCAAAAATTTTGCTTTTTTGTTTTCGATTCCGTTTTTCACGAAGTAATAAAGCGTTAAACAAAGCGCGAAAGAGTCGGTTAAAATATACGAAAACTTAGCGTACAAAGGACTTACCGAAATGTCTCCGAATAAATTTTCGAATATACCACCCCTTCTGCCGGACGAAGTAAACGCCACAAGCGAAGGCAGCATCAGCGGCAATGCAAGCGCAATCGCCAAAACGAGCGAAAAACATATATCGCTTGTGATTTTTATGCGTTTTTCGCGCGGATATTCTTTTTTCGGAAACATTAAAAGCACGTAGGCTATCAGTAGCGGGAATATGATAAACAGCGAAAACGCGGTTATAGAAAAGCTTGTATAAAGCATGAGCGCAAGCGGAATTACAAAGCCTCTTTTTTTGCCGTTTTCGACCAAATTTTTTAATCCGTGCGCCAAAAACGGCATATAAATGAGCAAATCGAGCCAATTTATATAAGTGTTTGCAACGAATAAATATCCGCAATACGCATAACAAATCGAAAGCGCGCACTTTAGAAAATCGGGAATTTCTTTAAAATTTCTGCGCAGATAAAACAGCGCGGAAACGCAAATGCAAACAAGCTTTAAAGGCAATACGAAACTCGTGCCGTAACACACTCTGCCGCTTCCGAAAAATAAATATATAAAGGTAAAAGGACTTATCAAGCAATACACCAGCGAGCCGAACATATCCATTCCGCCGGCAAGCGAATAGGTGTAAAAAAGCGAGGATTTACCGCTAAAAACGTCGAAAAGGTGCTCTATAAACGGCGTGATTTGCGCGTTTAAATCGTAAGACGAAATGTAAGTTTGCGAAAACGGATAGGCATTAAAAACAAAAAGCGCCGCAAAAAAAAGAGTGGCGACAAACAAAGCAGTCCCCGCATAGCAAGCCGCGGCGTTTAGCGTTTTTTTGTTGTTTTTAACGAATAAAGCTATGTTTTTTTGCATATTTTCGCGATTCTCCTAAAAACTAGCGTATAAATTACAACTCATAAATTACTTAATATACGGCAACCGTATCGTCGTTTTATTAAACCTTGTTATCGCTCGTCCGAAAGCGAGCGCTTATAATAGAATAAGTATTGTTGAAAATAGCCCGAATTTTCGTTAAAAAGCGAAACGAAATATTCGGATATTTTTTTGCGATCGATAAGAGCGCCGTTAAAATTCTGCTTATAAACCCGCTCGATCCAAACGTCTACGGGAAAGCTGGCGGTTTTGTGAAAACCGAACAGACAAACGCAGTCGGCGACTTTTTCGCCTATGCCCTTTACGCAAAGCAGTTTGTTTTTCAGCTCTGAAAAACTAAGATTTTCGGCATTTTTCAAAAAACCGTCGCTTAAAGCTTGCACGGCGCAACGCATATAACGAGCGCGATAACCGAAACCCAAATCGATATAAAAATTTTCGTCCTTTTTTACGAGCGCGCAAGCGGACGGAAATGAAAAATACTCGACCGTTCCGACCGAAAAAGTAGCCGTTTTTTTCTCACCCGAAAGCTCGCACAATCTTTCGATGAGCGTTTTTATCCGCGGAATATTGTTATTTTGAGATATGATAAAGGACAAAAAAGTCTCTTCGTGATTTTGCCTTAAAATGCGCACGCCTTTACCCGAAGTCGCGGCTGTTTTTAAAATCGGAAAGCCGAATTTATCAGCCGCCGCATTTGCGTCCGCTACTATTTTCGAATAATCGGCGGCAAGGTCGAAATAATTATAAAAATACTCCTCGTCGCCGTCAATGCACTCGACGACCGTTTTATCGAATTCCGAGCGCAAAAAGCAAACTTTATCGCCCGAAAAAACCAAATAACCGCCGAAAAACGGCTTAAAACGAAAAACTTGACCGCACTCTAAAGTATCGGCGGGGTTAAAAAACTCGCCGCTCGTTATGATTTTTTTCATTTATGCAGATAAAAAAATCAGCCGAAAGCGGTTAAGCTTTCGGCTTGAGTTCAAAATAATTATTCGGCGTAAATGCTTACTTGCTTTTTATCTCTGCCGAGTCTTTCGAATCTTACGACTCCATCGGTAAGAGCGAAAAGCGTATCGTCGCTGCCGATACCTACGTTCGTGCCGGGATGAATTTTAGTTCCGCGTTGACGAACGAGAATGCTACCCGCCAAAACTTTTTGACCGTCTGCGCGTTTAACGCCCAAACGTTTAGCCGCGCTGTCGCGCCCGTTTCTACTGCTACCTACACCTTTTTTATGAGCAAATAATTTAATCAAAAACATAATATTCAATTATTCCTCCGTTACTTTACTTCGATGGCGCTGATTTTAACAGCCGTATAAGGCTGTCTGTGCCCGTGTTTTCTTCTTTCGTTCTTTTTGGCTTTATACTTATAAACGATGACTTTTTTAGCTTTATCTTGAGCTAAAACTTCGCCTACGGCTTTAAAGCCCGCGGCTTCGCTTCCGGCTTTGATTCCGTTGTCGTCCGATACCAAAAGAACGTTGAATTCAACGTTTTCGCCGACGTTGGCGTTTAATTTTTCAAACCTGATAACGTCGCCTACCTTAGCAGTGTATTGCTTACTTCCGTTTTCGATAATTGCATACATACTACAAATTATCCTCCTGTCTAATCTCGCCGGAAAAAAATATAAATCGGCGGCGCCTACGATTACGGCGCGCTTTTGAGCCTTTCCGAGCGGTCTTTAAAAGAATAACAAATTTATTCGTTTTTGTCAAACGTTTTTATGCCGATTGTATAAAAAAAGCCTTTTACGAAAATAATATATGCATAAATGCCCGCAAAGCGCGGCAATTACCCTAAAAGGAGAGTTTTTTTAAAATGGAACGCGAAAAAATAAACGAAACGGTTATAAAAAACGCGCATCAAAACGCGCAAATGGCTTTAATTTCGCTAGACGACGTTATAAAAATAGCTGTCGGCGACCTTAAAAACGAACTGCAATCCGAGCGCGACGGCTACGAAAAATTGCTTACGGACTTTGAAATTTTAGCAAAAAACAAAGGCATAAAGCTTACGGACGTTAACACGATGAAAAAATCCATGCTTGCCGCATCTATAAAAATGAAAACGGTTATGGACGATTCGAATTCGCACGTTGCAGAAATGACTTTAAAAGGCACGATTATGGGCGTTACAGAGCTAATCAAAGATTTATCCGACTACGGCGATATTTTGGAGTCGGATGCCGCCGAGCTTTTAAAACAACTTAAAGACTTCGAGGAGAAATGCGAAGAAAATCTTAAAAAATATCTTTAAAAGCAACGCGTTTTTAGCGCAAAATGTCAAATACAGACAAAACAAGCTCCGCAAAAATAAACGTTTAAACGCGTTTTTCGCGGAGCTTTTTTTATGACTTTTTTATTTATATTTTGATTTACGTTTTTTTAATTGACTAAAACTATTTTCCGCAGCAATTTTTGTATTTTTTACCGCTTCCGCAAGGACACGGATCGTTTCTGCCGGGGAGTCCTACAGGTTTAGAAGACGTTTGTTGACGAGCCGCGCTTTCGATGCTTCCGCCGTTTTCGGAAAGATTTTTAGTTTCGCGTTGGGGTTGCTGAGGAACGCGCTCGACCTCGATTTTTAAAAGATATTTAATGGTATCTTCTTGAATACTTGCAGTCATTTCCTCGAACATATCGAGAGCCTCTTTTTTATAGGCGTTAAGCGGGTCTTCGTTCGCGTAAGAACGCAAAGAAATGCCGCGTTTTAATCTATCCATCGAGTCGATATGCTCAATCCACTTCGAGTCGACGATTTTTAACAAAATCATGCGCTCGACTTCGTGATAATCTATGCCCTTTTCGGCATAATCGAGAATTTTCTGCTCGTAACATTCATTAACTTTTTCGATCGTTCTCGCAAGCAGATATTCGTAGTCTTGATTTTCGAGTTTAGTTCTGTCGATATACGCGGTACCGACGGGAAGCGCGCGCTCTTCCAAAATTTTGTTAAGCGCGGCTTCGTCCCACGATTCGGGATTTTGCGTAACGTTTACGGTCTGCTCGAACAAACCGCGAATGTAATCGGGAACGAGGTTAAGAACGTCTTGATGCACGTTTTCGCCGCGCAAAACTTTCATACGTTCCTCGTACATAACCATACGCTGACGGTTCATAACGTCGTCGTAACCTAGGATATGTTTACGAATTCCGAAGTTTTTGCCCTCGATGGTGCGTTGCGCGTTTTCGATGCTCTTGCTGAGCATTTTAGCCTCGATAGGCGTATTTTCGTCCACTTTGAACATCGTATAGATGTGCTGCATTCTTTCTCCGCCGAAACGACGAGCCAAATCGTCCTCGAGCGAGATATAAAATCTCGAAGCGCCCGGATCGCCTTGACGCCCCGCACGACCGCGGAGCTGGTTATCGATACGGCGCGATTCGTGCCGCTCGGTGCCGATTATGAACAAGCCGCCAAGCTCCGAAACTTTAGCTTTTTCAGCCTCGGTAACGGCGGAGTGCTCGGCTAAAAGTTTGCGATATTCCTCGCGCACGGCGGCGACGTCTTCGGGCACGTTTTGAATATAAGAAACAGCCATTTCGATGACGTTTTCGTCTACTCCGCGATTGCGAAGGTCTTGTTTTGCAAGATATTCGGGGTTGCCGCCGAGAAGTATATCCGTACCGCGCCCCGCCATGTTGGTGGCGATGGTAACCGCGCCGAGTTTACCCGCCTGAGCGATGATTTCAGCCTCGCGACGGTGGTTTTTAGCGTTTAGAATTTGATGTTTAATGCGGCGTTTTAAAAGCTCGCGCGAGATTTCCTCTGACTTTTCGACGGTAACCGTACCGACCAAAATAGGTTGACCTTTTTCGTTAAGCGAAGCGATTTCGTCGATTATTGCGCGAAGTTTGCCCTTTTCGGTCGAATAAACCACGTCGTGATAATCCTTACGAATCATGGGCTTATTGGTAGGAATTTCCAAAACGTCGAGTCCGTAAATGGTTTTAAACTCTTCCTCTTCGGTTTTTGCGGTACCCGTCATACCCGAAAGCTTGTTGTAAAGGCGGAAGTAGTTTTGGAAGGTTATAGTCGCCTGAGTTTGGTTTTCGTTGCGAATCACAACGCCCTCTTTAGCCTCGATTGCTTGGTGCAATCCTTCGGAATATCTACGACCTATCATAAGTCGCCCGGTGAATTCGTCGACTATTATAATTTCGCTGTCTTGAACGATATAATCGTTATCGCGCTTGAAGATAAAGTGAGCCTTTAACGCTTGTTGGATGTGGTGATTAAGCTCCGCGTTTTCGATATCGGCGATATTTTCGACACCGAAGAAAGATTCCGCTTTACGCGAACCGCTTTCGGTTATCTGAACGCTTTTTTCTTTTTCGTCGATGGTAAAATCCTGCTCACGCTTTAAGGTGCGAACGAATCTGTCGGCTTGAGCGTACATTTCGGAAGACTTATTGCCTCTGCCCGAAATGATAAGCGGAGTACGCGCTTCGTCGATTAAAATAGAGTCTACTTCGTCGACGATGGCGAATTCCAAGCCGCGCTGAACCATTTGTCTTAAGTTTACCTTCAAATTGTCGCGCAGATAGTCGAAGCCGAATTCGTTGTTCGTTCCGTAAGTAATATCGCACGCGTAAGCGGCGCGTTTTTGGTCGTCGTTCATATCGTGAACGTTAACGCCTACGGTAAGCCCCAAAAATCTATGAAGTTTACCCATCCATTCGGCGTCACGCTTGGCGAGGTAGTCGTTTACGGTAACCACGTGAACGCCCTTGCCGGTTAATGCGTTTAAATACGCGGGAAGCGTAGACATAAGCGTTTTACCTTCGCCCGTTTTAAGCTCGGCAACGCGCCCTTGGTGCACGCAAATGCCGCCCATTAGCTGAACGCGATAATGGCGCATATTCAAAACGCGGTAAGAAGCCTCGCGCACGACGGCGAAAGCCTCGCACAGAATAGAATCGAGCGATTCGCCCGCTTTAATTCTGTTTTTAAAAATATCCGTTTGAGAGCGCAGTTCGTCGTCGTTCATCGCCTCGTACTTAGGCGACATAGCCATGATTTTATCAGCCATAGCGCCGATTTTTTTAAGACTACGACGAGAATCCGCTTCTAAAATATATCTGATTAGTCCCATATTTTGCCACTCCGTGGGTTAAGTTTATTATCAATCCGACTAATTATACCCTATTTTTTAGAACTTGTAAACAGAATTACGTGCCATTTTCACGATTTACCCCATATTCGCGATTTTTTTTGCTTAAAAACTACGCGCGGGCTAACCAATCGGCAATATCAACGATTCTGATCCCTTCGTATTGATATTCTTCGTGCCTTGTTCTAGCTATAATCATTTTAGGATAAGCGTCCTTAATTTGTAAAAGCGGAGAAACCTCTCGTGCGAACGTTTCGTCGCCCGAAATGTTATCCGAAACCTGAATATATATCTTTTCGTTACGTTTTATCGCGACAAAATCGATTTCTTTTTTATAAAGCACGCCGACGTAAACTTCATATCCTCGTCTTAACAACTCGATTGCGACTATATTTTCAAGCACTCTGCCGAAATCTAAATTTTTCGTTCCGAGCTTTGCATAGCGAAAAGCGTGATCGCTTAAATAATATTTATCGTTAGACGCAAGATATTTTTTACCCTGAATATCATATCTTCTGATTCTATAAAAAGCGAACGCATTACAAAGATATTGCAGATAATTGCCTATGGTTTTATGATTGATTTTATCTTTATTAACCGTCAATGCATTCGCAAGGTTTCTTTCCGAGGTTAAATTAGAAATATTATCCATAAGATAATCGACTATCTTATTCATTAGTTGCGGATTCCTAATTTTATATTTTTGACGGATATCTCGAACGATAAGCGTATCGAACACATCGGCAATATAATCGTATTTTGCCTCGGTATTGCGATATAAATACGAACCGGACATTCCGCCTTCTTTAATATAATTATCAAAAGCATCGTAAATGTTAGCGTTTTCGAAATAAGCCAAATATTCTTTAAACGAAAAAGGATAAACTTTTATTTCAAACGTCCTGCCCGTAAACAGCGTAGCTAAATCGGAACTTAGAAGAAACGCATTGGAACCTGTTAAATAAATATCATATTTCTCTTGCGCATGCAAACTGTTAATCGTCAATTCAAAATTAGAACACAGTTGAACTTCGTCTATCAATACAAAATTTTCAACGCCTTCTATATACGCACTTTCGATATAATCGTTTAGCGCGTGATATTCTTTTAGGTTTTCAAACTTTGTAATATTAAAGTTAATGTGAATTATGTTTGCGTTCGACCACGTTTTTGATATATACTTTTTAAACGCTTCCAATAACTTGGATTTTCCGCTACGGCGAACACCCGTTATTACTTTAATGTCCGGCGTTCCCACCGCGTCCTTTATTTTTTCAAGATAAAAATCGCGCTCTATCAGCTTCATTATCATCACCTCGATACTTAGTATAACACATCTATTTCCCAAAATCAAGTATTTTTCGTTTTTGGGAAATAGATTTTTATGTCGAATAATGGATTTTAGAGAATTAACTTTTACATCTATCTAAAAATTTATTAAAATAAATATTTTTTGTAATTTATCGCATACTAATCGCGACGAATATCCGTTAAAAAGGCTTTCTAAGGATATCGAATCGAGGAGGATTATGGAAAAAGATTTTTGTTTAGGTGTGTTGGTGGGAGTTTTGGGCGGAGCCATTGCCGCGGCAAATTCGTTAAAAGTTCGAAAAACAGTTAAAGACGGTCAAGAGCAAATTATGTCGGCGCTTAGCAAAATGAGCAAAAACGGCAACGAAAAAAGTTCCGAGCAAAACGAAGAACAAGACAATCGAAATCAAGATTAAAGACTAATATAAAACGCTTAAAAAAGCCAAAAACGACCGCGAAGATTTTATTCGCGGTCGTTTTCGTTTTACTCCGTCCTAATTTTTGCAAGCCTGAGGAGTTTTGCGCCCCTCGCTTTGTCAAAATTTTTAATCTTTAGCAAATTACATAAAGCGTTTTGCGCTATTTATAAATTTATAATGTTTTTTACAAATCTAAAGTGCCTTTATAATCAAAATTTGTCGCGTTTTTGATAAGACGTATGAAGAATTTCGTGCGCCTTGTGGCTATCGGGAGCTTCTAAAAACTCGTCGTAAAGCTTTTTAACGAAGAGGTTTTCATGACTCTTGCGCGACTTGCTGTTCTTATCAATATCATAAAGAACGGACGCTCTTAAAGCGCGAACGTCGTTATTTCTGCGAACGAAAGCGCTTTGAATGGGTTGTCCGCCACCGTTTACGCAACCACCGGGGCAAGCCATAATTTCGATGAATTGATATTTGCAAGTGCCGTTTTTAATCTGTTCGCAAAGAGTTTTTGCGTTTTCGAGTCCGCTGGCAACGGCAACGCCGATTTTTTTACCGTCGACTTCGTAAAACGCCTCTTTAACGCCCTCAACGCCGCGAACGGCTGTAAATTCGACCGAAGCCGCTTCTTTGCCGGTAAGCGTTTCGACCGCGGTACGAAGCGCGGCTTCCATAACGCCGCCCGTAGCACCGAAAATAACGCCCGCGCCGGTGTATTCGCCGAGAGGATCGTCGTAAGCGCCGTCGGGAAGCTCGTTGAATAAAACGCCCTTGCTCTTAATCATTTTAGCCAGTTCGCGAGTCGTTATGACCGCGTCGATATCGGGAACACCCGCCGCGCTTTGATCGGCGCGAGTTTTTTCGAACTTTTTAGCTACGCACGGCATAACCGTAACGACGTAAAGTTTTTCCGGGTCCACGCCCAATTTTTGCGCGTAATAAGTTTTAACGCACGAGCCGAACATTTGTTGCGGCGACTTGCAAGAAGAAACGTTTTTAATAAGCTCGGGATAATAAAATTCCATAAATCTTATCCATCCGGGCGAGCAACTGGTGATTAAGGGTAAATCCTCGTTTTTAACTACTCTTTCGATAAATTCGTGCGACTCTTCCATAATAGTGAGGTCGGCGGCGAAGTTTACGTCGAACACCTTGTCGAAGCCTAACATTCTTAAAGCCGAAAGCATTTTTCCTTCGACGTTAGTGCCGATGGGATAGCCGAATTCTTCACCCAAAGCGGCACGAACCGCGGGAGCCGCTCCGACGACGACGATTTTATCGGGATCGTCTAAAGCCGCGCGAACGTTGTCGATTTCGCTTTTTTCATGCAAAGCTCCGGTGGGGCAAACGTTAATGCACTGACCGCAAGCCGCACAAGAGGAAGTATCCAAATCCTCGTTAAAGGCGCAACCGATATCCGTAGCAAAGCCGCGGTTTCTGGTGCCGATAACGCCTACGTGCTGAATAGCCTTGCATGTAGCCACGCAACGACGACAAAGCACGCATTTACTGTTATCGCGCACTAGCCATTCGGTAGACAAATCGACCTCGGCGGGAGTTTTTTCGCCCGCGTAGGCGTTCATATCGCAACCGTATTCGTAAGCGAGACGTTGGAGTTCGCAATTCATATTCCGCTCGCACGAAAGGCATGATTTATTATGATTGGATAAAAGAAGTTCGATAGTGGTTTTACGCGCTTTTCTTATAGCGGGGGTATCGGTGAATACCTCCATGCCCTCGTTTACGGGATAAACGCAAGCGGCGACAAAACTGCGCGCGCCTTTTACTTCGCAAACGCAAATACGGCAAGCGCCTATCTCGTTAATGCCCTTCATGTAGCAAAGCGTGGGAATGTTTATGCCCGCCGATTTTGCCGCTTCTAATACGGTGGTTCCCTCGGGAACGGTTACGGGTATATTATTTATTTTAAGATTAATCATTTTCTCTCTCCTTATTAAGCCTTATCGATAGCCGCGAATTTACAAGCTGACATACATGCGCCGCATTTTACGCACTTTTCGGCGTTGATTTCCATCGAAGCGAGCTTATGCCCCGCCGCAACGTAGTCCGTACGAACGATAGCGCCCGCCGGGCATTGACGCGCACACATACCGCAACCGATACATTTATCTTTATCGATAGCGAATTTCACCAAACGCTTGCACACATGCGCCGGGCAAACTTTATCTTTAACGTGAGCTTCGTATTCGCTTCTGAAGTAACGAAGCGTCGAAAGTACCGGGTTAGGAGCCGTTTGACCTAATCCGCAAAGCGAATTGGCTTTAATGTAGTAGCAAAGTTCTTCCATTTTGTCGAGGTCTTCCATCGTGGCGGTGCCGTCGGTAACCTTGTTGAGCATTTCGAGCAAACGCTTGTTGCCTATACGGCAAGGCGTGCACTTTCCGCAAGATTCGTCTACGGTGAATTCGAGGAAGAATTTAGCTATATCGACCATACAGTTATCTTCGTCCATAACGATAAGACCGCCCGAACCCATCATCGAACCGATTGCCAAAAGGTTATCGTAGTCGATGGGAATATCGAGGTGTTCCGCGGGAATACAACCGCCCGAAGGTCCGCCCGTTTGAGCAGCCTTAAAGTTCTTTCCGTTAGGAATTCCGCCGCCGATATCGAAAACTATTTCGCGAAGCGTGGTGCCCATAGGAACTTCGACGAGCCCGGTGTTAACGATTTTTCCGCCGAGCGCGAATACCTTGGTGCCCTTGCTTTTTTCGGTACCCACAGAAGAGAACCACTCCGCGCCGTTTCTAATAATCGCGGGAACGTTGGCGTAGGTTTCTACGTTATTTAAAATAGTCGGTTTACCGAACAAACCTTTAACCGCGGGGAACGGAGGACGAGGACGAGGCTCGCCGCGTTTGCCCTCGATAGAGGTCATAAGCGCAGTTTCTTCGCCGCAAACGAAGGCGCCCGCGCCCAAACGGATTTCCAAATCGAAATCGAAGTTAGTGCCGAAAATTCCTTTGCCGAGCATTCCGTGCTCCCTTGCCGAGTCGATTGCCTTTTGCAAACGTTGAACGGCTATGGGATATTCGGCTCTTATGTAAACGTAACCTTGATTACTGCCTATTGCGTAAGCGGCTATAGCCATCGCCTCGACCACTACGTGCGGATCGCCCTCTAAAACGGATCTGTCCATAAACGCGCCCGGGTCGCCCTCGTCCGCGTTGCAGCAAACGTATTTTATATCGCCCTCGGAAGCGCGCGCGAACGACCACTTTCTGCCCGTCGGGAATCCCGCACCGCCTCTGCCGCGAAGTCCGCTTTTTAAAATTACGTCGATAACTTCGTCGGGAGTCATTTCGGTTAAAACCTTATGAAGAGCTACGTAACCGTCGTGTTCGATATATTCTTCGATGCACTCGGGATTGATTTTTCCGCAGTTATGAAGCGCAACGCGCTTTTGTTTTTTCATAAACTCCGTTTTTTCAAGTTCGCGAACCTCTCTTCCGTCCGTCTCGACGTGGAGCAGCCGCTCTACGGGAGTTTTGTTTATTATATGGCTTTCGACGATTTCTTTAACGTCCGCCACCGAAACGGAATGATAAAAGGTACCTTCGGGATAAATAACCATTATAGGACCTTTCGCGCAAAGACCGAAACAGCCGGTCATAACAACCTTAACTTCTTTTTCAAGCCCTTTTGCCGCGATTTCGTCGTTTAACGCTTTAATAATATCCATCGATTTATTCGATGTGCAACCCGTGCCGCCGCAGACTAAAATGTGCGTGCCCATATTGCTTTCGGCACGGCGTTTTTGTTTGATTTCGTTTAATTTTTCGATAGTGCTCATTATTAATCTCTCCTTATATAAAGCGAGCTTTTACGCGTTTTCGCGTTAAGCGTTGTAGCCTGCGAGTATGCCCGCAACGTCTTTAGCGGTGATTTTACCGTAAACTTCGTCGTTAATGGTCATAACCGGGGCTAAGCCGCAACAACCGATGCAACGCGTCGCGTCGAGCGAGAAACGCTTGTCCGCCGTAACGCCGCCGTTATCGATGCCCAAAAGCTTAACCAGCTCGTTGAACACGTCGCCCGAGCCTTTTACGTAGCAAGCGGTCCCCAAGCAAACGGCAACTTTGTATTTGCCCTTGGGCGACAGCGCGAACTGAGCGTAAAAAGTGGCTATGCCGTAAACTTCGGCAAGCGACACGCCCATTTCTTCGGCGATAATCTCTTGCACTTCTTTCGGCAGATATCCGTAAATATCCTGTGCCTTTTGCATAGCGGGCATAAGTCCGCCCGGCATGTCCTTAAGTTCGGCGAGAACCGCACGGAGCTTTTGCTCTTGCTCTTTGGTTCCGTCAAAAGGGATGTTGGTGATTTTTTTCATTTTTTCCTCCGAATAGCTAATCCCGTCGGCGAAGTTTATGCGCCGCCGAGCATAACGCGTTTTTCGGCGCCGACTTTGCGCCGTCGCCGTTATAATCTTATATCGATAAACATATATCGATATATGCCGTCTTATATAATATCACAATATAGCTCGAGCCGTCAAGCGTTTTTTAGGAATTACAAAGCATTTTACAGTTTTTCTAGCAAAAAAATCCGCAATTTAAACGCGCTTGAACGTTTGCTTTTTATCGCGCGCCTTTTATCGCTTGATTATTTTAGAAAAATCTTGTATAATACAAGCGAGAAAACTTGCTTGCAAGGTTTTTTGAGAGAAGTCTTTCAACAGAAACGGCGGATTACGACAGTAATACGCAAAGCAACGGCAGTTGCGACAAAATTTTTAATTTTGTTACGTTTCAATGTTATAATATCGGCGTAAAAGATAAACGCGTAGAGCGAACGAATAAAAAAAGGTAAACGTAAATGGCAAAAACCAAAAAACAATTCACGCGCAATTTTTGCATTGTTGCGCACATAGACCACGGAAAATCCACTTTGGCAGACAGACTTATCGAAATGACCGGGCAAGTCAGCAAGCGCGATATGGAAAATCAGATACTCGATTCGATGGACTTAGAGCGCGAACGCGGCATTACCATAAAGCTAACCCCCGTAACCATGTATTACGAGGCGAAAGACGGCAACGAATACAAGCTCAATCTTATCGACACCCCGGGACATGTGGACTTTTCTTACGAAGTTTCGCGCTCGCTGGCGGCTTGCGAAGGAGCTATTTTAATAGTGGATTCTACTCAAGGCGTAGAGGCGCAAACTTTGGCAAACTGCTATTTGGCGCTCGATAACAATCTTGAAATTCTTCCCGTTATAAATAAAATAGATTTGGCAAGCGCCCGCCCCGACGAAGTCGCTCAAGAAATCGAGGACGTTATAGGGCTCGACGCTTCCGAAGCCCCCCGCATTTCGGCTAAAAACGGAATAAATATCGACGAGGTTTTAGAAAGCGTTATAAAATACATTCCCGCCCCCGAAGGCGACGACGACGCTCCGTTGCGCGCGTTGATTTTCGATTCGTATTACGATAATTTTAAGGGCGTTATTTGCTTTATTCGCGTAAAAGACGGCTCCATAAAAGCCGGCGATAAAATACGCACTTATATATCGGATAAGCAGTTCGAGGTAACGGAAGTAGGCACTTTCAACCCCCAACTCATGCCCAAAGACTGCTTGCGCTCGGGCGACGTAGGTTACGTTGCCGCGAGTATCAAAAGCATAGAAGACACCAACGTCGGCGATACCATAACTTTGGCAGACAATCCCGCGCCGAAACCTCTCCCCGGCTATAAAAAAGCGTTGCCCGTAGTTTTTTCGGGCGTTTATCCGCTAGACGGCTCGAAATTCGGCGACTTGAAAGAGGCGCTTTTAAAGCTTAAACTAAACGACGCGGCGCTTTCGTTTGAACCCGACAACTCGATGGCGTTGGGTTTCGGCTTCAGATGCGGATTTTTGGGGCTTTTGCATATGGAAATCGTGCAGCAGCGTTTAGAGCGCGAGTTCGATTTGGATATAATCACGACGACTCCGGGCGTTTCGTATCACGTTTATAAAACAGGGGGCGAAACGGTTGTCGTAAACAATCCGTCCAAACTTCCCGATCCTTCCGAAATCGAGCACATAGAAGAGCCGATTATTAAAGCGAGTATTTATTCCCCGCCCGATTATATAGGCGCGATAATGGAGCTTTGCAAAGAAAAACGCGGCGAAATGATAACCATGGATTATATCGATTCGCGCCGTGTTTGCCTTTTGTATCGGTTGCCTTTAAACGAAATAATCTTC
This sequence comes from uncultured Acidiphilium sp., assembly GCA_964452295.1. Classification (GTDB taxonomy): domain Bacteria; phylum Bacillota; class Clostridia; order Christensenellales; family Borkfalkiaceae; genus HGM11416. The sequence continues at coordinate 35,632 of CAYVKZ010000014.1, forward strand.
GACTTTTTTGACGGTTTAAAATCGCGCACGCGCGGCTATGCCTCACTCGACTACGAATTAGACGGATATCAAACAAGCGAACTGGTTAAGCTCGATATGTATTTGAACGGCGACATCTGCGACGCGCTTTCGATAATCGTTCACAAAGAAAAAGCTTACGCGCGCGGCAGAGCCATAGCCGAAAAGTTAAAGGAAGTTATTCCTCGTCAAATGTTCGAAATTCCCGTACAGGCGGCTGTAGGCGGAAAAATCATCGCGCGCGAAACGGTCAAGGCGCTTAGAAAAGACGTTTTAGCCAAGTGCTACGGCGGCGATATCACCCGTAAGAAAAAACTTTTGGAAAAACAAAAAGAAGGCAAAAAGAAAATGAGACAATTAGGCTCTGTCGAAATCCCGTCCGAGGCGTTTATGTCCATTTTAAAAATCGATTCTTAAAAGCTTAAAATCAACTAAAATTTAGCGCGAAAGTGCCGATAATCGACCTATAGCGGCACTTTTCGTTTATTCACCAAAAAACACCGACGGATACACAAAGGAGTTTAACCATGGCGGGAATTTACGTTCACGTTCCGTTTTGTAAACAAAAATGCACTTATTGCGACTTCGCGTCTTACCCCAAAGAAATAGGCAAAGCAGAGGCGTATTTTGCCTGTCTTTTAAAAGAAATTTCGTCACGCGGGCAAGAACTTAAAACAAAAAACTTTAACACAGTTTATTTCGGAGGCGGCACTCCCTCTTTCGTGAGCGCGGGCTATATTTTAGCCGTCATGAAAAAACTTAACGAACGTTTTAATATAGATAAAAATGCCGAAATAACCTTAGAGCTTAACCCCGGCACGCTCGACGAACAAAAGGTCGCGATATATAAACAAGCGGGAATAAACCGCTTTAGCATCGGGCTTCAGTCCGCCTACGATAAAAGGCTGTTATCTTTAAATCGCATACACACCGCCGAAGATTTTAAGCACGCTTGCTCGCTCTTAAAGGGCGAAAACTTCAGCGCCGACGTTATGATAGGCTTAGAAAATCAAAAAAACGACGAGGTTAAAGACACTATCGATTTAGCCTTAGAGTGCGGCGCAAAACATGTCTCCGTTTACGCGCTTAAGCCCGAAGAAGGTACGCCCATGTTCGGCAAATTTTTAAACGGCGATTTGCCCAGCGAAGACGAAACGGCGGATTTATACGATTTTGCCCGCGAATATCTTAATAAACAAGGATTTATTCGATACGAAGTTTCTAACTTCGCCCTGCTCGGATATTATTCGCGCCACAACCTTAACTATTGGAAGCGCGGAGAATACATAGGCTTGGGAGTAGCGGCCTCCTCGTGCATCAACAATCGCCGCTTTACCAACACCGAAAGCATAGACGAATACGTGCATTGCCTTTTACACGATAAATATGCCGAAGTGTTTTCCGAGCAAATAGAGGGCGAGGAGATTATTTCGGAATATATCATGCTCGCACTTCGCACCGCCGACGGCGTCGACCTTGCAGACTACGCCAAAAACTTCGGCAGCGACTTTAAGGAAGATTTTAAATTCGAACTAAACAAACAAAGCCGCTTTTTAGACATATCCGACGACAGAGTTAAAATAAAAGACGAATACCTCTTCGTCCAAAACTCGATTATAATCAACTTTTTGAAGTGATTTGCAAATTTGGCTTTGCTAAAACTTAATGCGGTTCGACTCTCTAGCGGCTACTCTTTCTTTAATAAAAAGTGCCGCTATAAGTCGATTAACGGCACTTTCATCTATCTTTATAGAAAACGCCCGAACCTTTTCGAGCGTTTTTTATTTATTTAATTGAAAAAAGCCAAATCGATTTCGACTTGGCTTTTTTCTTGGCTGACCGTATTGTGCCAAATTTGAACTTTCAAGTTCATCGAGAGTAATTTCTTCGATTTTTCCGTCTATATTATAAATTATTTTTATATAATCGTCATACAAGTAAATTCTTCCGATAAACGTTTCTATCAACTTTTCCTTACCGGCTTTTGTATTAGTGTCTATCTTCCTGAAATTACGCAACGCCATTTTGAATTCGTCTTTCGTAAATGTCGGAGATACGGCTTTTTCTTTTTGTATGGATTCTTTTAATTCTGTTTTTTGTTTCTCCAAATCATTAAGTCGTTCAAGTAACGAATCGGAGGCTACGCCTTTTTGTATCGCCTTTACGATATTGTTTATCTGTTTTTCAACGTCGGATAATTGCTTATCAAGCCGCGGTAAAATCATGTTTTCTTTATATTGTAATTCAAACAGTAACGCCGACAAACGATCGACTATCGCGTCGCTTTGCAAAAATTCCATTGTTTTACAAACAACAAAATTTTCGATTCTTTCTTTGGCTATTTTCTTTTTGTTACATTTATGCTTTCGCGCCTGATTGCAAATATAATAACGGTATACTTTTCCGACTT
>CAYVKZ010000015.1:0-33852 GCA_964452295.1 uncultured Acidiphilium sp.
AGACGACGCGGACAGTGCAATATTTGCGGCAATAGTCGAGGGAATGGCAAATGCAAGCAACGGTTCGGTGACGCTTGTACTCAAAGGAGATATAACGAGTATTCCAATAGAGGCTTTCAAAGATTGCGAATGGCTCAGGAGCATAAGTATTCCGGACAGTGTTACGAGCATAGAGGCTAGGGCATTCTATGGCACTGCACTTGAAACAATAACATTCGGAGAGAACAGCACTTTGACGAATATTGAGAGTTGGGCATTTCAGGATTGCTGTAATCTTTCGGGTATAATAATTCCAAAAGGCGTAACCAGCATTGGCATTTCGGCATTTCAAGGGTGTTCGTCGCTTGTAAGTATAACGCTTCCCGACGGGGTGAAGATAATCGAGGATGACTTATTTTTTAACTGCGTAAAGCTTGAAAGCGTAGCATTCGCCAATGATATAACAAGTATCAAAATGAGAGCATTCTATAATTGTTTGTCTCTTAAGGAAATAATAATACCGAAAAGCGTGGAAAACCTTGGATTTGCCGTGTTTGCTGACTGCACATCGATAGTAATCAGGTATGAGGGCACGATCGAAGAATGGAATGCAATAATAAAAACAGAGGAATCTGGAAGCTGGAATGAGTATATCAAAGTAACCGAGGTTGTTTGTTCTGACGGAACGGTTAAGCTTTAATGCACACCTTCAAAGAAATCAAATTTGCGAAAGAATAAAAATTTTTAGCAACTGAATAAGACAAAAGTCCCTCAATCCTTAATCGGAGAGAGGGACTTTTTGTTGTGATTGAATTATTACTCGTAAATCTCCATATAGCGTTTCCGCATTTTGATGAAATACTCGTATACGGATAAAAAATTTGAAGTTGATATAGATATCCCATTGACATAAATCCTATCATTTGATATAATATTAAAAACAACAAATGATAGGTTGATTATATGGATAAACTTATTAAAGCGATAAGACAAAATGTAGGTATGAGTCAGGAACAGTTTGCGAAGGCTCTCGGAACGACCACATTGTCCGTTAATAGGTGGGAAAACGGTAAGACGCAGCCAAGCAAGATGGCGCAAACTCAGTTGTTTGAGTTCTGCAAGAAGAATAATATCGACTTGTTTAATTACATTGCCCAACAAGTAAAGAGAGAACCTGATGATGAAAGATTGATTGTATATCACGGTTCGAAGAAAGGAATTTCGGGTGATATTGCTCCGACAAGTAGAGAGTCATGTGACTTTGGTAAAGGTTTCTATTTAGGAACAGACTCTGCACAGCCGCTCACGTTAATTTGCGATGAAGAAAAGCCTATTCTTTACACGATGAGACTCGATTTGATGGGACTGAAAATATTAGAGGTCGAAACGAATCTCGAATGGGCAATGTTAATCGCATATTATCGCGGATATATGGATGAAGGGAAGGGAAGCGATATTTATAAAAAGTACGAAAAAATGGCAGACGGATACGATGTTATACTCGGATATATCGCTAACGATCGTATGTATCGCGTAATGAAGAGTTTTTTCGAAAAGGAAATAACAGATGTGGCACTTATTCATAGTCTTTCGGCATTAGATCTCGGTCGTCAATATGTTTGTAAAACTTTAAAAGCGTGCAAGCAACTTGAAATTATTGACAGAAAGGAATTATCCCCGCTTGAATTGGCGATACTTCGAGATAGGAGCATTGTGAGAAGGCAGGAAGGAATTGACCTTACAGAGGAAATACTCATAAAATACCGTAGAGAAGGAAAATTCTTCGATGAAATCTTAAGGGGTGTATAAAATGAGCGATAGTTTACAATCTGCACTTTCGGATATGCAAGGTCAACTTTTCGAGATGTCTATCGAAAAAGGGTTAGATAGTGAAACTTTTGTAAAAGCCTTTATGTTGTCGGATATTGCAAACGACCTTGATTCTGAATTTAATCATATGCAATGGGCAGGTAAGGAATACATTATGGAACGTATCCTTGACGAGCTGAAAGAACACTTAAAGTTTGGCGGCGAGGTTTTCGACAGAGAAACAATGTATTGGATGGGATATGTTTATCGCAGATGGCATTATTACACGGGCGAAAACAGTAAAGAGATTTATAAACAAGCACCTGCTAAAACAATGCGAGTTACTTATTTTCCGTATCATACGATGAGTGTGGAAATGGCAATAGACAGACTTAAAGAATCGTATAAAGAAAAGCACAAGAAGAAACGATAAGAAAATAATAATATTGATAATAATACTTATCAAGTTACAATCGAACACTTTTTTGCCGATATATACGACGCTATTCGGAATCGTTACGTTATAATCCGCTTGCGATTTATAAAAACGAGCGTTTTTTACGCCTCTTTTAATTTTTTTTGGCGGGGATGTATACAAAGGGTTGACAAAAATCCTAAAACAAGGTAAAATATTTTATATAAAAACGCTTCGATTTTTTTCCGCGTGCGTACAAAAAATGCAGATAAACTGCAAAAAAATGCAAAAAACGTGCAGATGCAGATATAAAAAATGCGGATTTAAATAATGCGAAACGCGGACAAAAAAACAATGCAAAAAAGATATTACGTATACGTGTACGGCTGCCAAATGAATCTTCACGAAAGCGAAAAACTTTCGGGGATTTTAGAGGAGCGCGGCTATGAAAAGGCGGATGATCCGCTAAAAGCGGACGTTATAGCTTTCGTAACCTGTTGCATACGCGAAAATGCCGAACAAAAGGTATACGGGCATATCGGTGCGCTGAAAAAATATAAACAAAAAAATCGCGACGTCATAATAGCCGTCGGCGGTTGTATGACTCAAAAACCCGGTGCTGCCGAGGTTTTGCACGAAAAATTCCCGTTTGTGGATATAATTTTCGGCACTCACAATTTGTCCGAATTCGGCAGAATGCTCGACCAAAAGCAAAGTAATAAAAAGGCGATTATCGAAATAATCGATAAAGATTTGCCCGAAGACGGATTGTTCAAAAAGCGCACGAGTTATCCCAACGCGTGGATAAACGTGATTTACGGTTGCGATAATTTTTGCACTTATTGCATAGTTCCTTACGTTAAAGGGCGCGAGCATTCCCGCCCGATTAAAGAAGTCGTCGAAGAGGCTCGCTCGGTTATCGCGGACGGATATAAAGAAATAACTTTGCTTGGTCAAAACGTCAATTCGTATGGCAAAGAATACGGCGAGGGACAAGATTTTTCCGCTCTTTTAAACGCGATTTGCACCGAAGTTAAGGGCGATTATCGCTTGCGTTTTATGTCTAACCACCCTAAGGATTTAACCGAGGATTTGGTTAAAACGATAGCTTCGCACAAAAACATTTGCCACAGCGTGCATTTGCCGTTGCAGTCGGGTTCCAATCGCGTGCTTAAGCTTATGAACAGGCGCTATACTCGCGAAGATTATCTCGAAAAAGTTGCGCTCATAAAAAAATATATGCCCGATTGCGCTATTTCTACCGACGTTATGGTAGGATTTCCCACCGAAACAGAGCAGGATTTTTTAGACACGATGGATATCATGGAGCGCGTGAATTTCGCTTCCGCGTTCATGTTCGTTTATTCCCCGCGCGAGGGTACGCCCGCCGCTAAAATGGAAGGGCAAATTCCCGCCGAGGTTTCGAAAGACAGAATCATGCGCATGGTCGCCGCTCAAAACGACAGAACGGCGCGTTTTTCCAAAACGTACGAGGGCAAAACCGTTACGATTTTGTGCGAAGATTACGACGAAAAACGCGGTTTGTATTTAGGTCGCGACGAGTACGGCAGAATGGGTTATTTTAAGTCGGATATAAACGAAAAAGGCAATTTCGTGGATATTCACGTGGGAAAAACCAACGGCATATCGCTTTATGGCGAAAAGGTAAAGCGCTCTTAAAGCGGGCAAATCTTACCGAACGAAAATGAAATAAAAGCCGACAAAAAGCGGCTTTATTCGGTGCAACCCCTTTAACCACAAGGGGTTGTAATTGTATAAAAGAAAAAATAATTGCAAACTTATTTTAACTTATGCGGCGTTAAACGATGTAATCGCAGCATAAGCGCGCGTGAAAAGCAAAGGGGTAAAACATGATTCTTTCCGACATGATGACGCATTACAACTCAATAAAAAACAAATATCCCGACTGTATAGTCTTTTATCGTTTGGGCGATTTTTACGAAATGTTCAACGAAGACGCGGTTGTAGCTTCCGAGATTTTGGACCTCACGCTCACCGGCAGACATTGCGGAACGGACGAGGACGGAAATAAACAGCGCGCTCCGATGTGCGGCGTGCCTTTTCACGCCGCCGACGATTACATTGCGCGACTCGTTCGCGCGGGGCATAAAGTTGCTATATGCGAACAGCTCTCGGAACCGTCTAAGGGCAAACAGCTCGTATTGCGCGACGTCGTGCGCGTGGTTACCGCCGGAACGTTGACCGAACCCACTCAAATCGACGAAAAAACCAACAATTTTATTTGCTCGATTTATCTTTCGCCCGAAAAAAAAGGCGGAGTTTTCGGCGCCGTTTCATGGGCGGATATAACCACGGGCGAGTTTTTCGTGCGGGAAGCTTTTTCGGAAGGCGAGCTTTACGACGTTTTAATTCGCGTTTCGCCCTCCGAGATAATAGCGGACGAACAAAGCGAGGACAAAATAAAGCTCGCCACCGTATTTTCGCGCAAGGTGCTCCCGTCGCCTTCTCGCTACGACGGAGCGGCGTTCGTTCCTTCCGCGGCACGGAAAGCGCTTATCGAGCAGTTTAAGGTGCGCGATTTGACTTCGTTCGGGATAGCGGACAAAACCGCCGTGATATGCGCGGCGGGCGGCTTGGTCGAATATCTGCGCGAAACGCAAAAACACGCGCTCGAAAACGTAAGTTCGGTCAGATTAGAACTTAGTCAAGACAGCATGCAGCTCGACGCGGTGTGCTTACGCAATCTCGAAATATTAAAATCCTCGCGCGACGGAAAGGAGTACGGCACGCTTTTATGGGTTTTAGACCAAACGAAAACGGCGATGGGCGCGCGAGCCTTAAAAAGCGCGCTTTTAATGCCTCTTCAGTCCGCGCAAAAAATAAACGAGCGGCTTGACGGCGTAGAACAGCTTTATAAAAATATGGTCGTTTTATCCGCCGTGCGCGAAGAACTTGCCGCCGTAAAAGATATCGAGCGCATATCGGGCAACGTTTCCAACGGCAACGTAACGCCTAAGGATATGGAAGCGCTTTGGCACTCGCTTGCGGTTATTCCCTCGATAAAAATGAATTTGTCGGGGCTGGACTGCGCCGCGATTTCCGCGATTAAAAACGCGCTCACGGACGAAAGCGAGCTGGTTAATCTTTTAAAAAGCGCGTTGAAAGAAAATTGCCCCGTTTCTTATAAAGAGGGCGGGTTTATTGCTCCGGGCTTCGACGAAAATCTCGATAAACTTAACGGAATGAGGGAATCCGGTAAGGAATATCTAGAGCAAATGGAAGAAAACGAGCGCGAAAGAACGGGCATAAAAAGCTTAAAAATACGCTACAACAAGGTTTTCGGCTATTATATCGAGGTTTCGAACACGTTTAAAGACAGAGTTCCTTACGATTACGTGCGCAAGCAAACGCTTGTCGGGGCAGAACGCTACATAACCGAAGAGCTTAAGCACTTCGAGGACGATATTTTAAACGCCGCCGAGCGCGCTTTGCGAATCGAACTTCAAATTTTCGATAAGTTAAAGTCTCTTTTGCAAAGCAACATCGAAAGACTGAAAAGCATAGCCAAGGGCTTTTCGGCACTGGACGTGCTTTGTTCGCTCGCCTACGTTTCCAAAAAGAACGACTACGTTCGCCCCGAAATATGCGATTCGTCTAAACCGCTCGACATCGTCGGGGGCAGACATCCGGTCGTCGAGCAAACGGGCAGAGAGCGATTCATCGCCAACGACGCGTTTTTAGATTGCTCCGAAAACAACATGCTCGTAATCACCGGTCCGAACATGGCGGGCAAAAGCACGTATATGCGGCAAGTCGCTTTAATAACGATAATGGCGCACGTGGGGTGTTTTGTTCCCGCGCGTTCGGCTAGTATTCCCATAACGGACAGAGTGTTCACCCGCGTCGGTGCCAGCGATAATTTGATTCACGATCAAAGCACGTTTATGGTCGAAATGAGCGAAGTCGCGCTTATTTTGCGTTCGGCAACCGAAAAAAGCTTGCTCGTTTTAGACGAGGTAGGGCGCGGAACAAGCACTTACGACGGGCTTAGCATAGCGTGGTCGGTTATAGAATATATTTGCAAACATTTGCACGCGAAAACGCTTTTCGCAACGCATTATCACGAACTTTCGGAGCTGGAAGGCGTACTGGACGGCGTTAAAAATTACAAAATAACCGTGAAAGAAACGGCTGACGGCATTTTGTTTTTGCGCAAAATAATGCGCGGAAGCGCAAATCGCAGTTTCGGCATAGAGGTCGCCGCCTTGGCGGGCGTTCCCGCAGAGGTTACTTCGCGCGCGAAAGCTATCTTAAAGCGACTTGAAAAAAACGATCTCGCTCAGCGGCAGAAAAAGGGCGAGGATATAATAGGCGAACTTGCCGCCACGGCTTCTTTAAAAGAGGGCGATTTATCTTCGGATTCCTCGGATTGCTCGGGTTCGGGGGAAGGCTCGGCTTTAAATTACAGCGAAGTCGAGGCGATTTTGCGCGATGTTTGCGTAGACGATTTAACTCCGCGAATGGCGTTCGACCTTATCTGCGAACTTAAAGAAAAGTTGAATTGACAAAGTTCGACACATTTAGGCAAAATTGCGACAAATTACAATAACTTACGACAAACATTGACAAATACGGACAAAAAAATTTTTAATACGGCTACGATAAAAAATGGCTACTATAAATTTATTAGATAAAAAAGTTTACAACAGAATATCGGCGGGAGAGGTTGTCGAACGTCCCGCGTCGATGGTAAAAGAGCTGGTCGAAAATTCGCTCGACGCCGGCGCGACTAAAGTGGAAATAACGATTTTAGGTGGCGGAATAGATAGCGTTACGGTGGCGGATAACGGTTGCGGAATAGAAAAATCGCAGTTAGAACGCGCGTTTTTGCCGCATGCAACAAGTAAAATAAAAACTGCCGCCGATCTCGACGCTGTTTTCACCTTGGGGTTTCGCGGCGAAGCGCTCGCTTCGATCGGCGCGGTTACTCAAGCTGAGATAATATCCAAAACCGTGGACGACGAAATCGGATCTTCCATAATTTGCGACGGCGGCGAACTCGGCGCGGTTAGCGAAAAAACTTGCGAAACGGGTACTACCGTTATTTGCCGCAACTTATTTTTCAACACTCCGGCAAGGGCTAAGTTTTTAAAAACCGCGCGCGCGGAAGAGAGCGAAATAAATACGATTGTAACCAAGCTTGCGTTTTCTAATCCAAACGTGGCGTTCAGGCTCGTAGCAGACGGAAAAGTCGCGTTGGAAACTTACGGCGGCGGGTTGAAAGAATGTCTTGCCTCGGTTTACGGCGCAAAAACTTTAGAGCAGTGTTTTTATATCGAAAACGAGAAAAACGGAGTTAAAATCAGCGGTTACATCGGCAAACTTTCGTTTACGAAGCCTACGCGCTCTTATCAAACTTTGATAGTAAACGGCAGATATGTTACCGATACTACCGTTTCGGCGGCTGTTCAAAACGCGTATTCGAGTTACCTTATGAAAAGGCAATATCCGGTTTTCGTTTTGAATCTCGTCGTTCCGCCCGAAATCGTAGACGTCAACGTTCATCCGCGCAAAAGTGAGGTGCGTTTTTCTAACAATCAAATAATTTATTCGGCGGTTTATTCTTCCGTTTCTAAGGTATTAGACGGAGTTTCCGAAGCGGTGAATATTATAAAAGACGAGCAAACGATCATCGCCCCCGCAACCGATGCGGGCGCGGAAGAACGAGCCGACAATACTTTGCGCGGCGAGGTTTTCGAAGGTGCAAAAAACGAACAAAAGTCCGCCTATAAGCCCGTTAGCGGCACTTTTGACTCGGAAGAACTGTCTTTTTCGGACTTGAAAAACTTAAAAAACGAGCAAAATCAAGTCACGCAAGATTATAAAGATTTGCAAAATCTGCCCACCAGAATTTCCTCGGACAAGCGAACTTTTTCGGGAAAGCCTATTCCTAAAAACGATTATGCTTTCGACCCCGCAAAAAAGAAATTCGGCGTAGTTACGGTGTGCGACAGCGGCGTTTACGGTGCGGCGAAAGACCTCGTCGGGTATCGCGGCGATATCGAAAACGGCTACGCGGGCTCGTTTGAAAGCGAGGCGGGCGTAGATATGTTTGCCGAAAACAAGAGATATATCGAACGTTTAGAGCGCGAAAAACAAGGCGCTAAAGAACAAGACGAAATAAATTGCGCCGAAAAAGCAGAAAAAGCAGAAAATATCGAAAAAAACGAAACTACCGAAAAAACGAAGTCCGCCGAACAAACCGAAATTCCGATCGGAGCAAACGACGTTTTCGTCGGTCAGGCGTTTGGTACGTATTTGATATTCACGCGCGGCGACGATATGTATTTTATCGATCAGCATGCCGCGCACGAAAGGCTTTTGTTTGACGAACTATGCAAAAAGGCGAGTTCGAACTCGCTCGAAATGCAGACGCTTTTAGTGCCATTCACTTTTTACTGTTCCGCCGAAGATTACGAAAATATTTTCAGTCGAATGGATTATTTTAGAGAAATCGGCGTAGAAATCAGCGCTATCGTGAGAGATAAAGGTTTTTGCGTTACGGCTCTGCCTATCGAGTTGTGCGACTTAAATTTAAGAAAATTTTTCGACGATATTTTGTACGACAACGCTTTCAAGCGCGAAAAAATGCCTATAGCATTAAAAGAAAAGCTTATGCAAACGGCGTGCAAGCATGCTATAAAAGGGGGCGACTCGCTCGACAAAACCGAAATCGACGCGCTTTTAAAAAAGGTTTCGTCTAATCTCGGCTTAAAATGTCCGCATGGCAGACCTATCGCCATAAAAGTTGCGAAAACCGAGCTGGAAAAGTGGTTTAAACGTATAGTTTAGAGTTTTAGAGGAAGAAAAAAATGAAAGAAGAAAAAACAATCGAAAAACAAGAGCGCATAAACAAAATCGTTTCGGAGTGCGAAAGGTCGCTAAAAAAGCAGTTTACAAGGCTCGAAGATATCGCGCTTTTTAATCAAGAAAAGGTTTTAAAGGCGTTTTGGAACAATAAAATCGCGCTAAGGCACTTCAACGGCAGTTCGGGCTACGGCATAGGCGACGACGGTCGAGACGCGCTCTGCTCAACTTTTGCTTGCGCTTTCGGTGCCGAAAAGGCAATCGTTTCGCCCGCCATTTGTTCGGGCACGCAAGCCATAACCATAGGGCTTTTCGGAATTCTTCGCCCCGGCGATTTAATGCTTTCTGTAACCGGCGACCCATACGATACTTTGCGCGACGTGGTTAGCGGCAACGGCATAGGCTCGCTTGCCGATTTTAACGTTAAATACGATAAAATTCCGCTCAAAAACGGCAAAATCAACCTCAGTAAAACACTCGACTATTTAAGAAAACACGACGTAAAAATGGTTTATATTCAGCGTTCACGCGGGTACGAATGGCGTGAAGCTCTTTCCGTAAATCATATCGGAAATGTCGTTTCGGCGATAAAATCTGCGGGATTTTCGGGTTGCGTTTTCGTGGATAACTGTTATGGCGAATTCGTCGAAAAGTACGAGCCTACCGAAGTCGGAGCCGACGTTTGTTGCGGCTCGCTTATCAAAAACGCGGGCGGCGGAATAGCCCCCACCGGCGGATACGTCGCGGGCAAGGCAAAATATATCGAACTCGTCGAAGGCAGGTTGACCGCTCCCTCTATCGGAGCAGAAGAGGGGTCTTACGCCTTAGGTTATCAATATTTTTATCAAGGGCTGTTTTTAGCTCCGCACGTAGTGCTCCAAGCGTTAAAAGGCAGTATGCTAGTCGGTAAGGCGATGGAAAAGCTCGGATATAAAACGCTACCCGCCGCGGGCAAGCCGCCTTACGATATAACTCGCTCGATAGTGTTCGGCGAAAAACAAAAGCTTATCGATTTTATTCAATCCGTGCAAGAAGTTTCACCCGTAGACAGTTTCGTAACCGTCTGCCCGAGCGAAATGCCCGGCTATAACGACGAGGTCGTTATGGCGGCGGGTTGCTTCGTTCAAGGCGCTTCTATTGAGCTTTCCGCAGACGCCCCCGTTCGCGCTCCGTTTATCGCGTATATTCAGGGCGGACTTACTTACGAACATCAAAAAATCGCGCTATATAAAATGCTTGCAAAGCTGATTTAAACGGCTTGTGAAAAGATAAAAAGAAAAAATCGTTTAAAGCTCGAAAGTGCCGATAACAGGCTTATAGCCCAGCTTTTTTGCAAAAAAACGAATTTTTTCGGCTGAGTTTTTGTTTGTGATCTGCTTATAAAGGGATAGTCAGATGAATAAAACCGTTCAAACGATAAGAAAAAAACTTTTTGATTTAAAAGACGAAAAATACGCGGATTTTCAAGCGAAGTTAACGCCCGAAAAGCCGCGTTCGGCATTTATAGGCGTTCGCACGCCCGCGCTTAAAATCTTAGCGAAAGAGTTTTATAAATCGCTTAAAAAAGGCGAGCTAAACGAATTTTTAAGCGATCTACCGCACGAATATTTCGAAGAAAACAATCTGCATGGATTTATAATCTCCGAAATAAAAGATTTTAACGAGTGCGTTTTAAGGATCGAAGATTTTTTGCCGCACGTCGACAATTGGGCAACTTGCGACCAAACGATTCCCGCGGTTTTTAAAAAGAACGCCGAAAAGCTTTTGCCGTTCGTGCAAAAATGGCTCGAAAGCGAAAAAACCTACGTAAAACGCTACGCGATAGGTTGTTTGATGCGTTATTTTTTAGGCGAAAATTTCAAGCCCGAATATGCCGACGCGGTTGCCGCGATCAAAACGGATGAATATTACGTTATCCATTGAAGAGTCGAACCAATCAAGCCTTAAACGTGTCTTTTTTGCTGTTTTCGGCAAATCTTTGCTTGTAGTATTAATATACGACTGCGCAAAACTTTACCAAAAACGCCTAAAAAATACGCGTTTAAGGTGCTTCGCATTTTAACAAAAGCAAAATTTAGAAAAATCAAGGCAAACGAACGCAGTCATACGAGCGTATTGCAAGTGAGTTTAACGATGATTTTGCAAATTTGGCTTTGTTAAAACTTAATTGGGTTCGATTCTTCAATGGATAAGATGCAGGCGTGGTATTTCGCCATCGCGCTGTGCAAAAATCAAGAGCAAATTTTGCCTTATTTTACAAACGGCTCGTTAAGCGGTGAGGTTTTAAAAAAGGCGATAAAAAAATCGCTTGAAAGTTTTAGAATAAACGATGATATAAAGGCGCTTTTAAGAACGCTTTAAAAAGGAATTCTTATGAAAAATATGCAAAAATTAATTATAGCCACGGGCAACGCGGGCAAGCTTAACGAATTTAGGCAGATGCTTGGCGATAAGTTCGAAGTCGTCGGACTAAAAGAGGCGGGAATTACTCAAACCGCAGAAGAAACGGGCGAAACTTTCGAGCAAAACGCCTTTATAAAAGCCGAAGAAATTCATAAAAAATCGGGCGAAAACGTGCTTGCCGACGACAGCGGATTGTGCGTTTACGCTTTAAACGGCGCGCCCGGCGTGTTCAGCGCGCGTTATGCGGGCGAAAACGCTTCTGCCGAAGAATGTAACGCGTTGCTTTTAAAAAACATGCAAAAAGTAACCGACAGGCGCGCATATTTCGAATGTTGTCTTGCATTTATAGGTAAAAACGGAAGGCGTTTTTGCGTTTTCGGCAAAACCGAGGGCGAAATTTTAGCCGAGCCTAAAGGAGAGGGAGGGTTCGGATACGATTCGCTTTTTTATTCGTACGACTTAAAAAAATCTTTCGGTGAGGCAACTGCGGATGAAAAAAACGCGGTAAGCCATCGCTCCCGCGCTCTAAAAGCGTTTGTTGAAAATTTTAAAAAGTAAAAGAGTTAAAAATTTATGAAAAATTATATAATTTTTTCGGATATACACGGCAATCGCGGTTCGTTCGATAAGCTTTTGCCGCTCATAAACGAAAACGACGGCGTGTTTTTTGCGGGCGACGGCTCGCAAACTTTTTCTCCTAGCGAAATAAAAGGCGAGTTTTACGCGGTTAAAGGCAATAACGATTACGCCGTCTATCCCGCAGAGCGCGTTATCGAAATCGAAAAAACGCGCGTTTTTTTAACTCACGGCGATTTATACGGAGTGCGCCAAGGTTTAACTCGGCTCAAACTTCGCGCCGAGGAGCTCGGGTGTTCGGTCGTCATATACGGGCACACGCATTCGGCGGAAATTGTCGAAGAGGGCGGAATTTTGTTTATCAATCCCGGTTCGTGCGATTATTACGCTCCGATAAAAACTTTTGCGTATTTATCGCTGACTTCGGGCAAACCTCAGGCTTTCATTAACGAAAAAACGTTAAATTTTATATAGTCGAGGTATTTTGAGTAAAGTCGGTGTTAGAATATCGTTTGAGTACTTAAAAGGTTAGTTTTTATTTGCAAGGTCGCACACAATCATCGAAACATGCGCTCTTTGAGTGTCTGTGAGATTGGATACGTCAATGACGGCTGAGGCTTCACGCCCTAAAAGAAAATCGGTCGAAAGGCAAAACATATCGGCAATTTTGGTAAGCATTTCTATAGACGGTTGAACGTTATCGTTTTCCCAATTCGAAACGCATTGCTTAGTGACGCCGAGTTCTTTTGCAAACGCTACTTGATTCATTCCGCGTGAAAGCCTTAGTTTTTTTATATTTTCGTTTAACGCGCATTGCATGGCAAAAGCTCCCGAGTAAATTATTTCGATACTATTATAAAAAATCGATTGACATTTTAAAAATACTATAGTATACTAATAATTGACTTAAGTATTTTTTTGCGTTTTGTTTTTTAAGTTATATCGTCATTTTTATAAAACGCGGCGATTTTATAAGAATCGTCAAAAAGTAACGAAATAATCAAATAATTCTTATGATTATTTAATAAAAAAAACGGGAGATTTAACTCAAATGAAAAACTCAACCAAATTTCTTAACTTAACTATTGTTGCAATGCTTTTGTTTGGCTTTTGCTTTCTGTTTTCGGGGTGCTCGACAACGCATGATGAACCTGACAATTCGTTAGCTATTGAAGGAACTTACAAATTTGCAAGCGTTAGCTTTTTCGAAGAGATAGAGGGCACCGATTTTAGTGCTACTTTTGAAGCCGGCGATACTTATATGGATGAGCTTCTCACTGAAGATTCCATGGTGCTGACGTTAAATAAAGACGGGTCTGCCGTTGTTGTTGTAAGTAGCGTTAGTGATGGCACCGAAGAAAAGATGACACAAGTAGGTTCTTGGGTTAGCGGAGCAGATAATACCGTTGTTATTACCTTTGACGGATCGTCGGTATCTTGCACATGCGACGGAAAAACGTTAATAATCGAAGAACAAGAGATGTCGATGACTTTTAAAAAATAAAGATTTTTAGCGTTTGATTAAACTAATAAAAAACGCAAAAACCCGCCTATAGGTCGATTATCGGCTATTAGGGCGGGTTTTTTATGCCTTTTAGGTTAGCCATTAGAAAATTGAACCCATTAAGCCTTAAACGTGTTTTTTTGCCTTTTTCGGCAAATTTTTGCTTGTAGTATTTTAATACAACGACGCAAATCTTCGCCGCTAAAACTTTATCGGTTTTATTCTTCAATGGTTACTGATTTATAAGCCTGCAGTTGTGTTCTGCGGCTTTTTTTATAAGCTTGCGCAAGCTTTCGTTTAAGGCTAAAGCTTGCTTTTCGCTTGAAAAATCGTTTACCTTCAGCGATAGCTCCAAGTCGTCGACGAGCTCGCGTTCGGCATCCGAAAGCGGTTCTTTTTTTAACCTTTCGCAAACGGCTAAAATATAGCCTACGTTTAAATCGGGGCGGCAAATTTTGCCGCCGACGCTTTGCTCGTTTTCGCTAGCCGCGTTTAAATATTCAATCGATTTCGAGTTTGCGATTTTCGGCGCGGGTTCTTCGCAGATTTTTGCGTATTCTCGTTTTTTTGCGTTTTCGGCTTTATACGCTTCTTTTTTTTGCAATTTTAAAGAAAGTGCGTTTTCGGCGGCGACGATAATATACAAAAATATAAGCACGCAAAATTTCAGAAAACAAAAAAAGTAGACTTCGCTTGTCGTTTTAAAGTAAATTCCCTTAAAATCTTGCTCGCACAAACACACGAAAAGGTCAAGGGCAAAACATATCGAAAAAAATAAAAACAGTCTGCCTATAGGCGCGCGTTCGGTGCGCCTGAAACAAACGCGAATAAAAAGGCTTATCGCGCCCGCCGCGATTGCAACGGCGAATATTCCCACCGAAACAAAGTATAAATTGCAATTATCGGCAAACGCTTTTAAAAGCGGAATCGCGTTCGATTCGTAAAATTTTGCTGCGTCGTTTAACGCGTTATTTAAAAATTTAAGCATAGACTTTTCTCCCGCTCCGCAATGCGGTGCTTTTAAGATATTAACAAAAAAACAAAAATCTAAACGGCAAAAATAAAAATAGTTTTTTGTTTTTTTAATTTCCGCGTTTATTCCGTTGACAAAGGTATAAGCCCGGAGTATAATCTAATTGCTACTAAAACGGTAGTAATTAACAAAGACGCGTTTTTAGCGCGTTTTAAAACAAAAAAAGCACAAATGGCAGTTTTTAAAGCGCTGCCGAAGGGCGAAGTAATGAAAATATCATCGAAAGCGCATTACGGATTGCAAGCCGCCTACGTTTTAGCCGAAAACGCGGGCGAAAGTTTTTCCGCAAGCGAGCTCGGCAAAAAAATAGGCGTTTCCGCAAAATATTTAGAGCGCATAATGCGCGCGCTGTGCTCGGTCGGAGCGGTAAAAGCCACCCGCGGGATAAACGGCGGATACTGTTTAAACGGCTCGCCCGAAAGCGTGAGTGTAGGCGTTATCGTGCGAGCTTTAGAAGATGATCTCGAAATAATTGGTTGCGTCAAGGGCGGAGCGTGTCAAAAATGCGCCTCTAGCGCGGTTTGGAAAAAGCTGTACCGCGGAATCAACGATTTGCTGGACGGCATTTCGCTTGCCGATATGGTCGCGGGCGAAAACGCGGCTCATCTTCAGGAATTCGGGGAGGGTGCCACCGCTCGCGATGAAAAGCCGACCGAAAAAGACGGGTATTCTTGTTCGGCGTGCACGGCATGTTCTTCGTGCTCTTCTTGCTCGGCAAATTGCGAAAAGACCGGGAAAGCGAAATAATAAAAGCGAAAAAGTTTTTAAAGGAGCGTAAAAATGGAAAAGCTCGAGCGAAAGGAGATATATCTCGATCACGCGGCGACCACCTGCGTGGATAAAAGGGTGATTGAAAAAATGCTTCCGTATTATTTAAACGACTACGGAAACGCCAACAGTCAGCACTTTTTCGGCAGAGAGGCGCAAAAAGCCGTAGACGAAGCGCGCGACAAAATAGCGGAAATCATAGGCGCGCGTCCCGGGGAAGTGTATTTTACCTCGGGCGGAACCGAGGCGGATAATTGGGCGCTTAAGGGCGTTGCTCGCGCAAACGCCGAAAAAGGCAAACACGTAATTATTTCTAAAATCGAACACGCCGCGATGCTCGCTTCGGCAAAACAGCTTGAAAAAGAGGGATTCGACGTAAGCTATATCGGCGTGGATAAAAACGGATTTATCGATTTAGAGCAGTTGAAAGCCGCCATTCGTCCCGACACTACGTTGATTTGCTGTATGTATGCAAATAACGAAATAGGCACGATCGAGCCTATCGAAGAAATAGTAAAAATCGCCAAAGAACGCAATATTTTAACCTTTACCGACGCGGTTCAGGCAATGCCCTGCATCGATATCGACGTAAAAAAACTGGGCGTAGACCTTATGTCTTTTTCGTCGCACAAGTTTAACGGTCCTAAGGGCGTGGGCGCGCTTTACGTGCGCAACGGCGTAAAAATAGCCAATTTGCTTGCTGGCGGCGAGCAAGAACGCACCAAGCGCGGCGGGACTACCAACGTCCCCGGCGTGGTCGGAATGGCAGAGGCGTTAAGGCTTAACCGCTTGACTTTGGAAAAAGATAACGAGTACGTCAAAGGTTTGCGCGATTTATTCGTTTCGCGCGTCGAAAGCGAAATTCCTTTTGCTCGCTACAACGGTGACAGAGTTTGTCGCGTGCCTTCGAACGCCGACTTTTCGTTTGAGTTTATCGAAGGCGAATCCATACTTTTTTCTCTCGATTTAGCGGGCATAGCCGTGTCTTCGGGTTCGGCATGTTCTTCGGGTTCGCTAGAGCCTTCGCACGTATTGCTCGCGATAGGCGTGCCGGTAGAACTTGCGCACGGTTCGATAAGATTTTCGTTCGGCAAAGAAAACACCGTCGACGAGGTAAATTACGTTGTGGATAAGCTTAAAGAAACGGTCGAAAAGCTTAGAAACATGTCGCCGCTTTATAAAGTAGAAAGCAAAACTTCAGACCTTTAAACGAGCTGAAAGCGCGAGATTTTTTGCGCGATTAAGTTTAGATAAAAACATATTTTAAAATTAAAAAAGCGGGGCTATAAGCCCGTTATCGGCACTTTCGTGCATTTTTGAGCTGTCGGTTCGGCGTTTTTTTGCCGCCGAATCGGTCGATTTAAACAATAAAAACAAAAACTAAAAGCGATAAGCTATCGGAGAAAAATTATGATGTATAACGACAAGGTTATGGAAACCTTTCAAAACCCCAAGAACGTAGGCGAAATCGAAAACTACGACGGAATAGGCACCGTGGGCAACGCGACTTGCGGTGACATTATGCAAATCACCATCAGGGTTGAAAACGGAATTATAACGGACGCAAAATTTAAAACTTTCGGATGTGCGGCGGCTGTTGCCACCAGTTCCACCGCAACCGAAATGATTAAGGGAATGACCTTAGACGAAGCTCTAACCGTAACGAACAAGCGCGTTATCGAGTATTTAGGCGGACTTCCCGCGCAAAAAATTCACTGCTCGGTGTTGGCTGAAGAGGCGATTAAAAACGCCATCGACGATTATCGCTCGAAACATCCCGAGGCTTAAACTTTCGGTTTTTCGATTTTTTAATCGAAAAAAATCGGATTTTTTAAGGGCGTTTTCGCAAAAACCGGTAAGTCGATTTTCGACAAGGCACTAAAATGCTTTAAAAAATCTAAAAAGTTCGTAAAAAATTAAATAAAAAAGCAACAAAAAGCTGTAAACGCCAAAAAACCGTTTACAGTTTTTATTTTTTTTGATATAATGTAAGCGATAAAGTGTGAAAAATTTGCGAATATTTGCAAAAATTGCGTTTTTTATTGTGAAAAAGCTGTTTTACGTCGGTTGACCGTCGAAAAAACGGATTTTTTTAAAAAACTTAGGCACCCGTAGTTCAATCGGATAGAATATTCGCCTCCGACGCGAAAGGTTCCGGGTTCGATTCCCGGCGGATGCACCAAAAAAATTATTTTTTTAACTCGCAAAAAACTCGCAAAAACTTGCAAAAATTTGCAAAAACTTGCGAAAAAAGTCGAAAAAACAAAAGAAAGCGAAAAAAGCGGAAAAAATCGGCGAAAAAAAGTCGCAAAAAAATAAAAAGATAGGGAAAAGGGCTTAATAAAAGTTATGGCAGAAGAACGAGAGCTTAAACAATTTATATCGGAAGAGAGCGATTTCAGTCGTTTTTCGGGCAAGATAAAAGAGGGTGAAGAAGATTTTGTCGTCGAAAGTGCCGAACCCGCGATAATAATGCCGTTTCCCGATGACGGAAAGGAATATTTTTTTAACGCAAAAGATTTCAAAAAGAAACCGTTTTTCGATTTTATTAAGCGCGCATTTGACTTTTCGGTTTGCTTAATAGCTCTTATAATATTATCGCCGTTGTTTTTGATTATTTCGATAATAATCAAGTGTTGTTCGCGCGGTCCTGTAATTTATTTGCAAGAAAGGCTAGGGCTTGGCGGAAAAATTATAAAAGTACCTAAATTTAGGTCGATGCACGTCGACGCGGAAAAATCCGGAGCTCAGTGGTCTGACGGCGACGACGACCCCCGAATTTACGGTTTCGGTCGTTTTTTAAGAAAAACTAGGCTAGACGAGTTGCCGCAACTTTGGTGTTGCGTTATCGGCACGATGTCGCTGGTTGGGCCTCGCCCCGAACGCAAGTGTTTTGCCGATGAATTCGAAAAATACGTGCACGGTTTTAGCGAAAGGCTTAAGGTTAAACCCGGTCTTACGGGTTGGGCTCAGGTAAACGGCGGATACGATTTAAAGCCCGAAGAAAAAATAGTTTACGATATCGAATATATCGAAAAGCGCTCGGTGCTTTTTGATATAAAAATATTGTTTAAAACGGTTAGCGTGATATTTAGCCACAAAGGTGCAAAATAATATTTAAAAAGGGAGCAATCGAATGAATTATTCGGTTTTAACGGATGAATCCGAAGTTGAGGCAAAACGCGATGATAAAACCGTAAGCGAAAACAAAAGCGGGCAAAGCGGCGAGGTTGGAGATTACGGGTTAGTTTCGATTATTATGCCGAATTATAACGGCAGTAAATATTTAAACGAATCGATAAGTAGCGTTTTGAGCCAGACGTATAAGAATTGGGAACTTATTTTCGTAGACGATTGTTCAACGGATAATTCGCTCGATATGGTTCGCGATTATAACGACGATAGAATCGTAATAATCGTAAACGAAAAAAACAGCGGCGCGGCTGTTTCGAGGAATAAAGCAATCGATAGGGCAAAAGGCAAGTGGATAGCTTTTTTAGATAACGACGATATTTGGGATAAAGATAAACTTTTAAAGCATTTAAGCTTTATGAGTGAAAAAAACGCTACTTTTTCTTGTACGGATTATTACGTTTTTAGTTCTGCAAAAAATAAACGTTTATATTCGCCTAAAAAAGACGAATACGATTATAAAGCGATATTAAAGCATAATGCAATAGGCTGTTCAACCGTTATTTTTAACGCTGAAAAGATAGGAAAGGTTTATATGCCTGAAGAAGCCGTAAAAAGGGAAGATTTTGCTTGTTGGCTTCAGATTTTAAAGAAAGGCGAAAAGGTGATATGTTTTAGAGAGCCGTTAACCTATTATCGTGTCGGTAAAAATTCCGTTTCGTCAAACAAGTTAAAGATGATTAAATATCAATGGAACGTATATCGCAAGATTGAAAAAATAAGTTTTTTCGGCAGTATTCGTTATATGTTTCATTGGGCGATTAACGGTTTTTTAAAATACAAGGTAAAAAACAAACGAAAATAATTGTTTTGCGAGCTTGAGGGGAAAAATAAATGAGGCAGATAAGTGATGAAGAATTAAAACAAGTAGAGTTTGAGATATTAAAAGAAATACATGAAATTTGCAGTGCAAACGGATTTAGATATTCGTTATGTGGCGGAACGCTGCTTGGTGCGGTGAGGCATAAAGGATTCATTCCGTGGGATGACGATATCGATATATTTATGCCTCGCCCAGATTATAACAAATTTATTGCTTATTGTTTGTCGAATAAAACGCGGTTTCGTTTAGTTTCGACTGAAACGGATCCTAAATACAGTTATTTATTTGCCAAGGCAATAGATCCAAATACGGTAATACAAGAATTAAACGGTAATCGTAACGATGTGGATTTAGGAGTGTTTGTCGATATTTTTCCGATAGACGGACTGGGCGATACATACGAGCAGGCTAAGAAAAACTTTAAAAAGAGTAGTTTTAACCGGGAATTGCTCGTTGCTTACAATTGGAAAAAATTTTTTAGAAGTAAAACCCATTCCATCATTTACGAACCGATTCGTTTTACTTTTTATCTTATGAGTAGATTGAGCAATTCGAAGAAACTTATCGATCGAATTCAATCGACTTATCCGTCTGAAAACTTTGATGAATCGCAATATGCGGGAGTGATTTGCGGCGGCTATAGGTTAAAAGAAGTTTTACCGACAAAAATTTATACCGAGTTTGATAAAATACTTTTTGAAGGTCAAGAATTTATGACAATCAAAGATTGGGCGACTTATTTGGGTAGCATATACGGAAACTATATGCAGTTACCACCCGAAGAAAAGCGTGTTACGCATCATACGTTTAAAGCGTACTATAAGCAATAGTATAAGGAGAGGTTCATGAACGTAGCGATATTGACGGCTGGCGGCGTTGGGCTAAGAACTCATCAAGATCTTCCAAAGCAGTTTATAACCGTAGATAATAAACCGATTATAATTTATACGTTAGAGGCTTTTCAGCAACATCCAAACATTGAAGAGATATACGTTTCTTGCCTTGCGGGGTGGAATGTCGTTTTAGAAGCATATGCTAAACAATTTAATATTACCAAATTAAAAAGAATCGTAACGGGCGGAGCAACGGGTCAAGAGTCTATTTATAACGCTATGCTCGCTATAAAGGAAGATCATGCGAAAACCGATGATGTCATTGTTTTAATTCATGACGGTAATCGTCCTATGGTGTCGCAAGACATTATAACGGACAACATTGTTAAGCAGCAAATATACGGATCGGCTGTTACCGCTATTCCTACGACCGAAGTTGTTTTTGTATCGAAAGACGGAAAAATTTCAAACGAAGCTCTCAATCGCGACGAGCTTTTTCGTACGCAAACGCCGCATGCATATAAATTCGACGAATTGTGGGATATTCATTGCCGTGCCATTAAAGACGGCGTTACGAATACGGCGGCGTCTTGTTCTCTTATGCAGAGGTACGGATATGCAACCCATTTTTCAAAAGGGTCAGAAAAAAATATCAAAATCACTACCGTGGAGGATATCGAAATTTTCAAAGCATTGCTCAATGCAAGAAACGATTCGTTTATAAAATAATGAAACAAAGCAGAGAAAGCGATATAGAACTTATAGCCGAGCAAAAATATAAATGGGATTTTTTGAGCGGTAAAACGATAATGATTTCCGGCGGAACGGGGTTTATCGGATCGTTTATTATCGACGTTATTAGATACAGAAACAAGAAATACAAGCAAGGAATTAAGGTCGTGTCGCTGTCTAGGCGCGGTGGCTCTTCGGATGATACGGTAGAATATTTAGTGCATGATATTTTGCACCCGATTTTATACTCAAAACAAGTCGACTATATATTACATTTAGCTTCAAATACTCATCCGCGACAATATGCTCAGGATCCCGTCGGAACGATTACGACGAACGTTATAGGTTGCAACAACTTGCTTTCTTTCGCTAAAGATAACGGCGTTAGTCGGTTTATTTTAACTTCTAGTGTCGAAATATATGGTGAGGGGTCCTCGGATTTAATGAACGAGTATTATTGTGGTTATTTAGATTGCAATAATGCCAGAAACGGTTATAACGAAGCAAAACGAACGTGTGAAGCGTTATGTCAATCCTACAAAAAACAATACGATGTAGATGTTGTAATCGCTCGTTTAGCCAGAGTTTTTGGTCCTGATACAAAAGAGGATACGAAAGCAATGGCTCAGTTTATGCGAAATGCGATAAACGATGAAGATATTGTTTTAAAAAGCAAAGGATTACAAAGATTTTCTTATTGTTATGTTGCCGATGCCGCTAATGCCATTATTCATTTATTGTTCAACGGGGCTTCGGGTGAAGCTTACAACGTTGCCGATGATGATGAAAATATGACATTGGGTGACTACGCCGAATATATTGCGAGTCTTGCAAATCGGCACGTTATTTACGATATAGAAACAAATGAAAGTGTGTCAAAAGCTACTTTTGCTTTGTTAGATACTACAAAAATCAAATCAACAGGTTGGAATCCCTTATTTAACGTTCGCGAAGCGCTTGCGAATACGTTTTTGATTTATAAGAATACACAAAGTAAGTTATAGTGTTTTTTAAAAAGAAATTGTTAAAAATGTGTGTTTGTGGAAAAAAACATCTACTACACAAATAAAGGCAGACTTGTCGGTTAAATAAAAAGAAAAGAAGAAAAAGAGCAGGGCGGATATATGGTAATTTTACATATTGCTAAAATAAAAGACAATCCGGCAAACGGGGTATGTTTGCTTGTTCCGGAGTTAATAAAGGCGCAACAAAAGGCAGAAACCGTTGCCTTAATGAATCTCGCCGATTTTTGCCCTCGCGATATAACCAACTGTTATTGCTCTTCTTCTCCGTTTTCTCTTGAAAAAATCGAGGCACCGTTTAATAAGCCCGATATTGTGGTTTTTCATCAAATATACGTTCCGGAATATATAAAAATATCAAGGATATTGCGTAAAAACAAAATCCCATACGTTATCGTTCCGCATGGTTCTTTAACCGTAGAGGCTCAAAAGAAAAAAAGGCTTAAAAAATTGCTCGGCAATTTGCTTTTTAATTCGTTTATAAAAAAAGCGTCGGCTATTCAATGCGTATCCGAAACCGAAAAAGAAAATACAAGATATAAAGTTCAAAAATTTGTAACCGCAACCGGTTGGGATTTTCCGCTTAAGCATAAGCAAACGTTTAATACGGAAAAGATTAAATTCGTATATATCGGGCGGTTAGAATGGTATATTAAAGGGCTCGATATTATGCTCGACGCGTTCGAGCTTTTAAAAAACAGCCCTTATAAAGATAGATGCGAGCTTTGCATACACGGTCCCGATTATAAAGGGAGATACGCGCACATCGAACAAATGATTGCCGAACGGTCTTTAAACGGAATTGTTACGTTAAAGCCCGCCGTTTTTGGGGAAGAAAAAGAAAATATATTGTTAGATTCAGATATATTTATTCAAACTTCGCGCACCGAGGCTTTAACGCTCGGGATATTGGAAGCTTTGGCATACGGCATGCCTTGTTTGGTTACGCCGGGCACTACTTGGGAGAAAAATATTAATGATTATAATGCCGGATGGGTGGCTCAACCTTCGGCTAAAGACGTTTTTAATAAAATAATTCAGGCAATAGAGGAAAACTCGCTATTTTCTGAAAAGTCAGAAAATGCAAAAAATTTAGCGACCGCTAAATTTTCTTGGGAAAAAAGCGCAGACGACTCAATTAAAAACTACTTTTACATAGTAGATCGAAGAGGTATTTAAATGTGGCTATATATATGCATAACGATAATTTTGTTTATTTCTTTAGCTATTTCGATTGCAGATTGCAGAAGTAATGCCGAATTGCAAATAAACAAAAGATTTTGTTTTGATAGTTCGATTTATAATATCTTGTTTCTTTGCCTGATTTTTCTATTTTGGTTTTTAACCGCTTTCAGAGGGCGGAATATGGGTAACGATACCGAAAACTATTTAAACTATTACGAAAGAATAGCAAATAGCGGCGTAGATAATAAACTACAAATCGAAATAGTATATCAATATCTTTGTTTATTTTTATCTAAAATAAGCGCTAATCCTTTAACAATTTTAATTGTAAGCGCAACGTTTTGTTATGTCGTTTGCGGCGTATATATCTATAAAAGATCAAATAACATTTTATTTTCTACGCTTTTGTTGTTTTGCATTGCCTTTTCTTTCTTTATGAGCGGAATCAGACAGGCTATTGCAATGTCTATCGTATTGATAGCGTATTTTCAGATAAAAGACGGAAAAAAAATATTACCCCTTATTTTAATTCTTTTTGCTACATGTTTTCATAAATCCGCGCTTATAACTATTTTGTGGTTTGCTCATCGATTTTCCCCAAAAAAGCCTATAATAGTTGTCATAGGCGCTTTAGGCGTTGCCGTTTTGGCTTTGACAGGGGTGCTTAATTCGATACTGTCGATAATTTTAAGCGAATATAAAAATTATTTTAACTCCGAATACGTGGGAACCGGACGTTTAGGTATAACCTATTATGCTCTAAGGGCTTTAGTCTTTTATTTTCTTATATACTTGGCGGGTAAAAAAGACGTCAAAGAACATTCCCTCGAAATAACAAATTCGATTTTGTTATTATTAACCGTTTGCTTGGGCTTTTCGGTCAATTTATTTAATCGAGCCGCCTCGTATTTTTTATTGCCTATGGTGTTCGATTTACCTAACGCATTCAATTCCGGTGAAATAAAATACAGAAAATCGTTGATGTTCATAACGGGTTCGGTAATGCTTGTTTATTTTGTCGTTACTTTAATATTCCGTCCCGAATGGAACCATTTATATCCTTACGAATTTTATTGGGGCTAAGGTAAAGCAAGCTTGGTTTAACTGCAAAAAACACAAAAAGGAATGCTGTTTTAATAAGTACGATATGAAAAAACTTAACGAAATGCGAGGCGGCTCTGTACTTTCGTATATTCAAATTGCCTTGAATATTGTTGTCGGATTAGTATATACTCCGATAATGATAAGATATTTGGGTAAAAGCGAATACGGTTTGTATAACACGGTCGCCTCGGTTATATCGATTATATCGCTTATAAGTTTAGGCTTTAATAGCGGATATATAAAATATTATTCGATATATAAAGAAAGAAACGAGTCCGACTCGATAAATAAACTAAACGGATTGTATCTGATAATATTTATTATTATCGGGCTGATAGCTCTTTTGTGCGGGCTTTTTTTTACTTTTAATTTAAATCTGGTTTTTGAAGACGGGCTGACTCCCGAAGAATACGAAA
This sequence comes from uncultured Acidiphilium sp., assembly GCA_964452295.1. Classification (GTDB taxonomy): domain Bacteria; phylum Bacillota; class Clostridia; order Christensenellales; family Borkfalkiaceae; genus HGM11416. Next base: position 24,644 of record CAYVKZ010000015.1, read on the forward strand.
TCGCTCGGTGGTTAATGCTTATATTAACGATTAATTTAGCCGTTTCGTTTCCGATGAGCGTTTTTTCCAACATTATATCCGCTCATGAAAAGTTTATATTTTTAAAATTGTTGGCGATAATTCGAACCGTGTTAAGTCCGCTTATCACGTTGCCTCTTTTGTTAATGGGGTTTAGAGCGATTGCTATGGTTATCGTGACCGTATCGGTCAACGTTTTTGTAGATATATTATATTTGTTTTTTGTTCTTTGTCGGTTAAAATGCAGGTTCGTGTTTCGCGAATTCGAAAGCGGATTGTTTAAAAGCATTTTTAAATATACCATTTTCGTTGCGATACACTTAATCGTCGACCAGATAAACATTAATTTAGACAAGTTTATTTTGGGAAGACTGCGCGGAACGGACTCCGTTGCCGTTTATTCGGTGGGTTCTTCGTTATATTCTTATTACATATCGATAGGGCTTGCGTTCGTTAACTTTTTTTCTCCGCGGGTTCACCGTATTGTTACCGAAGAATGTGGTAGCGCAAATTTGAAAAATCGATTAACTGATTTGTTTATTAAAGTCGGCAGAATACAATATATCGTAGTTGCCTTAGTCGCAACGGGGTTTGTTTTTTTCGGGCGCGAATTTATATTTTATTGGGCAGGCTCAGGCTACGAAGACGCATATTACGTCGGGCTGTTTTTGATTATACCCGGACTAATCGATTTGATTCAGCATACCGGTATAGAAATACAACGCGCTCAAAACAAGCATATGTTTAGGGCTGTGGTTTACGTCTGCATGGCACTGGCGAATATCGTAATTTCCGTTGTTTTATGCGAGTTTTACGGCGCAATAGGTTGCGCGGTCGGAACCGGCATATCGTTAATCGTCGCTCAAGGGTTTATCATCAATATTTATTATCAAAAACAGTGTAATCTCGACGTAAAACAATTTTGGAAAAGCATTTTAAGAATGTCGCTGGCACTTATTCCGCCGATTATTTGCGGCGTTATAATAATGCTTTTCGTAAATATCACGTCGTTTATCGAGCTCGCGCTTTTAATACTGTTATACGTAATAGTGTATGGTATATCGATGTGGATTTTAGGGCTCAACGAGTACGAAAAAGGTTTAATATTTAAGGTATTAAAAAGAAAAATCTAACTACTAATCGGCAAAAGTTTGTGAATAAATGAAACTGATAATTACAGGGTGTGCGGGGTTTATCGGCACTAATTTTACAAAATATTGGCTTTCTAATTATACGGGCGACGAGATCGTCGGGGTGGATTGTTTAACTTACGCCGCCAATCTGTGCGCTCTTGCCGAGCTGAAAACGCAGAAAAATTTCAGATTTTATAAAGCCAATATTTGCGACGCGCAAAAAATAGAGCAGATTTTTCAAAACGAGTCCCCCGATTTGGTCGTAAATTTCGCGGCGGAAAGCCATGTGGATCGCTCGATTGAAAGCTCTAAAATTTTTATCGAAACCAACGTTTTAGGCGTGCAAACTTTGCTCGATTTGTGTTTAAAATATGGCATAAAGCGTTTTCATCAAATTTCTACGGACGAAGTTTACGGCGATTTGTCGCTAGATTCAAACGACTTTTTCACCGAAAATTCGCCTTTAAAGCCGAGTTCGCCGTACAGCGCGAGCAAGGCGGCTGCCGATTTGTTGGTCCTTTCGTATTTCAGAACGCACGGCTTGCCGGTTACGATTACGCGCTCGGCAAACAACTACGGCAAATATCAGCATGCCGAAAAGCTTATTCCCAAGGTTATTAAGTTTGCTCTTCAAGGTAAAAAAATTCCCGTTTACGGCGACGGTTTAAACGTCAGGGATTGGATTTTTGTAGAGGATCATTGTCGCGCCGTCGACGCGGTCGTGCACGGCGCGCCGGTCGGGGAGATTTATAACGTCGGTGGCGGAGCTTTGCTTTCGAATATCGCGTTAATCAAAGAAATTTTGCGCCAACTTGAAAAAAAAGAAGATTTAATTACTTTCGTCGAAGACCGTAAGGGGCACGATAGAAAATACGCGCTCGATTGCGATAAACTCGCTTTAAATCTCTGTTGGAGTCCGAAAGTCGACTTTTCGAGCGGCTTAAAGCAAACTATATCTTGGTATAAAAACGAGAATTAGTTTCGGGTTGCGTTGCGGCGTTTTGCGTTGCTCCAATATGTAAAAAATTTTGCAAAAGGCAAAAAATCTATAAAGTCTGTAACGTCTGCAAGGTCTGCAAAAAGGAGAATTTTAGTGGATAAAAGCGCTGTAAAAACGTTATTTGCTCTAATAAAAATCGCGCTTTGCGGCGGCGAGCTTTCGATCGAGCAAAAAGAGTTTTTTAATGCCGACGACGAAGCGGCAAAAAAACTCGCGGCGATAGCTAAAAGGCACGATGTTGCGCATTTATTTGCTTTGGGGCTTAAAAAAAGCGGTTTGCTTTCCGATAAATACGACAAATTGCAAAGCGAAATGATGCTCGCGGTGTATCGCTACGAGCAAATCGATTACGAGCTGACTAATCTTTGTGCCGCGCTAGAACAGGCAAAAATCGATTTTATTCCGCTTAAAGGCTCGGTTATTCGCAAATATTACCCTGAGCCGTGGCTCCGCACCAGTTGCGATATCGACGTTTTGGTTCGGCATGGCGATTTAGAGCGCGCCGTCGAGTATTTGACCGAAAATTTGCAATACGTAGCCGAAAAACGCGCCACGCACGACGTTTCGTTGCATACTCCGCAGGGCACGCACGTGGAGCTGCATTTCGACTTGGTCGAAGAAGACGTTGCTCCCGCCGCGGCGAACGTGCTCGCTTCCGTTTGGAATGACGTTACGCTTTGCGACGGGGCAAAATATCGCTACAAAATGAGCGACGAATTCTTTTATTTTTATCACGTCGCGCACATGGCTAAGCATTTTTCCGAGGGTGGATGCGGAATTCGTCCGTTTATAGATTTATGGATTTTAAACGATTTAGCCGTCAAAAACGCCGATAATCCGAGTTCGGATAAAAGCGCGTGCGCGTTCGGTGCTTGTAACTCTGCCGATGAAAATTTTGCAAAAAATGCGGATTTTTCAAAAAATTGCGCGAAGTTGTTAGAAGCGGGCGGCTTGCTTAAGTTTTCCGAAACGGCTAAAAAGTTAAGCGAGTTTTGGTTTTGTGACGGAGCAGAAAGCGATTTGCTTATAAAAATGCAAAACTTTATTTTAAGCGGCGGCAGCTACGGTACTTCCGTCAATCGCGTGGCGATAAAGCAAAAGCGCGGGCGAATAAAATACATTTTTTCGCGTATGTTTATTCCGTATTCTAAGCTGAAAAGATATTACCCGATTTTGGAAAAGCACAAATGGTTAATGCCGATTATGCAAATCCGCAGGTGGTTTATGATTTTTCGCCCCGACGTTGCAAAAATGGCTAAAAGCGAGCTTTCGGTAAACAAAACTTTGTCTAAAGACGTTGCCGATAAAACTCAAAATTTATTAAAAGAAATAGGGCTATAACGTTTTCTGTTTTGAGTTTTTTTAGCCCTTATAAAATTTAAAAAACCCGCCTATAGGTCGATTAACGGCTAGTTCGGCGGGTTTTTGTTTTGCTTTTTTATAGGTCGTTCCGAGCGAACTTTTTTAAACCGCCATCCCGAGCGGGCGTTGGCTTCCCTCAGTAAGGGAAGCTGTCGCGCTTTTTTGCGCGACTGAAGGGTTGTCGCCCGTCATCCCGAGCGACATTTTTAACCGTCATCCCGAGCGTAGTCGAGGGATCTCGTCGGAATAATCCGCAAAAACTTTAACGAGATTCTTCGACTTCGGGCTTTCAGCCCTTCGCTCAGAATGACCTATAAACCTAACCGTCATCCCGAGCGTAGTCGAGGGATCTCGCTTGAGTAATCCGTAAAAAAATAAAATCGTCATCTTGAGCGAGCGTTAGCGAGTCGAAATATCTTGTTTGAGTTACAATAATCAATGAAAGCCCAATAACTGAACATTGTTTTTATAACTGTGCGGCGTGTGGGTTTTGGTACGCGTGAGCTTATTTTGATTTTGATGTTAATTTTTACATAACTGAACATTGTTTTTTATGAGGTGGAGAGTAAGGGGTGTTTTTGGTGTGTTTTGGAGTATTTTGAAGTGCTTTGATGTGCTTTGGAGTACTTTGGTGTGTTTTTGATGTGTTTTAGTGTGTTTTGGAGTATTTTGAAGTGCTTTGATGTGCTTTGGAGTACTTTGGTGTGTTTTTGATGTGTTTTAGTGTGTTTTGATGTGTTTTGAAGTGCTTTGATGTGCTTTGGAGTACTTTGGTGTGTTTTTGATGTATTTTAGTGTGTTTTTGATGTATTTTAGTGTGTTTTGATGTGTTTTGGAGTACTTTGGTGTGTTTTGAAGTGCTTTTATGTACTTTGGTGTGCTTTGGAAGGTTATTGATTTCATAATTTAACATTGTCTTTATCTTTTTGCCGAATATTTAAGCGATGTATAGAATTATTACTAATAACTGAACATTGTTTTTTGTGGAACAGTGAGTATGAGAGGGGAAGTATGAGACGGTGCGGTGGAAAGTATTTAAAAGGGAAGGGCTGAAAGTGTTTAAAAGGGAAGGTGCGGGAAGTGTTTTAAAGGGAAGGGCTGAAAGTGTTTAAAAAGGAAGGGCGGGAAGTGTTTGCGGGTATGGTTGATTATTCGGGTATGGTTGATTATTGTTAAGCTCGGAATTCTTTGACGGATGAAACAAGTATTAGAATTAAAAGCGGAGTTGTTTGGTTATACGCAAGTGTTATTAAACTAGTGTGAGATATTCGTATACGCAAGCGTTATTAAATGCAAAAAGCAGAGTTTTTTGCTTATTTCGCGAATATATTGATTATATAATGATACGTATTTTAGTTGCAGTTAAATTATTTTTAATTAAGCTGAGGTAATTTTTTATTCAAACCCAATTATTTGTTTGCTATATTTTAAACTTTGTGCTAAAATGAAAATGCTGAATAAATTATATAAGATAGAGTATAGCATTCGCTTTTTTGGCGCCTAATGCTTATTTGTGTTTACATAAAGTTGTGTATTCAATAAGAACGCACGGCTTCAGCTTTATGTACTCAAAAATTGCATGGGCTATTACTCTATATATACATAATTTGTTCAGCGACAAATCAGGGCTTTGCGTTTTTATAGGCGCTAAGTCTCTACTTGGCGCTTTTTTTGCGCAAAAAATTCTTTGTAAGGAGAACTAATTATGAAAAAAAACCTACTTTTTGTCGCGCTCGGCTTGTGCCTAACGCTATCGCTTTGCTTGTTTTCGGGGTGTAAAAACAAACCTAATTCCTCAACCGGTGGCGCTAATTCGTCGAATTCGTCAGATCAATCGGGCTCGTCTGGCTCATCAAGCTCAGGAGGAGAACAAAACGACACTGTAAAATATAGCGAGGGGTTAGCTTTTACTTTGAATTATGACGGAGAAAGCTATCTTGTGCAAGGAATAGGCGCTTGCACGGATAAAGATGTAATTATTCCGTCGACTTATAATTCTAAACCGGTTACAGGTATCTACGGGGACGCCTTTGAAAATTGCAAAATTTTAACAAGCATTACTATTCCCGAAAGCGTTACTCATATTAGTTATTGCGCATTCAATGGTTGTAGTGCTTTGAGAAGCATTGCTATGCCAAATAGTGTTATTTCTATAGGCGAAAGGGCGTTTGATTATTGCGATAATTTACAATATAACGAATATGATAATGCTTTATATTTAGGTAATAAAAACAATCCTTATGTTGTTTTAATAGAAGCAAAAGATACATCTATTTCTTCTTGCACTATTAATGATAAAACGAAAGTTATCTATGATGATGCGTTCTATGGTTGCAGATCATTAACAAGCATTATCGTTCCTACTAGCATTATTTATATTGGAAGCTGGGCGTTCTATGAGTGTTACAATCTTAATTCGGTTTATATAAGTGATCTCGCAGCGTGGTGCAATATTGATTTCAACTCACATGAGTCAAATCCTTTATTTTATTCACATAATTTATATTTAAATAATAAGCTTGTAACCGATCTTGTTATTCCGGATAATATCACAAAAATTAAGCACTATGCTTTTAACGGTTGCAATAGTTTAACAAATATCACTTTGCACGATAAGATTACCTATATCGGAGCATACGTTTTTACTGAATGTGAAAATCTTAAATATAATACTTATGATAATGCAATATATTTAGGCGCTGCCGATAATCCGTATTTTGCCCTTATTAGAGCCAAAGATGGATATGTTAGCTCTTGTCAAATCAATAAAAATTCAAAAGTTATTGCGGGCGGTTCATTTTTAGGCGTATATACTTTAAAAAGTATAAATATTCCCGGGAATATCTCCGTAATCGGCGACGGAGCCTTTGCTCAATGTGAACGTTTATCGGATGTAGTTTTAAATGAAAATACTCTTTCTATCGGCGACTATGCGTTTTACGGATGCGATATTCTAACTAGTATAACTATTCCTAATAGCGTTACCTCTATCGGCATTGCTGCGTTTGGTAGGTGCGGTAAATTAATCGGTAACCTAAACATCCCTGCAAACGTTAACAATATCGGCTATGCGGCATTTATGGAATGTGGCAGATTAGAAAGTATAACCGTTGCAAAAGATAACCTTAATTATTATGGTAAAAACAATTGCATAATTGAAAAGGAAAGCAAAACTTTAGTATTAGGTTGTAATAATAGTATTATACCCGATGATAGTTCTGTTTCTTCTATCGGTTCTTATGCGTTCTCATATTGCGACAGATTAACAAGCATAACTATTCCCGACGGAGTTATTGCTATCGGTTATGGCGCGTTCGAAAATTGCTCGTCGTTAACAAACATTATTATTCCGGACAGCGTTACTTCTATCGGAGACTATGCATTTAAATATTGCGGCGGGTTGACAAGCGTTACGATAGGCAAAAAGGTTATTTCTATCGGTCGTTCTTCGTTTGGCGATTATAATAATTATTATTTCTGTAGAAATCTTGTTGAAGTGATAAACAAAAGCAAGCTTAATATAACTAAGGGAGGCGAAGATTATGGTTACGTAGGATATCATGCGTTAACCGTGCATAACGGCGAAAGTAAAATCGTTAATAAAAACGGATATTTGTTTATTACGGGAGATAACAATATAAACTATTTGATAGATTACGTAGGTAGCGATACTTTACTTGTTCTGCCAGATGATTACAACGGACAACGTTATGAAATATATGATTATGCGTTTTTCGGCGATAATATTACAAGCATTACTATTCCTAATGGCGTTACCTTTATCGGCGATGATGTGTTCGACGGTTGCAGACTTGTTGAAGTGATAAACAAAAGTAATTTAAATATAGAATGTTACGCGTTAACCGTCCATAACGGCGAAAGTAAAATCGTTAATAAAAACGGTTATCTGTTTATAACCGATAACGATACGAATTATTTATTAGGTTACGCAGGTAACGACGCTTCGCTTATTCTGCCAGATGATTACAACGGACAACGTTATGAAATATATGATTATGCTTTTTATGAAAATGAAAGCATAACAAGCGTTATCATTCCCGACAGCGTTACTTCTATTGCTGATTTGGCGTTCAGTGGTTGCTCGGCACTAACAAACGTTACTATTGGCAATGGCGTTACTTCTATCGGTGATGATGCGTTTTATCGTTGCTCGGCATTAACAAGCATTATCATTCCCGACAGTGTTACTTCTATCGGTGATGATGCGTTTTATTGTTGCTCGGCATTAACAAGCGTAACAATCGGAAACAGTGTTACTTATATCGACTGGGGGGCGTTCAAGCATTGCTCGTCTTTAACAAGCATAACTATTCCGAACAGCGTTACTTCTATCGGTAATTGGGCGTTCAGTGGTTGCTCGGCACTAACAAACGTTATTATTGGCAATGGCGTTACTTCTATCGGCGCTTGCGCATTCGAGTATTGCTCGTCTTTAACAAGCGTTACTATCCCGAATAGCGTTACTTCTATCGGTAATGGCGCGTTCGATGACTGTTCGTCATTAACAAGCGTAACAATCGGAAACAGTGTTACTTCTATCGAGAAAGGGGCGTTCGATTATTGTGTTAATCTTGAAAATATAACTGTAAATGAAAGTAACACAAAATATCATAGTAAGAATAATTGTTTAATAGAAACTCAAAGTAAAACTTTAATTTTAGGTTGTAAAAACAGCAATATTCCAAATGACGGTTCCGTTACCTCTATTGGCGATTATGCATTCCGTGGTTGCAGTGGATTAACAAGCATTACTATTCCCGACGGTATTACTTCTATCGGTGATTGTGCGTTTGTTTTATGTAGCGGATTAACAAGCATTACTATCCCGAATAGCGTTACTGAAATCGACAGTGATGCGTTCCTTGGTTGCTACGACTTAAAATACAATAAATATGATAATGCTTTATATTTAGGCAGTAAAAACAATCCTTATTTTGTATTAATAAAAGCAAAAAATAATTATATTAGTTCTTGCGTTATTAACGATAAAACAAAAATTATTGCAAATGGAGCATTCGATTTTTGTTTTAATTTAACGCGTATTACTATACCCGATAACGTTGCTTTTATAGGCGATGGTTCGTTCCTATGTTGCTATTCATTAACAAGCGCTACTATCGGTAAAAACGTTACTTCTATCGGTGAATATGCATTCTATCTTTGCCACGGATTAACAAGCATAACTATTCCCGATAGCGTTACTTATATCGGGGGGAGGGCGTTTGGAGATTGCTCTGGTTTAATAAGCATAACTATTCCCGATAGCGTTACTTATATCGGGGGGAGGGCGTTTGGAGATTGCTCTGGTTTAATAAGCATAACTATCCCAGATAGTATTATTCCTTTCGTCGGCAGTGCATTTTATGGGTGCGATAATTTACAATTTAATGAATGTGATAACGCTTTATATTTTGGCAATAAAGATAACCCTTATTTCGCATTGATAAAACCAAAAGATACTTCTATTACTTCTTGCATTATTAACGATAAAACAAAAATTATTGCAAATGGAGCATTCCGTGGTTGCGAAGCATTAACAAACATAACTATCCCCGACAGCGTTACTTCTATCGGTGATTACGCGTTCGAGTATTGCTCGGGATTAACAAGCGTAACAATCGGCAACAGCGTTACCTCTGTCGGTAAAAATGCGTTTTATGGTTGTTACAATTTAG
>CAYVKZ010000016.1:0-5499 GCA_964452295.1 uncultured Acidiphilium sp.
TGGTTGGGTGTCTTTTTTTGTCTTGATCGGTTGCCGCTTAACGCGACAGCCCCTTATGCTTTGCCGCCGAACGGCGGGCTATTACTTTTTATTCGCCTTTGAAGGGAAGTAACGCTACTATTCTCGCGCGCTTTACGGCTTCGGCAAGCATTCTTTGATGCTTAGCGCAAACGCCGGTCATACGGCGAGGAAGCATTTTGCCCTTTTCGGTTACGTATTTGCGGAGCTTAGATATATCTTTATAATCGATATGCTCCGATTTGTCAACGCAAAATTGGCAAACCTTTCTTTTATTCATTCTTTTAAAAGGTTTTCTTGCGGGTGCAGCCGCGGGTGCCGCGGGAGCTTCCGTTACCGCTTCCGCGGGAGCTTCTGCAGCTACCTCTACAGCTACGGTTTCTTTTATTTCTTCCATGCTGGTTCTCCTATATTTTATTTGCCTCTTTTGCCCTTACTAGCTAAGCCGAGGCTTGCCGCGCTTTTTTTACTTAGGGCACGCGCTTTAATTTAGATTTAAGCGCAAATTAACCGTTGAAGCTTTTAGCTTAAACTTAAATTAGAAAGGAAGATTTTCGTCGTCGGGCATAATTTCGAGCTCGGGCTTTTTGCGAGCGGGAGCAGGTGCCGAACCGCCGTCTTCGATTTGACCTTCAGACGCGGAACGCGAAGTTAAAAATTCCACCTCGTTAGCGACGATATCGGTAACGGTGCGCTTTACGCCCTCTTTATCTTCGTACGTGCGGCTTTGCAGGCTTCCGAAAACGGCAACCTTGCTGCCTTTTTTAAGATATCTGCCGCAGTTTTCAGCTTGAGTACGCCAAACGGTTATGTTGAAAAAATCTACTTGACGTTCGCCGTCGCTCCCCGAATAATTGCGGTTAACCGCTATGCCGAACCTGCAAAGGCTTATTCCGCCGGAGGTTTCGGATAGCTCGGGATCACGCGTTAAGTTACCTATAAGAAATACTTTATTCATAAATTATTTAGCCCTTCCTTAGTTTTTGCTTGTCTTTACGTTTCGGTTGCGTTCGTTTTTATTCGACCGCTTTTGCGAAAAAACGGAAAATCAGTTTTCGCGCTTGGTGATCATGTGGCGCAACATGCCTTCGGTGATGCCCGCAACTCTGGTGAGCTCGGCAACGAGGCTGGGCGCGCACTCGAACGTCATAAGAACGTAAAAGCCTTCCGTTTCGTAGTTGATAGGATACGCCAACTTTCTCGCTCCCCATTTGTCGGTTTTTTCAACCGTGCCGTTAGCCCCCGTAACGATGCCTTCGAATTTAGCGATAATCGCGTCTTTGGCTTCGTCGCCGAGCTTAGCGGACAAAATGTAGAGCATTTCGTACTTCGTCATAATTTTTTTACCTCCCGGACTTAATCGGCTTGCGTTTAATTCGTTTTACTATCCCCGCAAGCAAGGTTTAGGCGGTTTTTAAGCGCCCGCCAACGCGCTTTTTGCACAAGTCTTTTACCTGCGCAAGGTATTTTAGCACAATTTGAATTGTTTGTCAACGATTTTTAACCAATAAAAACCTTTATGCGGCGCGCGCCTCACCCGCCCGAAGGCGAGCAAGGCTTTTGCCGTTTTTTTGTGGTTTAATAATATTTACCTACCTCATCAAGAATTCCGCCGAATAAGTCGTTTATCGGCATATCGCGCCAAGGCGTTTCTGCATCTTTAAATATCTTATCCAACGTTTGTACTTGCTTATCCGTAAGCGTTATCACGCCTATACTCATAAGCTTGCTCATCGTCGCCTTATTGAAACAGGATTCGACCGCGTCGCTGAGGTTCGAAAGCTTAATGTATGCGATACCGGTATTGCCGTCGTCGTCTACGTAATCGTTAAGTATCGAAAGCATTTCGCCTTCTGCAAACATTTCTTCTTTTAACAAGCCCATAGTGATAAACGTCTGGAGACTTGCGTCGTTAATTGCCTCATTCATAATATTCGCCATGTTGCCGAGCGTTGAAGCGTTATATTGTTCTTCGGTTAGCATTTTGAATATCTGATTCTGATCATAATCAGGGTCATTCTTATCAGTGGGATAGTTTCCAAAGAATTCGCTTACGAACACGCGGTCAACCTTATCCATCAAGTCTGTAGACAGGTTAACGGTTGAAAATTCGCCGACGGTGTAGTTCAGTACGATATTGGTTATAGTATCGGTTACTTTATTACCCTTCTTAGAAGTCCAAACGCGTTGTTTGCGAGTGCCTTCGGGCGTGTTTTCGTCCGCCGCTACGTAAACGTACGTGCCTGGGTTTTCGGGATCTTCGACTTTTGCAAGTCCGCCCTTCCAAACGAGCGTGTAACGTTCTAATTTGGGAGTGCTGTCCGTTGCGTCGATGTATGCACCGCCGCTTAAGGTCAACGAGCCGTTCTCCGGATCGAGAACGTAAAGCTTTTCGTCATCCGCGTACTCATAGGTGTAATCCATTACTTCACCAATATACAAGTCGTTGATAATAATGCCTATGTCGTAGTCGTTCGCGATGAAGTCGGTTAAGAGCATGTCGCTTATTACCTGACTTATTCTGCCGCGGCTGAGCGATGCAAAGTTGATCACGTCGCCGTTTTCGTCGAGCCAGACGATATTGCCGCCCTCATCGAACTTCATATTGCCTTCGTCGTCGACGTCGAATATTCTACCGAGCAACTCGCCGAAGCGTACGTTTACAAGAACTGCCTCGACTAAGTTGTCCGTACTCTGTTTCAGCAACTGAGTAGCCTCGTACATGTTCAAGTTCATAATGTTCGAACTGAGCGTCTTGTACTTGCCGTCTGCAATCCAAACGCCGTTTTCGGTATCATAAGTTACGCTCATAGAGTGTAAGTACTCGTTATCGTCGGTTTTGCTCATCGCAACCATCGCGTCGCCTAAAACGTCGCCGAAGGTGAGGCTTTGCAACCATTTTCTGAGGATTACCCTGAATCCTTCTCCGTCAAACGCTTCGCGAAGCTCTTTAACGGTGATATTGAATACTACGTTGCAAAGCGTGTCGAACGTACCTCTCTTCGCGTCGGTTCTGGCACTGTACTTCCACGTCTTGGTTACCTTGTTATAGGTAGCCTTAATGTCTATGCCCGATTCGATTGCCGAATCTGCCGTGCCGAGCGAACTTATCGCAAAGCCTGCGCCTAAGTCGGAAAGCGTGAGCGCGTCGATTCTGCCGCCTAAGTAGGTGGTCGATTTGTCTTCCGCGTTTACGTAATCCTCGATTTGCGGGTAGGTCGTGTTAAGCAACAACGTTACTACGTTGTCAAACTCGTCAAGTCCGATGGTCCATTCACCGAGTTCGTTTTTGGTAAGCGCTAGTTTAACTGCCGCTCCGCTTGCCGAAGTGTATTCGGGAAGAGCTTCGTTAACCGCGTCCATAATCATCGACGCCGAACCTAAAACGTTTCCTATCGAGAGGTTAGGCTTGACGTTTTCGACTATGTCGTACTGACTGCGGTTTACAAACGTCTTAGCCTTAACCTTGAATACGTCGTTGGTTAAGTTGTTGATTATGCCGTTGATTTCCCAATTTTCGCTAGCGTTTTGAGTGTATCCGAGCGCCTCGCCTACGATTTCGCCAACGGTCTGGTCGCCGAACATGTCGGTTACCAAGCTTACTACCGTATCGTTTATCGCAAAGTATGCCGCTACGCCTACAGCCGCGCCAACCGCTATTATAACGATTCTATCCGTATCGGTAAGTCTTTCGTCGTTCCAAGCGGATTCGAGCGAAATGTCGGGATTGCCTATCGTGCCGCCAAGCGCTACGCCTAACAAGTATACGTACTTGTTCAAGCCAATCGACTCGTATTTGTCGTTTCCTAATGCTCTGACGAGAACGTGTTCGAGCATATCAACGAGCGAATCGAGCTCGATATCAAGCGTCGCACCGGCTATGTCGGTTATAAATCTTTCTTTAGTTACCTTTTTGCCGTCTTCGGTCGCTTCATAGGTGTAAAGCTGAGCTATCTCGTCGATAATAAAGCTTATCGTGTCGAACGCAGAGCCGCTTACGTAGTCGCCGAGTATTGCGTTTGCCAAGGTGAGCGTCGTCTTAATGCCCATTTCCGCTTCTAAAGCAGGTGCCGTTAAGTAACCCGCCGCCGCGTATTTTGCAAGATCGACAACGTGCTGTACTTTTTCTTTCATAGCCGCGTCGGCGCTTATCGCAACGATTGTGATGTTTGCCGCCGATTGAATCGCCGTATCTACAAAGATTTCTTCGGCTTTCTTGCCCATCGAAGCTATTACGGTTTCGCTTCCGAACATAGCGCATACTTCGTCAAACGCAACCTTAATAATCTCTTTAGTCTTTGCGTCGGTTACAAAGTCAGTTACTACCGCGTAAACGTCGTCGCAAAGCGTTCCGAGTGTCAAGGAGTCTTTTGCTACCGTTACGTTCTTCATCTGACCCGTCAACAGATCCGAAACGAGTTTAGCCGCATGCTCTATCTTAGTTTGAGTCGCGCTATCTTTAAACGCAGCTTTTACTATGCTTTCAAGCGAATCGATAACTACTCTAACGTCTAATTCTTTAGTCGCGCTCGGAACGTCTGCAATCTTGGTCGAGCCGTATAATCCGACTATCTGATCAAGTACTTCGTTGCCGATTGCTAATCCGCGCTCGTTCGTGTCGTACTTTGTATTCACGGCTTTTAACATAAGCGCTACGTTTTCTGCCGTTAACTCGGGTTCAAGCGTGTCGTTATATAATCCCGCAAAGTCGTATCCTTTCGTTATAAGGTCGGTGACCTTTATTTCGAATATCGCACTCGCTAACTCGTTTTCTTTGCCGTCGAATGTATATCCTTCGGCGCTCGAAGTATAGCCTAAGTGTTCCGCTATAAGCGCTCCGAGCGTGTCGTCGTCGCCTAATACGTTGCCGACTATTTCAACGAGTTTGTCGTTAGCCACGAAGTACATCGTCGTCGCTACTACCGCTCCCGCAGCTACGCCGATTACCTTTTCGGTCGTCGTCGCGGTCGCCATTAAACCGTCGAAGTCGAAGTATACGTCGCCGAGCGTTGAAGCGTTGCCGCTTTCGTCCTCGCCGCCTATCGCTACTTTCGCAAGTACGTATACGCGGTTGAGTACTTCTACTCCGCTCATTCCGAGTTTGTCGGTTACGGCTTTAGTATCGTCGATAAGCGTTGCTATTTCAGTCGCTTTATTGAGACCTATGTTACTCATCGGTCCGACTACTACGTCGGTAATTAGCGTTGCTATCTTATCGATGAGTTCGTCTTGTCCGCTTATCGCTTCTTTTGCTACGTTCGCAACAGCGTTAACCGCTTTGGCAATTTCGATCTTCTTGCTTTCTTCGCCAATCTTGGTAAGTAAAGCGGTGGAATCGTACAAGCCTTTTACTTGCGTAAGGACTTCTTTTACTATATCCTTTACGTCGCTTGCGGGTAATTCGTCTACTGCCGTTTCTATCGTACCGATTGCGTCGTGAATCTTAGCGTCGTCTTTGAACTTAACGTTAGAAAGAGTTCC
>CAYVKZ010000016.1:5599-33814 GCA_964452295.1 uncultured Acidiphilium sp.
CGCTTTCTTAAGCGTATCGATTGCGTCGTGAATCTTAGCGTCGTCTTTGAACTTAACGTTAGAAAGAGTTCCGGTTAAGTACTTAGCACTTTCTTCTACTACTATATCGATCCAAGAGTTGATATCCTTGTTGTCTATAGCCGTCTTAGCGATGTTGCCGACTGCAGTTATTACCGCGTTGATATCTAATTCCTTGCTCGCTTCTACAAACTCGGATATCTTAACGGCGGCTTTCCCGCTCTCTTTGTCTTCGGCATAAAGTTTTGCTATCTGGTCTAACAGCTCGTTGACTACGTCTTTCGCCGTGCCTTCGAGAACGTTTAGTGCATTAACTAAATCCTTTACTTCCGTCGCTAATTCCGCTATCTTGAAGTTGTTAAGCGTAATATCGCTTATGGGATTTTTTAAATATAAAACCGTTTCGAGAAGTTCTTTAACGCTTGATTCTATCTTTTTGTACTTCTCTTGTTCGGTTTCGTCATCGATTAAACAATCGATAGCCGAACAAGCCACTGCATGTATAGAATCAATCAACTCGCCAACCTTAATATTCAAAATAGCCTCGCCGACTGTTTCGAAAGTAGATCCTTCTAAACGTGCGGCTATTTGATCAAGCAAAGTGCGTACGATAGGCTGATATTTAGTGCCGTCGTACTTCGCGTCGACTGCTGCCATGAACATGGACAAATTGTCCATGGTAAGCTTCGGTGCTATATCATTTTCGTATAAGCCGCCAAAATCGTAACCTGTGGTTAAAAGGTCGCTTATCTTTAATTCGAATATCGCGCTCGCAAGTTCGTTTTCTTTGTCTTCGAACTTATACTTGTCGTCTACCTTGTCTAAGGTATAACCTAAAGGCTCGGCGATATAATCGCCCAATTTTGCGTCTTCGCCCAATACGTCTTCGACCAAAGCGACAAGATGATCGTTCGCGAAGAAATACATAACCGTGCCGACAACGACGATTACCGCACCCGCGATAATTATTTCTTCGTCGGTCATTTCGGCAAGCAAGCCGTCTACGTCCGGATTAAAGTTACCGATAGTGCTATCCGCAACGCCTATTAAGGCGAGTTCGTATATCCTATCGAGGAACCGAACGCCCTTAAGCCCCAATCTGTCGGTTACATCGTTGATCAAATCGATTAAGTCGCTTATTTTTGCATCTTGATTAAACGCATCTTTATTAAACAAACTTTCGCCGTCCGATGCTAAAAGGTTATTAAACTTCGCGGCATCCGTGAACAACAAGTTCACAAAATCTACGATATCGTCGATTATGCCGACTGCGTTTTCGTTACCCTTTACGAATACTTTAACGATTTCGGCTATCGCTTCGACCGATTTTTTGACGGGGAGAGACCGGCTCGCTTCCAATATATCGACGAGCTTCGTATCTTCTTCGTAAAGCTCTATTAACTTGTTGAATAAAATCGTTGCGGCAGATTTTATTTTTTTGTCGAGCTCGCTGTCTTCGGGGATTTCCTCTGTAAGAGCAAGAGCTTTTTCCGAGAATACGTGTATGGTTATATCTTTGTTGAATTTAGGATCAAGCAATTTGCCGTAAACGAGCTCGTTTATAAAGGCAAACGTTTTTCCGATTAACTCATCGTTATCCGGGAACGCTTTTTTCGCTACGTTCTCGAGCGATTCGCTTACCTTTTTGAAGGGCAAGCCTGCTAAATAATCGCCTATGTTCGATATTTTTGCAGGGAGTCCGTCGTCGTCCGTTTCTATCTCTTTACCGTCTTCGTCAAGAGGTTTGTAACCTTTAAATAAATTTGCAATTTCATCGAAAGCGACGCCCAAAGCGTAATAGTCGTCGCCTTCTTCGTCTAAGTCGAAGTATAAACCGACTATTTCTTTCAAGGTTTCGACGATTTTGTAAACGTAAAGATTTTTGCTGTCCTCTACAAACGTCGTTCTTACCGGAACGTTGCCGGCTTCGTTTTTCTCGTAAAGCGAAGCCACTTTATCAAATATCGCATTAACGTTTTCGTCTACGATAAACCAGTTGGTTATGTTTTTAACGCTGGCGATTAATCTTATTATTTCGAAATCTTCGACAAACGGCTTTTTAAGAGGTCCGTCTGCGAGAGTTTTTAAAAGTTCGGCAATCGAATCTATAACGAAATCCGTGTTACCGCTGCTCAAAGCGGGGGATTCGGGCATAGTAACGGCGTAAAGAGCAATCGCCGCGCCGTCGTCGGCAAAAATTTTAGCAACGGCGGAAACGAAGTCGATAAAGTCGTCGACGGGTTGATCTAAAAATTCCGAACGCTTATAAGGCTTGCCGGTATTTTCGTTTTTACCGTATGCGTCTTCAAAAATACTGAAAGCTTCGTCTATTTTTGAGCTTTCGACGCCGACGTCTTTAAGCAATTTTTTAATGTTTTCGGCTAAATCGGTAACGTAAAAATCGTCCACTATCTCGGGCGCGTTACCTATCTTCCTTTCGCCGAAGAAAGTTTGGAATACCGCTTTCAAGTCGTTTAAGATATCTTCTTTCGCAATAAAGCCGTAATCTTTATTCGCGACGCGAACTACTTCGATTAACGCGTCGGTGATTTGAGATATTTTTATTTCGGAATAAGAAGATCTTTTGGCTATTTTGTTTAACGCGACGTTTCCGATAACGTTATCGATTTGGTTTAATATTTCATCGACGAAAAGCGGGAGTTCTCCCGTGAATTTTTCGACTACGTCAAGCACGACGCGCACGATCGAAGTAACGTTTTCTACACTTGCGTCTTCGATAAATTTCCGATCTTCGAGCGTAGATTCGGGCTTAAACACCCCTTTAACCGCTTCGACTATGTCGTCGATATCTTCATCGGTGACGTCGTTTTCGATTCCGAGCACGCGGGTTAATACCTTTAACACGTCGGCAGAAACGTCCGCGAGATCGTATACGAGATAATTCTTAAGCGCGGTAAAATCGTTTTTCGAATCGGCAATGATATCGCTCATCGAAAGCGAGAAGAATTTAGAAGTAGCGCTATCCGCGTTTCCGTTCCAAACGTAAACGCCGGCATACTCGTCGTACTCTAAGCTCAAATACTCGAACTCGGTAACGTCGCGAATAATGCTTACGACGTCGCCGATCATAAAGTCGCCTAGTTCGGAGAAGAGGTCGTAAGGCTTATCGCTTTCGAAGCCCGAAATAATTTCATAGAAGCGAACGTTGAATATTTTGCAAACGTTCGAGGGGAGAGCTATGACCTTTTCGCCGTCCTCGCCCTCGGTTCTGATAGCGTAACCGCCGTTTGCGGTTCTTTCCATTCCGGGAACGAGCATCGCGAGATCGCCGAGCATAAGTTCGGGGAACAATCTTCTGAATATTTGCGAGGCGGACAAATCGCCGTCGACTACGTCGCCGATGAGGTCGACGAATCCGCTTATCGAAAGATTGAAGACGGCGTTCAAACCCGAAAGTCCGTCAAGCTCCCATTCACCGGTCCAAGGATTGCGCTCCAAGCCCAAAGCGTCGCCGAGCGAAATGCTGCCGAACTCGGATTTGATTGCGTCGAACAAATTATCGACGAGAGCGTCGTCAGAATAATCGAACACGAAAGCCGAGAGCTTAAAGCCGAACAACTTGTCGACCAAAGCGGAGCCCGTGGCCTCTATTCCGAGGATTTCGGCGAGAGTTAAATCGCCGAGCGAGTCCTTAACGTTTTCGAGTAAGTTATGTAAGAACTTCTGTACGTCGAACGAATCGGTTTGACCGTATAAAAGTTTGCTAATCTTAATTCCGCGAAGCGCGTCGAGAGCGGGAAGTTCGCCCTGCTCGATTCCGAGCGCGTCGAAAATCATTCCGAACGAAACGTCGCCGACAACGTCGTTAATTTTTTCGAGCAAGCTGCCGTCGGTAAAGAGCGAGCCGATTTTAAAGTTTGCAATCAGTTGCAAAAGTTCGGGGGCGGGTTCCGTGACGTCTCCGTTTTCGTCGACGCGATACCAAACGCCGTTACCGAAAGATTCCAACCCGAAGAGGTTACCGATTTTAAGTTCGGTTATGATACCCGTGTAGTAGAGATCGTAACCGCCGCTTGCGTTACGTTTGAATAAATCCGAAAGCGTTGCGCCGTTTAAAGCACCGAGATATCTTTTGACCGTTTTGCCGAGTTCGGGAGAGATGGTGGTTACGAGGTCACCAACTATGTCCGCTATCGGCGTTTCGCCTATCGGAGCCATTCCGCCGTCGATAAGCTCGGTTATCACGTCGCCGCCGGTAGCGAGGTTTTTAATCGCCCCGACCGAAACGTTTCCGAACACACGGAGTATCGGTAACGTTTGCTCCGCTTCTTCGTTTAACACGTAAGAGTATGTAGCCGTTTCGTTATCGTACTGCGCCTCGAAGTACTTCGGCAAGAACGCGCCGAGCTTTAAACTGCAAAGCGCCTTTATTATGCCGACTTCTTCTTCGCCCTTTTCTTCGTCTTTCGAAATCAGTTCGTAAATCGTGTAGTTGCCCAAAGTTTCCTGAGCTTCTTTCGAAAGGATTCCGTCCAACGTTTCGGCGGGTAAGAAGTTGTAGATGGCACGAACGGGTATGCTGTCTAGTAAGGCGGGCAAACCGTCTAGCAGGTTAAACAGCGAAATACCCATTAAGGCGTTCCAGTTTTTACCGCTCGAATCGACGTCTTCGATGCCCAATTTTTCAAGAAGCTTTTTAAGGTCTAAACCGTACTCTGCTTCCAAACGGGCAAAGGTATATTTATCCGGCTCGTCCAAAGCGTTTTGGATAAGCCCGATTAAATCTTCGATGGATTGATTTTTAAGATCGTTCAGTCCTGCGTCGTCGCTTACGCTGTAAAGCGGCTTAACGGTTTTGTAAGCCCAGTATGCACCTCCGGCTACCGCGCCGACTCCTGCGGTAAGCGTAAATACCATTCCGAGTATGAACGCAATCGCACGTTTAAGTAAGTTTCCCATATGTCATTTCTCCTCGTAACTCGGCCCGCGTCGGTCAAAAGGGTAGACTACGGGCTTTATATGACTATAATAGTATACATTTTAGTCTTTTAATTGTCAATCTATTTTTTGTCGTATGCGCACATTTTTTTCGGTAAAATTGAATTTTTTCCTAACTGTCACATTGTTTGGCACCTAGAGAACCCGACTCATTAACTTTAAACGCGTCTTTTTTGCCTTTTTTGGCAAATCTTTGCTTGTAGTATCTTAAAAAACCAAACTGCAGGCGAATATTGATTTTCGAGGTAAAATCGTTTGCGTTTTTTTGCTTCGAGGGGTATAATGTTACACGGCTTGCATTTTGCCGAGCATTTTTCTCGGCAACGAATATCCGACGGACAGTCTACTCGAGGACCCGCGGATAAGTCACTCGGATCTCCAAAAAGGAACACAAGAATGCTCGATTTTATAGTAAACGCCAAGGCGGGCAACGGAAAAGCGTTGTCCGAAAAAGGCAAGATTGAAAAAATACTGAAAGAGCGCGGAATAAAGCACGGCTTTCACGTAACCGACGCGCCCAAAAATGCCATAACGCTTGCCAGAAAACTTTGCCAAAACGGCGCAACCGACGTTATCGCGGTCGGCGGCGACGGCACCGCCAACGAGGTCTTAAACGGACTTGCGATAGAAAGCGCGAACTTCGGAATTATCCCCTGCGGTAGCGGAAACGACTTCGCGACTTCCGCCGACATTCCCAAAGACACCGAAAAGGCACTCGAAATAATTTTAAACGGCACTCCCCGCCCCACCGATTTTTTGGTTTGCGACGGAGTTCGCGGGCTAAACGCGATAGGCACGGGAATTGACGTGGATATTTTGGAACGTACCGCGAAAAACAAAATTTTGAAGGGAAAAATTAAATACTTCGCCTCGCTTATCGTAAGCCTTTTGAAATACAAATTTTGCGGATTTAAAATAAAAGCGGTCGAAAAGTTTTGCGAAAACGAAAACGCGACGACTCTTGAAAACGGCGAAAACGCAGATCTAGAAGTTGCGGCTACTCTTTGCGAAACAGCCCGAAAAAAATCGCCCTTTTCGGCGGGCGAAAAACGAGGCGCGTTGATAGCTTGCTGCGGCAACGGCAAAAAAATAGGCGGCGGAATTCCCGTTTGCCCCGAAGCGATTATCGACGACGGAAAAATGGACTTCGTTATAGTGAATTCGCTAAAGCGTTCGCGCATACCGAGCGCGCTCGTAAAACTTATGAAAGGCAAAATTTTATCCCTCGACGTTTGCGACTTCGACAAGGTTGACCACGCCGTGCTCGAGTTCGATAAAAAACCGCCGATTCAAATCGACGGAGAAATTTATTACGATTTAAACTTCGACGTTCACGTAGAAAAAGGCAAACTCAACCTTTATCGTCCGTAAAATCGCCAAAATAAAGTAAAAAGCCGAGTTTTTCGGCTTTTTTTATGCCCTAAAACTATCGAAAAGTGGGGCTATAGGTCGATTATCGCCACTTTCGCGATTTTTCAACCACCCCTTTTCGGCGAATTTTTTCGATAATTAAGCGCCCGAAAAACGTCCTTTGTCAATGCAATTAATCAACCGAAAAATAGCTTCTATTTCTAAAACTTGCCGAAAAAGGAATATTCGTAAAATAAAAAACTACGGCAAAAAACAAAAAGGCCGCTCGGCAATCGCTTAAACAAAAGCCGAGCGGACACGTTTTAATCGCTTGTTTTTACTTCTTGTTTTTTTCTAAAATATCTAAAATTTCTATAATTCTGTCTAAGTCGTCACGGGTGTAATAATCGATATAAATTCTACCCTTGTTATCGTTGCCGATCGCGCTTACCTTAGTGCCGAAATCGCGTTGCATGCGGTTGACCATATCTTTGAGTTCAACGCTCATTTGAGCCTGCATTTTGGCTTTTTTAGCCTTTTTCGCGTCTTCGGGCGGATTGTAATAATCGCGTACCGCCTGCTCGATTTCGCGCACGGAAAATCTATCCTTAACGGCTTTTTCCGCTATGGATTCCTGCACGTCCGAAGGCAGCGTTACGAGCGCGCGAGCGTGCCCAGCCGAAAGCTTATTGCCCTCAACCAACCTTATAACTTGCGAAGAAAGGGTTAAAAGTCTTAGCATATTGGCTATCGCAGAACGACTTTTGCCTATTCTTGCCGAAAGTTCTTCTTGCGTCATTTTATAATCGTCCATAAGTTGACGCATCGAAGTAGCCGCTTCAATGGGGTTTAAATCCTCGCGCTGAAGGTTTTCGATAAGCGAAATTTCCTTAACCTGACGCTCGTCGTAACTACGAATTATCGCCGGAATCGAGGTTTTTCCCGCAAGTTTTGAGGCGCGGAACCTACGTTCGCCCGCGATTATCATGTACCTATCGCCCTGCTTATTTAAAACGATAGGCGAAATAACCCCATGTACGGATATCGAATCCGCAAGTTCGCGCAAGGGTTCTTCTTCGAAGGCTTTTCGCGGCTGATTGGGGTTCGCGTCGATTTTCTCGAGCGGGATTTCGTGAACGGCGTTAGCCTCTTCTTCGGTCATTTTACTGGAATCGAACGAAAAACGGCTGTAATCTTCCTCTGTTTCTTTAAATAAAGCAGATAATCCTTTGCCTAATCCTTTGTTGACCTTCATTTCATTCTCCTTTGCAAGTTATTTTACGCCCTTTTTCGGGCAATTTTTTGTCGAAATATGATTTTGGAATATGTTTTGTTAAAATAAAGCGTTAAATTTTATTTTTTTAAATTGTTTAACGCGTTTTTTTTATTTTTTTGACGCGCGCGCGGGCACACACGCATGCGCGAGATACGCGTGCGCGATCTTTATAATAAGTCGCGCGCGAGACTCGTTTATCTTTTGCGCTTTTTTGACTAAAATATGCCTTTTTACAGTTTTTTTTGTCGCGTACTTAATTTAAACTTTTTAAAGTTTTCGCCCGATTTTCGCGCGAAATTTCGGTGTTTTTCACGTTAATTATTTATTTTTGGCAATAAGTTCGTCCGTTAACGCCTCGTACGCTTTTGCGCCGCTAGAGCGCGGATCATGCATCATAACGGGCACGCCGTGGCTAGGAGCCTCGGAAACCCTTATGTTTCTAGGAATTACGGTATTGAACATTTTTTTGCCGAAATATTTATGGATTTCGGCGCAAATTTGCTTAGATATAAGCGCGCGACCGTCGTACATCGTAACGACCACGCCCTCTATTTCCAAACGCGGATTAAGTGCTTTTACTACGAGTTTTATGGTGTTAAGCAGTTGACTTAATCCTTCTAACGCGTAATATTCGCTTTGAATGGGAATAATTACCGAATCGCCCGCGGCAAGCGCGTTTATCGTTAAAAGACCTAACGACGGCGGGCAATCGATGGTTATATAATCGTAGTCGTTTTTAACCGCTTCGAGCGCCGCGGCAAGCCTTTTTTCGCGGTTTTTAAGGTAAACGAGTTCGACCTCGGCCCCCGCCAAATCGATGCTCGACGGCAAGACGTAAAGGTTTTCTACCGGCGTTTTTTTAACGCAATCCTTTACGGGAGCGTCGTCTATCAAAACATTGTAAACGGAACTTTTAAGCTCGTTTTTGCTAAGTCCCAGCCCCGTCGTGCCGTTACCTTGCGGGTCCATATCGATTAAAAGCGTTTTTTTGCCTTTTTTTGCAAGATACGCCGAAACGTTCACGCAGGTAGAGGTTTTGCCGACCCCGCCCTTTTGGTTTGAAAAAGCGATTATCTTAGCCATAATTTTTCCTTCTTTATCCTTGAGTTTTCGCCTCTGCTCCGCGCGTTTTTAGCGCGGACTTGTCCGTATGAATTTATCCGACCAATACGGATTCATTCGCCGAAGAGCCGAAGCGTTATTTATTTAATAGCGCCGTTTAAAGCGCCGTTAAACCTATTTTTCGTCAATTTTTGTTGTTATAGTCGTCGCCTTCGACTTTCGCGTCAGAGCCGTCGATTTCGTTTTTTCTTTCTTCGTTTGAACTTGATTTATCCGAGTTTTCGCCGATGTCAGTGCCGCCTAAACCGCTAACGCCAGTCGAATTTTCGACCTTTTCGCCGCTTTCGATTTTTTCGGCGGATTGAGTTTTGCGTTCTTTAACGCGGAAGGGATTTTCCTTTTCGTCCGCGGCGTTTTTATCCATATACGCGGAGACTTCTTCGACGCTTGCGCCGTCTACGAGCATTTGAACCTCGTCGCTGTAAATCGTTTCGCGTTCGACCAAAAGTCTAGCCATACGGTCTAATAAATCTTTATTCTCGGCAAGCGTTTTCAAAGCCTTTTCGTGCGAAGCCTTGATAAGCGACGAAACTTCTTCGTCGATGAGCTTAGCCATAGCCTCGCTGTAACTTGCGCGAGTTTGATAATCGCGTCCTACGAAAATTTGGTCGTCGCCGCCGTAATTGACGGGTCCCACCGATTCGCTCATACCGAGCTCGGTTACCATAGCGCGAGCTATTTTAGAAGCTTGCTTTATATCGGCGCTGGCACCCGAAGTGTAGTCTTTTATTATAAGCTCTTCTGCGGCTCTGCCACCCATCGTCATAACGAGGTTATCGAGCAATTTATCGCGCGACATATATTGATTGTCCGTTTCGGGGCGAGTGAGAGTATAACCGCCCGCACTGCCGCGCGGAATTATCGTTACTTCGTGAACTTCGTCGCAATTCGGCATAAGTTTTGCCAAAATCGCGTGCCCCGCTTCGTGATAAGCGGTTATGCGTTTATCGCTTTCGGTAACCAAATGGCTGCGTTTTTGCGGCCCCATAAGCACTTTTTCTATGCCTTCGTAAAGGTCGGCGTTGGTTATAGCCTTTCTGTTTGCGCGGGCCGCCAAAATAGCCGCCTCGTTCAAAAGGTTTGCAAGATCCGCGCCCGAAAAGCCCGCCGTCATTCTGGCAAGAATTTTAAAGCTGACGTTTTCAGCCAAAGGTTTGTTGCGCGCGTGAACTTTTAAAATAGCCTCTCTGCCGCGAACGTCGGGCAAATGGACGTAAACTTGTCTGTCGAAACGGCCGGGACGCATAAGCGCGGGATCTAAAATATCCGCGCGATTGGTCGCCGCCATTATTATGATGCCTTCATTGCTTTCGAACCCGTCCATCTGAACGAGTAATTGGTTAAGCGTTTGTTCGCGCTCGTCGTTACCGCCGCCAAGACCTGCTCCGCGCTGACGACCTACCGCGTCGATTTCGTCGATGAACACTATGCACGGCATCGCCTTTTTCGCCATCGAAAACAAATCTCTCACGCGCGAAGCGCCCACGCCGACGAACATTTCTACGAAGTCCGAACCGCTTATCGAAAAGAACGGAACGTTCGCCTCGCCCGCAACGGCTTTTGCAAACAACGTTTTACCGGTGCCCGGAGGACCTACTAAAAGCACGCCTTTAGGAATTCTCGCGCCTAAAGCAGAAAACTTTTTGGGATTTTTTAAAAACTCGACCACTTCTTGAAGTTCTTGCTTTTCTTCTTCGGCGCCCGCAACGTCGGCAAAACGGACTTTAACGTTAGAATTGACGCGCGCTTTGGTTTTTCCGAAATCCATCGCGCTCTTTCCGCCGCCCTGAGCTTGGCGCATAAATATCACAATTATCACTATGCCTAGCCCGACCGTCAAAAGAGGCATTATCAGCGAAGACCAAATCGAACCCGCGTTCGGATCGCTATAGTCTACGATGTAAACGTCGTCGCCTTTTTTGCAGCTCATAAAGCCTTGTAAATATTTGCCTTCGAGCTCGCTGCGCGAATAACTGCACTTGTATTTCGCGTAAAGATTTTCTTTCGAATCATAAGCATAACCGACTAAATTGTAGGTATTGACCGCGATTTTTACAATTTCACTTCTGTCGGTTATAATAAAACCGTCGCTTCTGCCGTCGTATAAAACTTCGACTAGTGAGCCGTTATATTCGTAATATTTAACGCCCGACTTACTCGAACTTGCGGCGACTTGCGCTTGCGCGTCGGTCGTATAAGACGTATCCGCTTTTCCGTCGGACGGCGCGTCCGATTCGCTCTTTTTTTCCACGAGTTCGCAGTCGTCGTCAACGAAAACGAAACCCGCCTTACTCCAAAATTCGCTCGTCGTTAAGTCTGTGGTTACGCTTCCGCTCACTCGAACGATTAAAAGCACTATTCCAGCCAAACACACGAGCAATAATATAAACGCTGTGGATTTTTTCATTCTGCCTCCGCTTACTATCGTTATTTTACGCCTAAATTTGCTTGATAATTCTTACGTTTTGTATGTTTTTAAGCGTATAGCCTTAATCGCAAAACGCGATTCGGCGTATAAATGTTTTTTCAGGTTATTTTTTATAAGTTTAAAGCCGATTTGCTACAATAAGTTTGTCGCTTGTTTCGATTTTTATTTGATTGAACGCGATTTTTTGTTTTTTTAAATTTTCTGCGGTTTTTTCGCCATACAAATCGAAGGATTTGCAAAGATTTTGCCGCATGACAAAAGACTTTACCCTTTAGTATTTATTTTACCATATTTACTCGGATAATTCAAGTTAAATTCGGTTAATTTTCGGTAAAATGTCTCGATTTTTTCTTGTTTTTTTGTTTTTTTCGAGCTAGAACTTAAAAGTCCGTTTTTAGCCGATAAAAAAATCACTCAAAATCACTTTAAATTACGAAGATAAATCGCGACGGCGCAAAAGTTTTAGCTAGAGCGCAGCACCCTTTTCAAAGTCGGCTTTTGATCATATAGTTAACCATTGAAGAGCCGCTTTTATTATCCCCCGCCAAACAGCGCAAAAATTTATTCTTGCCGCACAAATCGAAATATCGGCGGTAACAATTGATTATAAACAATAAAAATTTATTGTCACCAAATATCAAACATAAACAACTCTGCCGAAAACAATAAAATAATATAGAAATTCAAAAGGCGCGAATAGCATTGTTTGCGCCCGCTTATTTGATTTGCGCACCATTAAATATACATGCACCGAACAGCAGATTTTAACGCATTTTGCGACAATTCAACGCAAAAAGCTTGCTATTTTGCATAAATACCTTACGCGCACACGTCTTGCTCCGCTTTTGCATACGCACCACGACTATTTACTCGCGTCGCATAACCGCGCACGCATACGACGCTCGCGTTTTAAGCCTTAAACAGCGTCTTTTTGAGCGTTGCACGTATATTATACGCGTTATTATAGGCACCGCACAATCATCTTGCGCGTTTACGCATTACTTTTACGCGTGTGTAAAATACTAGTTGCGTATTTATATGCCGTGCGTTGCCGTTTTTAACGCAAAAAAAAGTAGTAATGCCGTCGCGCACTAAGTTACTTGCTTCAAAAAGCAATATAAACCGATTGTATTCGACAAAAAACTTCCTTTGCAAGTATTTTTCAAGCTCGTTTGGTTACTTTTTTTAAAAAACAATAGGCTTTTTTGTTTTTTCAAAAGATAAAATTCCTTATTTTTAAAGAAATCAGCTCTTCAATCGGCAAAAATGCCCTTCTTTTTTAAATTTACATCCGATCATCGATTTTTTTGCCATTTTTGCCGATTTTTACGGCTTTTTTACTCCGCACCCACCCAAAACGTAATAAAATCGATTTTTTACAAAAACAACGAGGAGTTCTCCGAGTTAAAAAAACGGCTCAAACGGTTTCGCTTGACCTTGCACTAGCAATTTTCACCGTTTTTCGCGGTATTTTTAAACTAAAAGCGCGATTTAATTAATCATTTGGTAAACATCGAAAAAGCCACAACCCTACCCGATGAAAACCCCCTTTTTTTCTTAAAAAATATCAAGCCCGATGTTAAAAAATTTGCAAAAGCAGCCGCCACGCAGTCTTTTTTTAGCTTTTTTAGGTTTTATCATTAACTTTCGCCACATTTTGAACGCCTTCACCGCGACGCAACGCCGCAAAAAACATAATTATACTTAACGCACACGCGTTCATGTTCTCTTTTATTACTTTTTTGCAAAACGCACATCAAAAAGAACGCCGATTCTTCGAGTTTTTTCCTTGCGTAAACCACGCCACCTCGTCAACTCAATTTAAAAAACTAAAAAATGCATTAACCGCCAATCCAATCATCATTCCTTATCAAAACCGACTTCTTGTATTAAAAATTATAGCATTTATAACGCAATGAGACAGAATGGCGTAAATTTTTCGCGGGCTTTTTTCATTGTGTTTTCTTAGAATCTTCCGAAAAACCAACCGTTTTTCTATTATCTTAATTGAAAAATCAAAAAACATTCCCCTTTAGGCTTTTACACACCAACCACTTTGACGTTTTTTCAATCAATTTTCTCAGTGTCACACACAAACACAAAAAGCATCGTTACACATACCATAATTTTTAAAACATTTCCGTTTTATATACCAAACTACCGACAACCTCTTAAACGTTTCACGTGAAACATACCCGCTTCAACAAGGCGCAACGAGGGCAATTCCGCGTTTTTTACCGCAAAAACACAAAGCGCAAACAACTATCTCGATTTTGTTTTATTAAAAAGCAACTTAATCCGCCGTTTTGCCACAACCCTATTATAATCCGATCCCCAATACAAAAAAGAAAAACACCCATTTTCACAAACGCAATGAGACAGAATGGCAAATAAAATCCGCGGCAAAAATTATCGGCATTTTTTGATAAAACATCGTCCAAATGGCAACAATCGACAGCCATACGAAAATTTAAATAAAAAACGACAGTCAAATTTTTAAAGCTTAAAACCAAACAAACAACAAGGTTATTCAATAAACCAATCAGTCAATTTTTACAAAAATGCACGGGTAAAATATATCCAAAGCAATATAAAAATAGCAAATTATTTTTTGCACCAAACAGCGCTAATGTTTAATGCGTTTTTCGCACCCAAGTTAATTTCAAGCACCGCCCATTCACAGTACCGACAAGTTAAAACGACGCACGATAAAAATTTAAATTTAAATGGATTCTACTATACCGCATCAACAACCCGCATTTCGAAAGCAAATACGCTAAACCTTGCGCATTGCACCACTATACATCAAGTAAATGCTTATCACGCGCCAACAACGGTTGATTTAATATAAGCAGCAAAACCAACCTCGATATACTTTAAAAAAACAATACTTCGCCAAAAGTAAAGTATCACGTGTTTTAACAACCAAACCGCCAATCCCGTCGCAAAGCCACCAAGCCGACAAACAAACCGCCAACACGGCACTTGTTAATCAACAATAAGCACCGCGCACTGTTTTTTCTTAAATCAACAAAAAGCATCGCTTATTTACCGCAAAAAAATTAGATTCAAAATCTTTACTCGCGAGCCCGAAAACTGCGCCCTATATTTTTAAAACATTAAATAACCGCTTTTTTATAAATTGGTTTAGCATGCGCTAACGTGTTTCACGTGAAACCCGATGTTTTTCAGCCTACAAAAGCCCGCCTTCGTGAAACATTTTTTCCCAAACAAATTTTTTGCAAATTTCCCCGGTTTTTAAAAATCCCGCATAAAAAGCGGGATTTTGCGTTTTGTGTTTTTAAAATTTGCGCGTTTTTTCTTCTCCTTGTTTTTTGACCCCGATTTTTTTCGAAAATTTCCGTGAAACATTTTGCCCTTTATGCCTTTCAATGTACAAAATCCCGCATAAAATGCGGGATTTTTGTTGTGAAAATGCGAAAATTTACCATAAAAAACGGCTCGACGTGAAACTGTTTCACCGAGCCGCTAAAAATTACAAATACAAAATGTTTAGTTTTTTTAAATCCTTTTTACGCCGCAACTCCGAATTTTGAAGCAATCCAAGTAATAGCTATTGCGAAAACGTTATTGTTGGCAAAAAACGATGCAATCGAAGAACTGTCTACCGCTTGTTTCACGTCGGAAATAATGCCTTCGCCTGAAGGAATTATCGAAATTAAGAACAACACCACGTAAACAACGATTAGCCCTTTAACAAGACCTAAAACGCTACCTAAAAATTTATTAATAGTTTTAAGACCGGGTAGTGTAAAGAGTTTTTCAAGCAATTTTCTAAGCAGATTAATGACAATCTTCAAAATAATGAAGAGAACGATATAAACGGCGGCACTGATTATTAAATTCGCAAGCGAATGTGAAATAAACTCGCCGAGGTTTTTATAAGAGCCGACCATTTCAGCCGCCTGATTGACCGCAAAATCCGCAATAAAGTCGGGTAGAAGCAGTTCACTGCAAGCGTTGCGAATATTTTCTTCGTTTATCGAAAACGAAAGCCATTCCGAAGAACCCATTTTGGAATTAAGCGATGCCGCCAGACCGTCGACTATGCCGAACGCGCCGTTCAAGCCCTTAACCACGAGTCCGCACAGCACGCTTGCCAAAATGAGGGCGGCGATTGAACCTATTAGTCCGAAAGCTTGCTTTATAAAACCTTTGCACAGCCCGATAATTAAAAACACTAACAAAATTGCGGCGCACGCAAGATCTGCGTAAATTCCCGTACTTGCGCTCGCCGCGGCGCAAACGTTAAAAATCATAAATACATCTCCTTTGGTGCTAATTTTACAATCGAACGCGCAAACCAATGCGAATTCGAAGCGCAAAACAAAAAACGGCACCGTTTGTTTCGCTATTTTATTTTATCATAAAAATTCATCTTTTGCAACGCTTTTCGCTTAAAGATTAAAAATAGCGTCTTTTGTCGACTTTTGTCGCTTTTGTCGCTTTTGCATATTCTATTGCGTTTTAGTCGTTATTTTTAACGCTTTTTAGCGTGTTTTTATCGCGTTTTAAGCCGTTTTAGGGCGAAGAATACGATTCAAACAATTAAAACCGCCGAACAATCACAAGATAGCTAAACAATTACGACGCGGCTTGCATGTAAAAGAAAAACGCACGAATTAAACCGCCCGACGAATAAACTCCTAAAAAGGCGGCAATAACTAAGATATGAACTTAACTTTAAACGAAATCTGCGTAAATTATTTAAACGAAAACGCCTCGGCAACCATTAAAGAAGCGCTTTTGCGCTCATGTCAAGGTTGTCAAAGCGTAACGCTAGTTTTTATCGGCACCGACGCAAACGTCGGCGACAGTCTGGCGCCGATGGTAGGAAGTCTGACGTTTAACGGGGGAGCGCAAATTTTCACGTACGGCAACCTAAACACGCCGATAACCGCAAAAGACGTTCCGTTTATAACGGAGTTTGTGAAAAACGCGCATCCGCAAAGCAAAATAATCGCGATAGACGCAGCCGTCGGCAATAAAGAAGACCTAGGAAGCGTAAAAATATTGCAAAAAAGCATACGCCCGGGGCTTGGGGTTAACAAAAATCTGCCGCCGATAGGCGACGTAAGCATAATCGGGGTAGTTGCCGAGCGCTCTAAAAACACCTTTTCCGCATTGGGATACGCCAAAATTTCGGGCGTATACGCAATGGCGAAAGTTATTGCCGACGGAATAAACGGTTTTATAAAGACGAGAACGCTGAAACGCGACGACAACGCAAACTTTTTCGACATAAAATCGACTCTAAAAGCCATTTAATCGCTCTTGAATACTCTTAAAACAATCTTTTTAAAAAATAACAGCCCATTCGCTTGCCTTTTACTATCAATAATAGTACTATTGTTAATAGTAAAAACAAAGGGGGACAATCAAATCATGTCGTCGATAGATTTAGTAATACTCGGAATGGTAATAGAAAAACCGCAAAGTGCTTATGAAATACAGAAGGACGTAGAAAATCATCATTTATCGCGATGGACGAAGATAAGCGTTCCTTCGGTATATCGAAAGGTTATCGAGCTTAATAAAAAGGGCTATTTGCAAAGCGACGTCGTAAAAGGGGATAGATTTGCGGATAAAGCGATCTACACCGTCACCGATAGCGGAAAGAGGTATTTTGAAGAACTCATGTCATCGCATGCGTCACAATCCGTTCCATTATTGTTCGATTTTAACGTAGTGATTACCAATCTGAACAAAATAGATAAAAAAGAGGCTTTAAAATTAGTTTCGAAGTTAAAGTCAAGCATACAAACTTCGGCTAAAAACAGTGAAAATTACGCAGCCGAATATGCGAATATTCCTATTGTAGGAAGAACGATTTTCGACCAGCAAACACGGCTGTATAACTCGCTTTTAGAATGGCTCGACGATTTCGAAAGACAATTTAAAAAGAACAAATAGTATGCCTATCAAATCCGAGTTAACGGTTATGTTCGAATCTCCGTTTTGGATCGGAATATACGAGCGATACGCCGACGGGCTATACGAAGTATGCAAAATTACTTTCGGTGCAGAGCCGAAAGACTACGACGTATACGAATTTTTCTTACAAAATCAAAACAGGTTAAAATTCAGTCCGCCTATAAAAACGGAAATGGCAGAAGAGCGAAAAATCAATCAAAAGCGCATGCGGCGCGAGATAAACAAGCAGTTGCAAAACAAGGGTATCGGCACGAAAGCGCAACAAGCGTTAAAACTGCAACGCGAACAAAACAAGCTTGAACGAAAAATCAAAATCCGCGAAAAAAAGCAAGCCGAAAAAGACCTTAAATACGCCCTAAAGTGCGAAAAGAAAAAGACTAGCCGTTAAAAAATCGAAAATATAAAAAACGAACGAGCTTAATTTTTATCAAAACTCGTTCGCAAAATGCTTAAATATTAAATTTTTTTAACGACCGCGCGAATAAATCTTAAATAAATCTTAAAGCGCCGCGGTTTTTATTTTTAACCGAGTAAGTCAATCGAGAATTTAATACGTCTTAAACTTTCTTTCTTGCCCAAAATTTCAGCCATTTCGATAGCTCCGCCGGGGGTAACGTCTTTACCGGTAAGAGCGACGCGCGCCGTCCATAGCACCTGACCGTTTTTAAGTCCTTTTTCGGTAGCCAAGGCGATAAGCGCGTCGTGCAGCGGATCGTGCGAATAATCGTCAACTTTTTCTAAAACTTCTAAAATCATAGGTAAAACGCTGCGAGCCAAATCTCTGTCCGTTTTCATTTTTTTATGCACGAAAAGCTCGGTATCGTATTCGCCGAATTCTTCTAAAAAGTTGATTTTTTCGGGAATTTCGGACATAATTTCCACGCGCGTTTTCATAAGCGCGGCGAGCTTAATCAAATCGTATTTGCCGTAAACTTTAGACTTTTTAAAGAAGGGTTCGGAGATTTTTGCGAACTCCTCGTCGGACATTTGCTTGATATATTCGCCGTTAAGCCAGCGGAGTTTCGCGTCGTCGAAAATAGATGGCGATTTCGAAACGCCGTCTAAGGAAAACAACTCTATCATCTGTTGCATGCTCATTTTTTCGATATTTTCCTTGGGACTCCAGCCGAGCAAAGCGACGTAATTAACGATAGCCTCGGGAAGATATCCTTTGTTGACGAAATCGTCGAAATTCGCGTCGCCGTAGCGTTTAGAAAGCTTGCGCGTCGCGTCTTTCATGATGGTGGGCAAATGAATATATTTAGGTCTTTCCCAACCGAACGCGTCGTACATTAAGTTATATTTCGGTGTAGACGACAAATATTCGGTTCCGCGAACGACGTGCGTAATGCCCATAAGATGGTCGTCCACGACGTTAGCGAAGTTATAAGTAGGCATGCCGTCGGATTTAATAAGCACGTTGTCCTCGAGTTCCGAATAATCGACGGTAATCGTGCCGTAGACAAGGTCGTCGTAGCTCGATTTTCCTTCCTTAGGAATATTTTGACGAATAACGAAAGGTTCGCCCGCTTTAAGGCGAGCTTCGACCTCTTCTTTGCTAAGCGAAAGGCAATGTTTGTCGTATTTACGATTGCCGTTTTCGTCGGTTAGCGATTCCAAACGTTCTTTCGAGCAAAAACAATAATACGCACCGCCGAGTTCTATAAGCTTTTTAGCGTATTCCATATAGATAGCCTTACGTTCGCTCTGCACGTAAGGACCGTAATTTCCGCCTACGTCCGGACCTTCGTCGTAAGTTATGCCCGATTCGTTAAGCGAAGAATAAATTACCTCGATAGCGCCTTCGACGAAGCGTTCTTGGTCGGTATCTTCGATACGCAGAATAAAATCGCCGCCGTGTTGTTTAGCGTAAAGGTACGAATAAAGTGCGGTGCGAAGTCCGCCCAAGTGCATAAAGCCCGTAGGGCTGGGGGCAAATCTAGTTCTAACTTTTTCCATTTCGATCTCCTGAGAGGTTAATACGTTTTATATTTTTTTCGCATTTGAGTTTTAAAATTTCAAAAACCAGCTCTATACATTTTACCATATTTAAAAAAAAGTGTATAATATTTTTAAGGTGTTTATCACATTTAAAACAAAATTAAACCTAAATTTTTAAAGGAGGTTTGTTTATGAACCCGAACATCGATAAAAAAGAATGCAAAAACGCGATTTCGGTAAATTTGCTCGAAAAAATTAAAACAGACATAAAAAAATTATGCTCGTTTAAAAGCGTTCAGGCAGAACCCGTCTTGAACGCGCCGTTCGGCGAAGAAGTTAAAAAAGCATTAGAATTTATGCTTAATTTAGGCGAAGAATTCGGCTTTAAAAGCATAAACTACGATAACTACGTCGGCGAAATAGTGTGGGAGGGTAGCGATAAAAGCGAAAACGCAAAAACGCTCGGCATTTTGTGCCATTTAGACGTGGTAAAACCGGGCAGACTTTCCGATTGGGAAAGCGATCCTTTTATTCCCGAAGAACGCGACGGCAAAATTTACGCGCGCGGCGCAACCGATGACAAAGGACCCGCCGTCGTTTCGCTTTATATGATGAAAGCGTTAAAAGAAGAGGGCTTTATTCCGCGCCACACTATAAAGCTCATTTTGGGTTGCAACGAAGAAACGGGCTGGGCATGCATGAAGCATTACGAAAAGGTAGCCAAGTTCCCCGATTTCGGTTTTTCGCCCGACGGCGATTTTCCCGTTTTATACGCCGAAAAGGGAATTTTCGCTCCGACCTTCGAATTCGATTGTTCTAGCGAAATTAAGGCGGTTTGCGGGGGCGAGATGGTCAACGTAGTATGCGACTACGCCTACGCGATCGCGCCGATTGACGAAAACTTGGCAAAAAAGCACGGCTTAAAAATAAACGGCGATAAAATCGAAGGGTTCGGCGTCGCGGCGCACGGCTCCACGCCCGAAAAAGGCAAAAACGCGATATATCCGCTTTTAAAATATCTCGCCGACTTAAATCTCGTTTCGCCGAAAATTCACGAGCTTTTGTTCGACGACGTTTTAGGACTTAAAAACACTAAAGACGAAACGGGATATTTAACGATGTCGCCCGATATTATAAGGCTTGAAGACGGCAAGCTCAAAATAACGGTAGATTTCAGATATCCCGCCACGCTTCCGCCTACTTTTATAACTGAAGCGGCAAGCAAAATAGGCAAATACGATAAGAACGATACTAAGCATCAATTGCCTTTGTTCAACGATAAAAACAGCTTTTTGATAAAAACCCTTTTAAATATTTATAACGAAGAATCCGGCGAAAACGCGCAGCCCGTTGCCATAGGCGGCGGAACTTATGCGAGGGCGCTTCCCTTAGGCGCGGCGTTCGGACCCGAAATGAAAGGGGAAGACAGCCGAATTCACCAGCCCAACGAATTCATAAGCGTTAACTGCATAAAGTTTTTATGCCGCGTTTATAAACGCGCTATAAAAGAATTAAGCGAATAAGGAGGTTCTTTATGAGTAACGAAAAAAAATACATATACGTTGAAACGGACGGCAAAAAAGTGCGTTTAGAAGAGCAAGCGGACGGAACTTATCGCAAATGCGACGAAGACTGCGCCTTTACCGCCGAAGAAGCCGCCGAATTTCATCAATCCCCGCAAGAAAATAATCAAAAACACAAATTTAAATTCAGTTTTAAGCGCGAAAAAAACGCGTGGGAATTTTTTCCGACGACGTCGTTTTGCATACTTTTATATTTATGCCTCGGCTTTATTTGGAATTTATGGCATCCCGGATGGATAGTGTTTTTGCTCGTTCCGATGATTGTTTCTATTTTAGAAAACGGCTTAAAAGGCTTCCCGTATCCCGTTTTCGCGGCTGCCGTTTATTTATGCTTAGGCTTTATATGGGGCTTGTGGCACCCCGGCTGGCTGATATTTTTCACTATTCCCATTTATTACGCGATATTATCCGGTAAATCGTTTTCCGCTCTTTTGCACGCGATGTATCCTTTATTCACGGTTATCGTTTATTTAGTGCTCGGTTTCGCGTGGAATTTATGGCACCCCGGTTGGTTAATTTTTTTAAGCATTCCGGTTTTCAACGGCTTTGCCGAAATGGTTCGCCATGCCGGAAACAAAAAGTAAAAATTCGGCAAAAAAATTAAATTGCAAAAAAAACTTCCTCTTAAAAAGGAAGTCTTTTTTTTATCTCTTTATTATTTTTTTAAATCGTATATCGTTTGTTTAGGTCCGTCGTCGTTTAAAAGCAGCGTATTTTCTTTATACTTAAACAGCAAAAGAATCAGCATATAAATATCGCCCGAACAACCGCCTAAATGCATTCCCGTTAAAATTACCGTCAAAAAGTATAACAGCGCGTCCGTAAACCAAAATATCGCTATCAACGCACCGAAAACTATCGTAAAAACTACCAAGGGACAAGCTAACGCTATAAGCGCGGTTTTTCTGTTTACGTACACCTCGGGAACTCCGCAAAACGCACACGACCAGCTTATGCCGAATTTAAGCTTTTCTTTCGTCATTGCTTTATACGCTATTCCGTGCAAAATCTCGTGCAAAATTACGTATACAAACATCGACGCCGCAAAGCATAACATCTTTATAGAAAACTCTGTTAAATCTTTTGCCGTTATAACTTCAGCTTCGTCAAGTACGTTTTTGGTTAAAAGCGCTATTACTACGGCTATTATCATTACGGCAAATGCTATTAAATTAAATATTAAGCCCGTTTTTTTATCCTTCGCGTTGATTTCAAATATTTTCTCGTAATTTTCGGGTAATTCTTTGTAACTGTTATTCATAGTCTTTCATTCTTTATAAAAATAAAAGGACGGAGAAACGCTTATACGTATCCGTCCTTTTTTTAACTTTTTAGTTTTCGTCCGTATGAGTGCTGTTGCCTATAAAAGTTCCGAAGGACGTAACGTTGCTTTTATCCTTAGGCTTTCCGTACATTCCGTTATCGCGTTTTTCACCGCGGTCGCCTCTACCGCCACGATAACATTTTCCGCCGCGGTAATCGCGCTTTCCGTCGTTTCTGCCGCGACGCTCGAAACCGTTTTTATCCTTATCGTAAACCTTAGAACGGTCGTTTCTGTTTCTATGGTCGGCAGAAATAGGTCTGTCGTCGCGCAAGTCGTTAGGAACTATTACTATGTAACGCTTAGGCTCTTTACCTTCAGACTCCGTTTTAACGTCGTCGCGAGAAGAAAGGGCAGTGTGAATAATTCTTCTTTCAAAGGGGTTCATGGGCTCTAAATTGATTTTTCTGCCCGTAGTAACCGCTTTTTCGGCAAGCCTTTCGGCTAAAGCCGTAAGAGTGTTTTCACGTTTTTCGCGATATTGCTCGCAATCAACGACTACGCGTTTATAATCCTCGCGTCCGATGTTTGCAACGGCACCCGCCAAGCATTGAATCGCGTCCAAAATTTCTCCGCGATAGCCTATTAAAAAGGACGAATTCGAAGCTATTAAGTTGATACAAATTTTTTCGTCGTCGCGAGTAATTTCGGTTTCTGCATGAACTTTTATGAGATCGAAAAGTCCGTCTAAAAACTCTACCGCGCGCGCGCTGTCGGTTTTTTTCTTGTTAATTTTTACTTTTGCGGGCGTAGTCTTTTTAAAAAGTATACCCTTGCTCTGCGGTTCTTCCAAAACCTCTATTTCGGCGTCTTCTCTCTTTATGCCGAGCTCGGAAAGTCCGTTTTCTATTGCCTCTTCAACGGTTTTTCCGAATACTTCTATGCTTTCCATTATTATATTGCTCCTTATCCGCGCTTAGCGCGATTTTTATTTTTCTTATTTGTTTTTACCGCTTTTACCGTTTTTCGCGTTTTTATTGTTTTCTGTTTTTCCGCTTTTACTATCCATGTTGGCGCGCCATTTGCCTAATCTTTTAAGCTCTAATTCTTCGGCTTCTTTAGCCGCTTTTTTCTCAAAACTCTTTTCAACGAAGTAGTTTATAAGCATCGTCGAAGAAGTACTGAAAATCGAGCTTACCACTATATAAATCGAGAACGAAGCCGTATACATAAACGAAAATACGCCGAACATTATAGGCATCATCCAAGTCATCATTTTCTGACTTTGAGCCGCCGTACCGTCCGCGCCGTCAACCGACGATAATTCCATCTGAGTTTTGTTTGCCTTTTGCATTAAAACTTGCGATAAAAGCATAGTTCCTATCGAGAGCAAAACTAAAATCAAATAACCGTTGGGTTCGCTTTTTTCTTGAGTTAAATTATGCGTAATTTCCGCATAAACTTCTTCGCTCATCGTATCGACGGTATTGCTTTTGCCGCTGCAGCTTGCCGAGCAAGAAGTAAAGCAGTTAGAGCTTATCGTAAAGCCGTAATCGCTGAAATTTTCTTTAATGGGGTGTTCCCAAGGTAAATCTTGCGACCATATATTTTTAACCCACAAAAATCTTAAATCGGTGTTTCTAAAAGCCTCGGCAGAAGCTTCTCTCGCCGCTTCTATAACGGTTTTTTCGTAAAAGTTTTTTGCGAAAAACTCTGCTACGTCGGTGCTGAGCATTTTCGTTATTTCCGAATCGCTCATAACCTCGCCGTTTTCTTTTTTAAAGTTTTCGTTATTATAACTGTAAACTCCGTTTTCGTTATAAACGTGAATTACCAAGCCTTTTTCGGCGTATTCGTCTTTTTTCGAAATATCGCCTACTACGTAATTATAAAGAGCTTTTTCAGCTTTTTCTTCCGCGCTTATTTCCGTATCGGAATCCGCGTTTATCATCTGCGAAAGCAATTTTTTAATATTTTCGCTCGTTTCGCCGTTTAAAGTAAAACTCGAATTAAAACCTTCGTTTTCTATTACTTCAAAACCGTAAGTTTTAATATTTTCGTCTACTTTAGCTACTTCAAAAAGGTTTAAATAATATCCTTCGGAGTCAGTTTTTATAATATAGTTCGTTCCGTGATTTTCGTCGTAGTTTATAATCGTTTGGTCGTATTTATCTGCCATATCGCAAAGGACGCCGAAGTTCGCGTGGTTCGAATACGTCGAAAACTGACCTATTACCACTATAAATATAATAAGCGTCAATAGCGTCGGCAAACAAGACGCAAACGCGCTGTAACCGTTACTTTTATAAAGGTCGTTAAGCTTACGTTGATAAAGTTCTTTATTGTTTGCGTATTGGCGTTGAAGCTTTTCCAGCTCCGGACGCATTTTTTCCATTTTTATCGCGTTTTTCTTAGTCGAAACGCGCGAAATTATATCGAAGGGCAAGGTTATAAGCTTTAAAATAAGAGTAAAAACTATTATTCCCAATCCTATGCTGTTACAGCCCTCTATAAGCCATTTTATTAT
This sequence comes from uncultured Acidiphilium sp., assembly GCA_964452295.1. Classification (GTDB taxonomy): domain Bacteria; phylum Bacillota; class Clostridia; order Christensenellales; family Borkfalkiaceae; genus HGM11416. The sequence goes on from CAYVKZ010000016.1 coordinate 30,020, forward strand.
GTTTCCGAGCCAGTCGAGAGCTATAACGTTTTTTATAGTGCCGATGGTATCTACGGAAATCGAAAGTAGTGCAGAAAAATCCATTTTTCTCCTAAAAATCTAATTAAAAAGCGCGCCGCTTGATTTCTGTTTTTTAACTTATATAAGCAGATTTAAAAAAATATAAATAAATAAAATTAAAAATATATCCTACAAAAGCCATTTTTTGGTTTTAGGATTATCGGGAACGGGATCGAATCCCCCTTTGTTAAGCGAATTACAGCGCAAAATTCTAAATAATATTAAAGTAAAGGCTGAAAGAAAACTATATTTTTCAAGCGCGTCTATAGCGTATTCGCTACAAGTCGGCGTAAAAATACAGCCGGTATTTAAGCCTTTAGAAACGTATTTTTTATAAAGTTTTAAAATTTTTATAAAAAAGCGATTAAGCATCTTTGATAAGCTTTTCCTTTTTTAAAATAAAGGCAATGTCCTCTTTAAAAGCAAAAAACGAGTAGTTTTCGCTCTTTTTAGGAACCAAAACCACGTAATAATTACCGTTTATACGATTTAAATACTCGCGAAAAGCCGCCCTAAAATATCTTTTAACGCGGTTTCTGACAACGGCTCCGCCGTTTTTTTTGCTTACGGAAAAACCTATTTTTAAACTACGCGCAGGCACGTAAATCAAAAGCAAGGATCTTCCATAGCATCTTTTGCCTTTTTTAAAAACCAAGTCGAAATCGCTCTGTTTTTTTAATCTGCAATCCAAATTTTTAAGCTTTTAAAAAAATTAAATCTTTAATTAAGCCGAAAGTTTATGGCGACCTTTAGCTCTTCTTCTTTTTAAAACGTTTCTTCCGTCTTTAGTAGCCATTCTTTTTCTAAAACCGTGTACTTTGCTTCTTTGTCTTTTCTTGGGTTGATAAGTTCTTTTCATTTTTATATCTCCTGATTATTGTTTTTTTAGCAAACAATATAATTTTATTTATTTTGTTCCCTTTTGTCAAATATTTTATCGATAAAAAGGCGTTTATATTTTTATTTTAATCTTTTTAACCTTAATTTTACCTTAAAATCAACCTTTTTAATAATTTTTCGGCTTTTATGAGTTAATTCTGATAGGCAAAATTAAATATAAAGAGTCGCTTTCGGAATTAGGAGTCACTATGCAAGGCGAAATAGGCGTGTTCAACGAAACCTTAATAAAGTCGTCGTCGATAGCGTGCAAGCAATCCAAAATATACTTACTGTTAAATGCAATAACGATGTCTTTGCCGTTTAGGTTAATAATCACGTTTTCGCTTACGTTTCCTTTTTCGGAAGTAGAAGAAATGTTAACCGAGTTTTCTTTAACGTCGAGTTTAACTAAATTTTTCATAACCCTGGCAACTATAGCCGCGCGTTCGACCGCATTTTCGAACATAACCTTATTGGCTTTAAATTCGGTTACGAAGTCTTTAGGTATTATTTGTTTATAGTTAACGTATTCTCCGTCTAAAAGGCGAGCGGTCAAGGTAGTGCTGTCAACTTCGACCAAAAGGCTCTTTCCCTGAAAAATAACGGTAACCGGCTCGTCGTCGCGTTCGCAAAGTCTTACTATTTCGCCTAATGCGCGCGAAGGAACGACCGCTTTAATTTTTCCTTTATATTCTATCAAGCGTTTTTTGCAAACTGCCATTCTAAAGCCGTCTAACGCAACGCAAGTAAGCTTTCCTTCTTCTTCTTCCAAATAGCAACCTTTCAAAATAGGTCTGCTGTCGTCTTGTAAGCAAGAAAAGGCGGTTTTATTAACCAATTCTTTTAAATCCTTTTGCAAAAGAGTAAAGGAGTTTTCGTTTATATCTTTATTTATTAAAGGAAAATCTTCGGGATCGAGAGTTTGAATAAATCCTTCAGACGAACTGTAGGTTATTTTTAACATTTCGCCTTCTTTATAAAGCTCTAAGTCGTCCTCTTCTTCGAGCTTTTTTATAAAATCGGCAAAGAGCTTGCCCGGAACCAAAGTGCAACCTTCTTGAAAAGTTTCGGCTTTAATTGTTTTTTCTATAGAAATTTCGGTATCGGTAGCGGTTAAAGTAAGACTATCCCCTTTGCAAAAAAGCTTAATACATTCTAAAGCTTGATTTTGCCCTTTTGTGCTTACCGCTTTTACGACTTTAAGCACTGCGTTCGAAAGGTCTATCGCTTTTACAACGGTTTTCATCGTCCGTTCTCCTATTGATTAAATATTTTTATATTTTTAGTAGCATTATAAGTAGGGTGCGGTTGAAATGTGTAAATCTTTAAAATTTCGCATTAAATAAAGCAAATTTTAAAACTTTAAATGTTTATAACTATGTTTAAACCGCGTGTTTAAAAGGTTAACAAACTTAAAAAATGTGGAAAACATTATATTTAAATTTAATTAACATTTTTCTAAAAAATGGCGTACTTTTTATCTTATATATAGATTATATAATATTTAAGCCAAAAAATCAAATAAAAAAGAGCGCGTAAAAAATTATGATAGTTTTTTTATAATAAAAAAAATTATAAAAATAAGTTATCCACAATATGAACGTTTAAAAAATGTGGAGTTGATGTTCGCATGTGCATAAAATTTTTAAGTTTCATTTTTAAAGAGTTATTTTATAGCTTGTAATTTTTTAAAGATTATGATATTATTTTCTATATGAGAGAAGAATTTATAAACAACGAAATACGAATCGATAGTAAAAAAGAGGAAAAATTTAAAGAATTTTGCGATTTTTTACTTGAAGAAAACAAAAAATACAATTTAACAGCCATAAGAGAAGAAGAAGGCGTTTACGTAAAACATTTTGTAGACAGCTTAAAAGGAATAGATTTTTTTAATAAAGAAGAAAAAATAATAGAAGTAGGCTCGGGGGCGGGTTTTCCTTCCGTTCCGCTTAAAATAAACGAAGAAAGTTTGGATTTTACTTTACTCGAAGCAACCAACAAAAAGTGTAATTTTTTAAACGAGGCGAAAAAACTTTTAAAGTTTGAAAAATTTGAAGTTTTATGCGGCAGAGCCGAAGAATTAGGCAGAAACGAAAAATATCGCGAAAAATTCGATAAAGTAACCGCGCGCGCGGTTGCCGAACTTAACGTTTTATGCGAACTTTGCACTCCTTTTTTAAAAGTCGGCGGAAAAGCTGTTTTTTATAAAAATTATTGCGAAAGCGAAATTAAAAAAGCCGAAAAAGCCTTAAAAGAGCTTAATTTAAAAATTATAGAAATTAAAAAATATTGTTTAAACGGCGACGAAAATTCAAACGAGCGCGCGATTTTAATAATAGAAAAAATTAAAAAAACGCCTGAAAAATACCCGCGAGAATATAAAAAAATATTATCTAAACCTTTGTAAAGTTTATAAGAAAGTATAAAAAAAATAAAAAGTTATAAAAAAACCTTCCTAATTCGAAAAGTTTCGTTTTCGGAAGGTTTTTGTTTTTAACTAAAATCAGTCTTTTTTAGCAAGATTTTTATATTTATTGAGTCTTGCGGTGTTTTCTTCTTCGGCTCTTTCGAAAAGTTCAGCCGCGAGTTCGGGTTGAGCTTTTTTAAGCGAAGTGTATCTGGTTTCGCCCATCAAGAATTCTTGATAACTGTCAACCGGATCCTTGCTGTCTAAAGTGAAGGGATTGCCGTCGGTGATAGCGGGATTGTATCTGTAAAGGTGCCAATAACCGCAGTCGACCGCTTTCTTTTCTTCGGCTTGAGAATTGGTCATGTTAATACCGTGGTTGATGCAGGGAGCGTAGCAGATAACCAAAGAAGGTCCGTCGTAGCTTTCCGCTTCGGTTATAGCGT